>JBNKVZ010000075.1:0-20237 GCA_050299455.1 Thalassospira sp.
GCGGCCAGGCAGGCGATACCATTATTGCGGGTGCTGGCAATGACGTCATTCTTGGCGATGCCGGGTCTCTCAAGCTGGATGCTTCGCCCATCTTTGTGATTGCAGAAAAGAAAGATTGGGATCTCGGCACGCATTTCACCCTTGAAACCCGTAATCAGGCCGTGGGCGGGGATGACACCATTTTTGGTAATGATGGCAATGACATCATTATCGGCGGGTCGTTCGATGATTACATGGAAGGGAATGATGGCAATGACGCCATCATTGGCGACCAGGGTGGAGCCACTTACCGTGACACCACTGATCGTCTTGAAATTCACACCAAGGAACTGCTTGCTGAAAATAACGGCAACGACATCCTGTTTGGCAATGCCGGCAATGATGAATTGATCGGCGGGGCCTTTGAAGATGATCTGTTCGGCGGGGCCAATGACGATATTCTGATCGGTGACGAAGGCGAAGTTTATTATGGCTTCGTCCCGCGTGAACCGGGCAAGGAATATCACGACAGCCTGCCGCGAATGGCCCGTTCGACGGAATCGTTCACCGGTCGTCACGATACCCTCGATTCCGGCTCGGGTGTTGACTTTATCCTGGGGGGCGAGCAACCGAACTTCATCGTTGCCGATAAAAAACTCGACCTGGTTCAGATCGAAAACGGTGAATTCCGGATTGACGCAAATCGTAACTCGAAAACCGAGTTCCCGGCCTTCCAGGGGGATCCGATCCTGCAGCCGCAGGCAGCCTATTTTGCCAAGGATAAAGGAACTGATCCTAATCCGTCGCCAATCGAGCCTGCTTCGAGTACACAGCAGCCTGCAAGTTCCGGCTTTGGTGCGGTAAATCAGAGCACGACAGGTTTGCCACAAACCACCAATCTGGGGCCGCGTGGTACGTTTGATGCGTTAACGATCCCGCAATCGATGATTCCGCAAAGGACCAGCAGTGTCACCGAGACCACGATTGCCGAATTCATCGAAGGGGCAACCGTGCTTGAACCGACGTCTCACGCATCGGATGCCCAGGGGGGTGACGCACCGTCTGTGTCGTTTGATGGTCCGGTCAATACGCCGGCGGGTGTTAATGACCAGTCAACAACGGGGCCGGATACAGGTTCTGCATCGCAAGGGTCTGGAAATCCGACGGCACCGGCATCAAATAACGCAACAGCAGCAGGTTCTGCACCGGAAGGGGCGCCAGCAGGGGCGCCGGATGGCGCGGCGCCGCAGTCTGATGATGGTGACACGTCTTCTGATCCGGAGGCACAACCGCAGGATGGGGCTTTCCTCTGGCTCGATGAAAATGGCCGGTATGTTGATTTTGCCTCTTTGGCACCGTCTGGCGGAACGTCGCTTGTGTTCGATGCGGATACCGGCCTGTGGCTGAATGATGCCGCAGCGGACGGGGCACCGGTTTTTGTTCCTGAACTGGCACAGGGCATGACCCAGCCGGTACTGGAAGAGACATCGGCAGCCAAGGCGGCATAAACCAGGCCATTGCGCTGCTAATTTGAATTTACGAGTGAATGTAAGGATTTACAAAGAATGACCGAGAATACCAAACCGCAGTCGGGTGTCGCAACGGATGCAGACCAGCGCAAAATCAACTGGGATGATTCGAACATGCGCAGCACCTATGCCAACGTCTCGAACGTTGCCAGCACGCGTGAAGAGGTCATGTTCCTGTTTGGCACCAGCCAGGTTTGGAGCAGCGCGCAGGGTGATGTGCGTGTTCAGCTGAGCGATCGCATCATCATGAGCCCGTTTGCCGCCAAACGTCTTAAGAAGATCCTGGATCATACGCTGGGTGAATATGAACGCGTTTATGGCAAACTCGATTAACGTCGTGTTTGCCGGAAGGCTCTGTTTTGAGGGGAATGGAGATGACGTGCGTGGGACAGATTATCGGGGATTGGGGGCATTTTGAACACTCATCCCGGTAATCCGCCACTTGGCGATGCGTCGGGGTTTATTTCTCCTGACTTATGGCGCAAGCTTTCATCGGCCCGGTCTTTTTCTGATCTGGCCGATGGCTGGATTGATTTGTGCCGTGCCAATCTGGAACTTGTTCTGGGGGTAAAGCCTGGCGAAATTGTCGTGGCTTTTAACAGTGCCGAAGGTGCCAACAGGCATTTTCGCGTCGCTGCCTATCGGGGTGCCGATAACACTCCCGGCGCGGCGCTGACACAGGTTGTCCAGCGCAGTCTTGTTGTGCGCAGTGGTGTTGCCACCACCAACCCCGAAATGGGGTCTGGTTATGTTTCAAACGTCATTTTTGTTGATGACGATTTGAAAGGCGCGGTTGGCGTTGTGTTGCCAACCGCCGATACCCAGCGCCTGAACCTTGCCATGCGGTGTCTGCAATGGAATGCCGCTTGGCTGGCGGGTTTCTGGCGTGGGGAGCAATATCGTGACACGGCCGAAACCGTGGCCCTGCGGTATGGTCAGCACGCCAGTTCCGCCCTGCTTTCCTGTACCGACATAGAAGCAGGTGCGACGAGCTGTGCCACCGTTATGGCCGATGACCTGGTTGCCAACCGTGTCACCATTGGTCTGGTCAAGGGGCGTCATGTTCGTATTCTTGGCTCGTCTCATACTGCGTCGGTAACCGCCAAAAGCGACCGGGTGCATCTGATTGTCGATGCCATGCGCGAGGCGGTCTACCAGAATGCGCCGGTTTACTTTTCCGGGGCGGGCAGCAGTTCGCAAACGGCCACCGAAAGCCACGCCAAACTGGTTGAAGGCCGTGAAAAGGCATGGGTGGGTTCCTGGCCGGTGGTGTTGCCTGATGTTGCCGATGGCATCATCGTTGTTCAGATTGAATGCAATCTGGATCAAAGCTTGCGGGTGCAGGCGCTGGGCGGTGTTATTTCCGGTTTGGTCGCCCCGGCCTTTGGCCTGCAAATGGCGGCATCGCGCAGCAGTTTTAACCGTTTTTTCCGGCGTGCCAATCGGGCGATGGGGTGGGTGTTTGGTTTGCATCATACCCGGATCAAGGCGATTGCCGCCGTGATTGTGTTGCTGTTTGCCGCAAGCCTGATCATCCATATGCCCTACCGTGTTAGTGCCGAAACCGAGGTGCAAGGCCTGGTTCAGCGGGCCGTGCCAGCGCCTTTTGACGGTTTTATCGCCGAAGGTTTGGTGCGCGCGGGCGATGTGGTTCAGAAAGGTGATGTTCTGGGCCGTATGGAAACCCGCGAACTGGAATTGCATCGTTTTGAATTGCAAAGTTCAATTGTGGAAAGCCAGCGCAAAATTGAAGCGGCGACCGGTGAAGGTGACCTGTCGGAAGCGCGGATTTTGCGATCCCGGATGCAACAGGCGATTTCCGAATTGGAACTGGTGAAAAGCCAGTTGGCGCGAACCGCATTGCAGGCACCATTTAGCGGCTATGTGATTGACGGGGATTTATCCCAAAAAATCGGATCGCCGGTCAAAGAAGGCGATGTTCTGTTCGAGCTGAGCCCCCTGCACGAATATCGCCTGAAATTGAAGGTGAATGAAAAGGACATTCGTTATATCGCGGTGGGGCAGGAAGGTGTGTTGTTGCTGCATGCCCGGCCCAATAGTCTTGATGAAATTACCGTTGACCGTATTTCACCAATTTCCGAGGCCAGCGACGGCGAAAATTACTTTAATGTCGAAGCCCTGCTGTTAAACCCGCAGCAAGACCTGCAACCGGGTATGCGCGGTGTTGCTAAGGTTGAAACGCAGCCCAAATCGATCTTCTGGATTTATACCCATCCGCTGTGGGACTGGGCGCGCCTGCAATTGTGGCGGATTCTGCCATGAGTGATATGCTGGCCACAGAAGCGGGACGAGACATGATGTCGTCGCCGATGGCACCCGTTCAGCCATCGCGTTGGGAAACGCTGTCTGGCCTGCGGCCGATGGTGCGCAGCGACATTTCGTTTTTCCGTCACGTCTATCACAATGTGGCCGCCTATATTGCGCATGACCGCCTGTCTAATCGCTATCATCGTTTAACAACAGCTGCCCATGCGTTGCTTCGCCGGATGGATGGCGTTACACCGCTGGCTGATATTCGCCGTGATCTTGAAAAGAAGGGCGAAATTGACGCAGACGATGCCGAATTTGCCCAGATCGTGGATCAGTTGAAATCTTTGGAACTGATCCGCACTGGCGAAGCCCCCAATACGGTAGTTTTACAGCAGCGTATCGTTAAGATGCGCCGGGCCAAGCAGATTGCGCCTTTTAAAAATCCGCTTTATGTGCGCATCCCGCTATGTGATCTGACCCGTGTGCTGGATCATCTTGAACCGGCAATGCGCTGGGTTTTCAGCCCGATTACGGCATTTTTGTTCGTGCTGTTGCTGGGATCGGCCCTTGTTATGGCCGGTATTCACTGGGAGACCCTGACCGCAGGGGGCCTGGACCGCTTTATCAGTGCCGAAAACCTTATGATCGTCTGGTTTGTGTATCCGGTCTTAAAGCTGGTGCATGAATTTGGCCATGCGGTTGTCGTGCGCCATTATGGCGGCAATGTGCGTGAACTGGGCCTGATGTTCCTGCTGTTTGTGCCGGTTCCCTATGTTGATGCGTCCTCAAGCATTACTTTCCGCAGCAAATGGCACCGCGCCTTTGTGGATGGGGCGGGTATTCTGGTCGAACTGACAATGGCATCGATTGCCATGTTTGTCTGGGTGGCCGCCGAACCGGGCATTGTGCGGGCGGTGGCGCATAATGTCATGATCATTAGTGGCGTTTCGACCTTGCTGTTTAACGGCAATCCGCTACAGCGGTTTGATAGCTATTATCTGCTGTGCGATTTGATTGAAATTCCCAATCTCGCGCTGAAATCCACCAAATATTACAGTTACCTGATCAAGAGATACATTATCGGACTGGATCGGGAATATGAATTTGATGCACTGCCTTCCGAACGGCGGTGGTTTCTGTTTTATGCGCCTTTTTCCTTTGCCTATCGGTCAATGATCCTTGTGACCATCGCGATCCATCTGGCTGAAAAGTACTTTTTTGTCGGGGCATTGTTGGGCGGCTGGACTGTTTTTAACATGTTTGCCATGCCCGTTATCAAGGGAAGTACGTTTTTGCTGACCAGCCCGACCCTGCAGGGCAAACGTCGACGGTCGATTATTCGTGGCTTGATGCTGGCAGGTGGGCTGGTTGCACTGGCCTTTGTGCCGGTGCCAGACCGGATACTTTCACAAGGTGTTGTCTGGTTGCCCGATGATGCAGCGGTGCGCGCGCGCTCCAGCGGCTTTATTCGCGAAATCCATCAAAAAAGTGGTGCGCAGGTCTTTAAGGGCGACCTGTTAATGACCTTGCAAAATGACAAGCTGGTCACGGAACGTCGCAAGCTGACGGCGGAAATCGAAGCGTTGAAATTGCAGCTTGATGCGGACAAGGCGACCGATCAGGTCGCAGCCTCGATTACCCGTCAGCGTTTGATCAATGCGCAGGAACGTTTTGCCCGCATCACCCGCGATATCGCCGCACTTTCCATTCGTGCAAATCATGACGGGATTTTTGAGGTCGGCGATGCCGAAGACCTGATTGGCCGTTTCCTGCCGCGCGGCGGCGAGGCGGGCTTTGTCCTTGAACCGGGGATGACACCGGTTATCAAGGCGGCCGTCCCCGCCGTTGATGGCGATGTGATCCAGAATCATTTGCGCGGCGTGGAACTGCGCTTTGCCAGTCACATGGGGGATGTGGTGCCGGGCACGGTAAAATCATGGTCCCCCAGTGCCACGCTGCAACTACCCAGCCCGGTTTTGTCGCTTGAGGGCGGCGGGCCTTTTGCCTTGAAACCTGAAACCAACAAACGGCCCGAACTGATCAACCCGGTTTTTATTGCCACGATTGATTGTTGCAAGGGACTGGCCCCTGAAAATTACGGGGATCGTACACATGTAAGATTTGATCTGGGATGGGAACCCGCTGCCGTGCTGGTTTACCGCGTTGTCCGCCGCAACTTCCTAAAGAGGTTTGAAGTTTGACTTTATCGTTTCGACATATTGCGCGTGGGCTGTTGGCGCTGTGCTTTTTTTCCGGGGGCATGGCACCGGTTGCGTTTGCGCAGCAGGCATCGGACCCGTTTGACCAATTGCTGGAAAATGCCCGTCAGGGCGCAGAAACCAGTAACCCGTCCGCCGGCCAGGAACAAAATGTATGCCAGGTACGGGCCAGTGAATTGGTGGAGCTGGCAAGCCCGGTGGATGGTGTCATTCATGCCATGCACGCCAAACGCGGACAGCGGGTGAAAAAAGGCGAACTGATTGCCGAATTGCAGGCCGATGTTGAAAAGGCGCAGGTAAATTATGCGCAGGTTCGTGTGCGCGCACAAAGCAGTGTGGCAGCACGCAAACGCCAGCTTGAATTTGCCGAACGCCGTATCAAGCGGACCGAAAAGCTTCGCGCTGCAAAGCTGATGACCCAGGAAGAGATCGATACCCTGGAAACAGAGCGCGATAGCGCCAAGCTTGATTACGATGCCGCGAAAGAAAATATCGATATCATGAAAGCGGAACTGGCGCTGTCCAAGGCACAATTGGCAGACCGTATGATCAAAAGCCCGATTGATGGCGTTTTGATTGAAAAGCTGTTGACCGTTGGGGAACAGGTTGATGGCAAGGCAATCGCGCTGATTGCGCAGCTTGACCCGCTTTATGTCGAGGTTTCCCTGCCGGTTGCCCAATTTGGCAAATATCACAAGGGCGAAAAAGTGGTCGTTCATTTTGAAGGCCCGAAGATCCGCCAGCGGGATGCCGAAATTTCATTGGTTGACCAGATTGTTGAACCCAAAAGCAAAACTTTTGGCATGCGCGTTGTGTTGCCAAATCCGGACCTGGCCATTCCTGCCGGGATTGGTTGTCATATTGAATTCCTGTCACCGAAAAAACAGTGAACAGAACATAATAGTCTTGTGGAGAGCATGGTGTTGAAAAAGAAAATCCTCGTTTCGGCGTATGTGCTGGGGATCTCTGCTATCGGTTTTACGGATCGTGCGGGGGCAGAAGATCTTTCAGCTGTTTATCAAATGGCAATGACGGAAAACCCCAATATATCGCTGGCCGAAGAACAGGTTAGCGAAGGGGTTTCTGGTCAGGTAAACGCCTTTATGGGCTATTTGCCGCAGGTTTCGGCGACCTTTGACCGTGAATGGGTCAAGCAGCGTATTGATCGTTCTGACAATACGGTGTTCGCGCTTGGTAAAGGTAATTTCGATAACCGCCAGCGTACCTTCCAGCTCCAGCAGCATATTTTTGATTTTCAAAGCATCATGAAGATCGTGGCATCTGACATGAACCGGATGCGTTTGAAAAAATCGCTGGAAACGGCCAAACTCGATGTTGGCTATCAGACGATTGAAGCCTATCTCAGCACCTTGGCGGCTGCCGATGATGCCCGACTGGCACAGATCGAACATGCCTCGATGGCGGAACGCAAGGTCGATATCGAGACCCGTCAGAAACAGGGGCTTGCCACCTCGTATGAGGCAGACCTGGTTGCCGCCCGCCTGGCCGAAGCCCAGGCCCGTGTTGTTGCCACCCGCACATCCTATCAGCGGGCCTTTGCCCAGTTGCAACGTCGCGTTGGTACCCTGCCGGCATCACTTGCGACATTGGCAAATAATGTTCAACTGCCTAAACTGACTGAAACCGATGTTGATCATTGGCTTGATGCGGCCCTAAAAAGCAGCCCGCGTGTGCGTGCGATGGATTATTCCATTGATGAACGCCGTGCGGCCCTGGCGGCCGATGTTGGTCAGGCCATGCCGACCTTTGATTTCATCTTTACCGATACCCGCCGTGATTCCGGTGGGTCGCTTTTTGGTGGCGGCAGCCTGACCCACGAAGGTGTTGCCATTCTGCGCCTGAATGTTCCGCTGTTTAACCCGGGTGGCCAGGGCTACAAAGCCCTTGAAACCAGAAGCCAGGTCGACCAGGCCCGTTATCAGCGGGCTATTTACCTGCGTGAACTGCGCGAAACCGTTACCGGCACCATCAATGAACTGGTCAATGGCCCGGACCGCATCAAGGCCCTGGTACAGGGTGTGGCAACCCATCGTCGTATTGTTGATGCGGTGAAAATCAAATTTGATGCCGGCCAGTCAACCGTGCTTGATGTGCTGGACGAAGATGAAGATCTGTTCGCAATGGAGCGTCAGGCTCTGGCCGCGATTTATAGCCATCTTTTGAATTATGCGCTGATCCATCAGGTTACCGGTACGCTGGATAAATCGCAGATTTCGCAGATCAACGAGCTTCTGGACCCGAACCTGCCGATGATTACGGCCAGCACCGATTTTGCCAATTATACCCACGATACAATGCCGATTTCGGTTCAATAACCGATCCATAAACACCCTGTCATGCTCCTGCACACCCCTGTTGGCATCGGCCAACAGGGGTGTTTTTTATGGCCGGAAAAACGGTTTTGCCCAGGGCATATAACGCAGCCCAAAAACCGCTATTGGGTGACATTGGGTTTGCTTGGTATCGGCGGGTGCCGGTATTGCCCGGAAGGGTTCATTTTCCTTGCTGGTCTGGCGAAAGGCCTCCAGCACAATGCCGATTTTGCAAGGCAGTGCCTTTAAGTAAGTTTTCCGCGCAAAGGCGGGCAGAGTGCCCGTACCGGCACCATCCTGCGCCCATGCATGAATACCCGCCGCATCCAGGCTTTCCAGCCAGTGTGCATAGGCATCCGGGGTGAGTTTGCCACCACTAAAGCTGCTGATATGCAAGGGGTGGTTCAAACGGTCTGCCAGGCCCTGCAAACGTTGGGTCATAATATCGCGTCGGGCCTTTTGGGCAAAGTTCCAGTCATCAAGTTCCAGGGGCACATACCAGCCGGTAATGTTCAGGCCCCAATTCTGGCGGACACTATCCGCCTGTTTGAGGGACAATCCCAACTGATTTTCAAGATAGGCGCCAGTACCCGCCGTATCGATTTCCGATAGCCGGTTATAATAGGCCGGGTCCATATGCAGGCCGATTATCAGCGACAGGCCATCCGCCTGGGCAAGTTGCAGGCTTTTTGCCAGCCACCCGTTTTTGCCACCAAAATCGGTGTCACCATAGGATGTCCATTGCACGATAATTGTGTCATAGCCATTGGCACGGGTTTGCTGCCAGATGTTTTTCCACTGTGCCGGGGTGATGTGCCGGTCCGTTTCCTGGGGTTGGTAAAACAGTGCCGGGGCATCTTTTGCCTGTGCCAGTCCGCTGAACGAACACAGCATGATGGCGATCAAAAGGATCGTTCGGAAAATGGGCATTAGAAATTGACCTCCAGTCCGAACAGAACACCATCCGCGCCTTCATACAGGTTGCCGCCCAGTGATTTTTGGTATTCAAGGCGGGCATGAACGCGGGTGCGATAGGCGTTGTATTTGTCATCGTTGGTATAAAGTTGCCAGCGAACCCCGACCCCGGTGCGCAGATCCTGGCGCCAGGTATCGTCCGGGTCCTGGGCGCTTGCCTCGATAAAGCCATAGGGCATAATCGTTTGTGCCGATTGTGTTGGCAGTTTGAAACTGCGCCCCTGCTGAAAGCGCGACAATGCCATATGGTTGCCCGACCGGGTCCACCATGACAGGTCGAGATTGATGAAGCGTTCATTCCAGCTATCCTTGTCCACACGCCAGTCATTGCGATAGTCGTTCTGGTCAAGGAAGGATGCTGTGGCGCGCAGGATCAGGTCATTTTCGCGTTTATGGGCACCATTAAGGTCGCTGATCCCGTCAGAGAGCTTGCCAGGATTCCAGATATCGCCAGCTTTGATACCGGGGACATCGCCTTTATTGCGGTTGGTCTGGCTAAACAGCTCGCTATACAGGTTCAGGTTATAATCCCCAAAGGGCTTGTATCGCAGGCCAATACCGGTTGCCAGGGTTTGGGCAAAGCGTGCCTGGCCGTTGCCGCCCGTCAGGACCCGCCCATATACCGACAGGGTACTGCCATTGCGGCTGGGTTCGTCACCCAGGGCGTGGTCCCACAAGGCCGTTTGGACATTTTGCGATGCCGCCCGGCGGTCGATACGCTTGTCACCAAGGGGCAATTCCGTTGTACCGGCGGGCGACCAGGTGCTGGCGAGCGTGACGCTGTCGCGGCGTTCCAGCGTTTCATGCGCCCGCCGCTGGCGATAGCGCCGGGCCTCCAGACTGCCAAAATCATCACCGCTTGTGACCGGATATTGTTCAAGGTCAATGGCGGCCTCCAGTTGCTTGCGCGCCGCTGCACTATCGTCAATCGCGTTATACCGGTTTGCCAGTGTTTCATGCAGGCGATAGTCATCGGGATACGCCCGCACTGCTTTCTTCAAATAAGGGATGGCAGCGTTTTGCTGTTTTGCATCATCTAGGCTGGCAAGCCGCATGCCGAGATCGGCGATATAGCGCGGGTTGTTGGGATCAAGCGTTTGGGCCTTGGTTAGCCATGCGGTGCTTAGGGGAATATCACCTGCCTTTTGCGCGGTGGCCGAGGCCGCGTAATAATTTTCGGCATTTGGCGAATTTTCCAGTGCCTCTTTTTGCCGCTTAAGGGCAAGGTTTGGCTGCTTGCGCGCCTCGGCAATGGTAGCACCCAGTGCCCAGTCATTGGCCTGTTTCAGGTTTTTGGCCTGGCGCCAAAACTGTTCTGCCTGATCGGGCTGGTCCGCTTCAAGCGCACTTCGCGCTGCGGTCAGATAGGCATTTTGGCTCATATCTGCGGGGGTAACCTGTTGCCATATTTTCAAGGCCGCCTTTGGGCTGCCGCCGGCCTCAAGCGCATAAGCCAGCGGGATAAGGCTGTTTTTATCGCCCAGATCGACCGCCTTTTGATAATAAATCGTGGCAATGCCCGGCGTTTTTGTCATCGCGCATTGGCCCAGTGCGGAAAGGGTTTCGGGCTGATCGGGCAGGCCTTTTGTGCTTTGGCGGACAATGTCGCAATGATCATGACTGGCAAGCTGTGCCAACAGCAAACCCCGCATTTTACCCTTTACGCGGCCGATAAGCTGTCTGACCCGTCCCACGTCCTGATTGCGGATGTCCTGGGCATAAAAGGCGGCCAGGCGTTGCAATAATATATCGGGCAGCTTGCCATGATGCCGGTCAAAGGCCTGTTCCAAAATCCGCTTGGCAGCATCACGCCGATTGTCTTTCAGTGCCAGGAAACTTGCCTGATCCAGCGCATCCATATCGCCATTTTTGCGATAGATCGCCAGCCAGTATTTTTCCGCCTTGGGGTCATTATTCATGTTTTGCGCAAGCTGGGCGCTTAATGTCAGCGTTCGGATCGTTGTTGGTTGCCGATGAAGCCAGGCAAGGGCTTCCCCCTCTTTGCCATGTTCCCGCAACAGGCTGACCAGTACATTTTGACGTTTATCCTGCCATTGGGCGGGCAAGGGTTCGGTTTTCAAGGCGTTAATTGCATTCAGGCGCTGTGCCAAAACCAGCCAGGTTTCGGGATTGTTTGCCGCATGGCATTGGGCAAATTGCTGTTTGGCCTGTTCATGGTTATGACGTGACAGCCATTCGGCTGTTTCAAGGCACGGACGGTCCAGATTTTTGCTGGTGGCCTGATACAATTTTGTATCCCCGGTTGCCTTGGCCAGTTCCCACAGGGTTTCTTGCTGTGCGGGCGTGTTACGCTGCTTTTCTGGCAGGGCTTCGATCCATTTTTTTGCCAGTTTCAGATTGCCAAGGGCAATGGCACGTTTTGCCAGTGTTAACTCGGCTGTTGCCTGGCTGGCGCTATCGGGGGCGCTGGGCAACAGGGCCCTAAGGGCTTTTCCATCCTGTATATGGGCATAGGCGATCGCAAGGCGAAGCCAGTTATCGGGGGACAAGCGGCCCTGATCGGCAAGCGGGGCCAGGGAGGCAACGACGGCGCGCCATTCGTCAAGCTCTTCGGCCCAGATGGCTTGTGCGCGGCGCAGGGCGTCGCCATCCTGCTCGGCTTTGATACTGTCGAGCCATGCCAGCGCTTTTTGTGTCCCGCCAGGTTGCCGCGAAAGACTTTGGGCATAGCTACGCCAGATTTGTTCGCGATCGGCGTTTTTAATCGTGTGATCCAGCCAATCCCGGATTTCGGCTTCGGGGGGAGAGGATGCTTCAATCCACCTTAGGCGGACTTCCAGAACGGTGTTGGCCTTGTGTGCGCCATCAGGCAGTTTTTGGGCATTTTCAAGGGCGTCTTTAAATTCGCCCTGCTGCAATTGCGCCTGAATAATCAGATGACGGGCCTCGTTATTGTTGGGCACTTCGGAAAGCAAATGTGCCATCAATTTTTCAACGTCGGCCCAGTTTTGTTTTGCCGCCTCGCGATAGGCGCGATCCAGATAGGGATAGCTTCGGAAATTGGCGAATGTGTCGAGGTCGGCCGCCCGGCTTGATGCAGGCAGGAAAAACAGCATCTGTGCCATGATGAACAGCGATAATGACTGGCTAATTTTATGGCATTTCATGGTTTTATGCGGCCCCGCGTGCGAATTGATAGGCTGCATGTTGTTCTTCTTCCTGGTCTTTCAATGCCCGTTCCAGACGGTCGCGGGTAATGATCCCGTTGGTGATCAGATGTTCGCCAAGCGATTCTTTTTCCGGGTCAAAATCAATGAGCGCCTGATTGAACAAGGCGGCAGATACAATGCCGCGCACCTGTAACAATTCGCCCAGCATGACCTGATGTTGGCAAATGCGTTCGATCCGTTCGGGGATGTTGCAGTTGGCCTGCGCAAATTCCAGAACCGTGCGGGTTTCTTCGTTTTGGTGGCGGTCACTGTACCAGCGGCGCAAGGCCAGTGTGACGCGCCCATGTGGCACCAAACGACAGGAAACCGGTTGTTGCAATTTACGGCTGATGGCGCCAAGCGACACCTGGCTGATCGGGCGTTCGCAGGCCAGTATCAAGGTATCGCCTTGCTGTTCGCACGGAACAACGGCGTAGCGTAGTGCGATATGGCTGGGGAAGCTTTCAATCAGCTTTGGCGCGATGGCAAAGGGGTTGATGTCCCCCCATTCCATATTGGCCTGTTCGGCCAGCACTTCGGTTAATTGGGTACTATTGATCAGCCCGCGCAGCATCAGTTCACGGCCAAGGCGGCGGCGGTGGGGGCTTGTGATGGCGGCCTCAAGCTGTTCGGCGGTCAGAAGGCCTTTCTGGATCAGGCGTTGGCCAATGGGAATTTGTGTGCTGCCCGAAATCGAGGGAAATTCATGCGATGTCTTGTCCCAGGAAACCCGGCGGGAATCGCCTGTTTTGATCACCTGACTCAGGGCGCGGACATTGGCGCAGAAATTGATCACGTTGCTCCAGAGCACGCGGGGAACGGAGAGTAAACCCTGGTGAATGCCGTAAAACCGGGTCACAAAATAGCCGCGTTGAAACAAACGGTTGAGCAACAAAATACCGTTGCTGAGCAGAACCGCATGCAACAGGGGCTCGTCGCCCAGAATGGACGGGAAATGCCAGGCATCGGGCACCAGAGCCGTGATCAGCCACATGGTCAGAACGATGAACAGCATGACATTGACCAGCAAACCCAGAAGGTTGGTCAGTAATCCGCGCCGGTCGCGCCACAAAAAGTAATTGATGATGCCTTTCCGGCTCCAACCCAGATTGCTGGTGCCCTGAAAGACGATGCCGGTAATCCAGCGGGATTTCTGGCGCACGGCATGACCAAAAGATCGCGGGAAATGTTCACGAACACAAATAACTTGTGTTGTGGTGCGATCCATACCGGGGACCCAGCGGGTTTTAAGCGCCAGTTTGGGATCGGAAACCGAAAAGCGGGCAAAAATGCACACCATGCCCTTTTGTTTGAGGCGAAAGCCGATATCGTAATCTTCGGTCAGGCTTTGCACGTCAAAGGCAATGCCATCGCCGTCTTCCAAAAGGGCGACAATGGCGCGGCGGCTAAAACAGGTGCCCACACCGGCACTGGGCACCTGGCCGGACAGGGCTTCGCGAACGATAACGTCCTTGCCGTGATATTCGGCAAATTCATCGGCATAATGACCGGCGGTAAACCCCCACCATTTCGGTGGATAGGGGTAAACCGGCACCTGGATCAGGTCCTTTTTTGGCAACAGATAGTTAAACAGCCGCAATTCCATTGGCGAGATCACATCTTCGGCATCATGCAGGATGAACCCGGCGAACTGGATGCTGGCCTCGTCCTCGAAGGTCAGGATGGCATCGATGATATTGTTAAGGCAGTCGGCCTTGCTCGTCGGGCCCGGGCGCACGCAGACGACCTTGTGCACATTGGGGAAATGCGCACAAACCTCATCGACATCGCGCTGGGTGTCGGGGTCGTTGGGGTAGGTGCCGACAAAGATTTGATAATTTTCGTAATCAAGGGTGGCTGCGGCCAGGCGTGCCATTTCACCCACCACACCGACCTCCTGCCAGGCAGGGACCATGATGGCAAGGGGCTTTTCGGGCACGCCATAAAGGCGTTTTTGATCCGCCGGCGCATGTTTGTCATAGATGCGGAAATGGCGGAAACATTTGCGCGTCCAATAGGTGATGTCGATGAACAGATCATCGAACCCGAGCAGGAAAATCGTTCCTGCCAGCAGGATCACGATGATCTTGAGCGCAAAGAAAATGTAAATCAGGGTGTCGACAAGGGCGAAACTCATGCGCATTCATCCAGTGATTGTGCACCCTTCCAGTCGAGCAGCCGTTGCACGATGCGTTCACAGGCCTTTCCATCGCCAAAGGGCGAGTGTTTGGCTGTGAATTGACTGTAATAGGTGGAATCCTCGATCAGGCGTATTGTCTGGGTGATGATCTTTTCGCGATCCGTACCCACCAGCATCGCGCGGTCCTGAAGGCGACCGGAGGGTCTTTCGGTGACGTTGCGTAACACCATAACCGGCTTGCCAAGGGCGGGGGCTTCCTCCTGAATGCCGCCGGAATCGGTCATGATCAGATAGGCATTTTTCATCAGCCAGACGAAATGGCGATAATCCTGGGGCGCTGTCAGAATGATGTTTTCGCGCTCACCCAGCATCCGATACACAACATCATGGACCCGCGGGTTCATATGCACGGGATAAACAAACTGGATGTCGGGGTAACTTTGCGCCAGCGTGCCCAGGGCCTTGCAGATTTCCTCAAATCCGTGGCCTAGGCTTTCGCGACGATGGCCGGTAATCAGGATCATTTTGCGGGCAGGGTCAATGCTGCTTAAGGCCGATTGTGGCGCTGGTTCCCAGCCGGTTTGATCCAGGCGTTCATTCATCCATAACAATGCGTCAATGACGGTATTGCCGGTCACAAGAATGGCGTGATCGCAAATGCCTTCGGCAAGAAGGTTCAGCTTGGCCTTTTCGGTAGGCGGAAAATGAAGATTGGCCAGCACGGCGGTCAGGCGACGATTGGCTTCCTCCGGCCAGGGGGATTGTAAATTGCCTGTGCGGAGCCCGGCCTCGATATGGGCAACCGGAATATGACGGTGGAAAGCGGCAAGGCTGGCAATAAAGCTGGTGGTGGTGTCGCCATGTACCAGCACGATATCGGGCTGGTTTTGCTGATAGCTGTGATCAAGCCTTTCAAGCAGCACCTTGGAGAGCCCATTGAGCGTTTGATCCTGCGTCATGACATCAAGGTCTTCGTCAATTTGCAGGTCAAATGCCTCAATGACAGATGCCAGCATTTCCCGGTGCTGCCCGGTAGAACAAATATGTAAGCTAATATTGGAGTGTTTTTGAAGGACACGAGCCAAAGGCGCCATTTTAATCGCTTCGGGGCGGGTTCCAAACACCATCATGATCTTGAGGTTCATTTTTTACCTCGAATAGTTTTTCTGATATTTACGGGAGCACTTTTCAATGCGGGACAACGAATTTTTTCGAGTTTTATTTTCTAGTGTCGATATTTTTCGTGATTGCGGATGACTTTTTTAAGAGATTTGTTTAAATCATGTATAACATTTGAAGTTCCATATTTGTCGAAATAATGTCTTGATTTGACACAAAAAAGACCAACTCCAAAAATAGAGAAATACTACTTTTGGGCGATCATCTTTTGGTATGTATGATTAATTATAATCAAATGTCAAAATCGAAATTCTGACTAATTATTACAATCTATAGATGCTGTGATTTTCTTCACACGTTTGTGATAGTTTTTGTTTTAATTAATTCAATTATTAAAGCGTGTGTTTCCTGTCGCACATGCGACTATCCCGGTCTTTTAAAAGACCGGGATAGATGATTTGGTGTTTTAAATGACGAGAGGAAAAAGGGTCGTGGCCGTAAGGGGCGGTGCAACTTACTTATGTCAAACTGCACGGATCAAAACCCATCCGTGCAGTCCGCAATCGGCGGGCGGGCTTCTTTGACGTCCTTGGCAATCGCTGTTAAGCCGCACGGCGTCGTCGCGCCTAACCTGTTGGCAAGGTGTTGACGCGTATAAAGCGGGTATTATGCGTTCTGGGACGGAAGCGGGTTTTTCGTTTTCATGAACATGGGCCCGCCCCGCCAGCGCGGGAAGCCATAGCCATTGATCATCACAACATCAATCGCATCGGCTGTATGGGCAATTCCTTCGGCAAGGATTTTATCGCCTTCGCGCTGCATCGCCGTAAGGATGGTATGAATGATCTCGGACGGGCTGAAGGTGCGCCGTTCAATGCCCTTGCGTGCGGATTCCTGTTCTATCAGGCGCGTGACATCCGGGTCAGGCTGCGGTGCGGACTTGGCCGTGTCATAGCGAAACCATCCCAGCCCGGTTTTGCGGCCAAACCGGCCCTGTTCACATAAATAGTCCCCCAGGGCGACATACCGTTCATTGGGGTCACGCGTGGCGGCCTGGCGCTGCCGCGTTTTCCACGAAATTTCCAGCCCGGCCATATCCTGCATGGCAAACAGGCCCATCGGAAAGCCAAAATCGGTCATGGCGGCATCGATCTGTTCGGGATAGGCACCATCTTCGATCATATATTCGCATTGTTTGCGATAGGCCGACATGATGCGATTGCCAATAAAGCCGTCACACACCCCGGTGGGAACGGCAATTTTGCCAAGCTTGCGGGCAAAGGAAAAAGCGGTTGCCAGCGTTTGCGGGGTGGCCCCATCGGTGCAGACAACCTCCAAAAGTTTCATGATATGAGCGGGCGAGAAGAAATGCAGGCCAATCACCCGTTCCGGGTTTGGGATGGTCTGCGCCAGCGCATTGATATCGAGATAGGATGTGTTTGAGGCAATAATGGCCTTAGGATCGACGTGATGGGCAATGTTGGCAAAGACCGACTTTTTGACCTCGAAATCTTCAAACACGGCCTCAATAATCACGCCTGCCGGGGCGAGGGCGGCATAATCAGTGTTGCCATGCAATTGCGCCCAAAGTTGATCATGGCGATCTTGCGAAAGGATGCCGCGTTTCAGGCTCCCTTGCAGGTGGCTGGCAATATTTTCCCGGCCTTTGGCCAGGGCGGTTTCGTCGCGTTCCAGCAGGATAACGCGATACCCGGCCAAAAGGCAGGCCGTGGCAATGCCCGCCCCCATTAACCCGCCGCCAACAATGCCGATTGTGTCAATATCGGCAGGCGATACGCCGCGTGTGGCGGGCAATTTGGCGACATTTTTCTCGGCTATGAAAATATGGCGCAGCGCCTGTGATTGTTCGCCATCGCGTAGGGCAATAAATTGTTGCCGTTCGTTTGCCAGGGCCTGGTCGGCAGGCAGGGCAAGATTATCGCTGATGGTTTCAACGGCAATTACAGGTGCCTTTGCGCCGCGCGCCTTTTGTGCGGTTTTGGCAATAAGGGCGTCCCAGTCCGGTTGGTCGGATATGGGGGCAGGGCGCTTTGCCAGGGCGGTTGGGCAGGGCTGTGCGGCGATTTGTTGGGCAAAGGCGAGGGTGGCCGAACGGAAATCAGCATCACTATCGGTAATATCACCATCGGTAATATGGTCAATCAGGCCCCAATCATATGCCTCACGGGCTGGTATGGGTTTACCATTGCTGATCAATGAGGCGGCATTTTCCGCCCCAATCAGGCACGGGGTACGGACGGTGCCGCCGGCCCCCGGGATCAAACCCAAATTCACCTCGGGAAAGCCAAGGCGGGTTGCAGGGCTGGCAATACGATAATGACAACCAAGGGCCACTTCCAGCCCGCCGCCCAGAACGGTGCCATGCAGGGCGGCGACGATTGGAACAGGCATGTTTTCAATGGCGATGATCACATCGGGCAACAGGGGCGCGCGGGGCGGCTGATTAAATTCGGTAATGTCAGCCCCGGCAATGAATGTTTTGCCGCTGCATGACAGGATAATGGCCGTAACCGCCGGATTTTGCCGGATATCTGACAGGGCATCCATCACGCCGCTGCGCACCGCGTGGCTGGTGGCGTTGATCGGCGGGTTATTGATGTCGATGATCGCAATATTATCGGCAAATTCCAGCGTTACGGCGGGCATTTTAATCTCCGTCTTCGGTGATTCCAGAAAGCAGGCAGCGGGTCATGTCTGATTCTGGGTTGCAGAGATCATCAATAACGTTGAAATGGTGTTTTTCGGGGGCGTGGATGCTTTGTGTGGCGGCACCCAGACCGGTCCAGATATTTGCCAGCAAGTCATTTTGGCGGATGAATTCCGGCCGTTCCTTCGCCCCGACCCAGCACGTCACCGATGCGGCTTTTCCGTCTGGCATGGCGGGGTCTCGCAAGGCGGGACTTTCGCTAATGGCTTCGTCGGCATCAATATTTAATGTGTTGTTCATTGTTGTGTTGCGCAACGCGCGCAAGTCGTGTAGGCCGCTGACTGACATAACATGCCGGATGCTGGCCAGTGCGGGGGGGGATAACGGGCTGTCGTCACATACCATGCGGCTGACCAGATGCCCCCCGGCAGAATGGCCGACCAAATGGAGGGGGTACCCGGGCATTTTGCTCGCCATACGGTCGATGGCAGGACCCATTTGTCCGGTTATTTGTGCAAGCCGAGCATCAGGTGCCAGGGTATAGTTTGGCATGAAAACAGCCCAGTCGTGTTTGAGCGGACCATTTGCCAGATGTGACCAATATGACTTGTCGAATGCCTTCCAGTAGCCACCATGAACAAAAATGACCAAGCCTTTGGCTGTGCCTTTAGGCTTAAACACGTCATATTTTTCTCGATCCTTATAGCCATAGGAAACGTCTAGTATGGCCGTGCTATTTGGCGGCATATTATTGCGAAAATTTGCTGCCGCAGTGGCCCATTTTGCGGGATAACTGGCTGAATTTTCAATATGATCGCTATTGGAATAGGCGTCGTCCCAGTCTTTGATCATGGCATTTTTTCCCTTTTGGCGTGTGACGTAAAGACAAAGACATGGACTGCTTGCAGGAGGGATGCAACGGATTTGTCCGGGGTGTCATTCGGTAAGGTGCGTGCGGTATCGTACCCAAACTCAAATTTATTTTAAACATAAAATATTTATGCTTGAAATGAATAAAAAGCAGGCGTACCGTTTTTCCATCATCCCGTAACAGAAGCCTCATAAAGGAGGGATCAGGTGAGAATTGCATGTTTGGGCGGAGGGCCGGCCGGGCTTTACTTTGCCATTTCCATGAAGTTGCGTGATCCTTCGCACGATATCACGGTGTTTGAACGCAATCAGCCCGACGATACCTTTGGTTGGGGGGTGGTTCTTTCTGATGAAACGCTGGGGAATCTGGCGCAAAACGATGCCCAAAGTGCCAGCGCCATTCGCGAAAACTTTTCCTACTGGGATGATGTTGCCGTTCATTACCGCGAAGAAAAGATCGTTTCGACCGGACATGGCTTTTGCGGGATCGGCCGTCAGAAGTTGCTGATTTTATTGCAGCAGCGTGCCCGCGAGGTTGGGGTTGATTTGCAATTTGGCACCGAAATCGCCAGCGCATCGGACCTCAAATCGGACTATGACCTGGTTGTTGCCTGTGACGGGCTTAATTCCCGCACCCGCAGCGAATATGAAGCCTATTTTCAGCCCGATATTGATACCCGCAAATGCAAATTTGTCTGGCTGGGGACGCATCAGAAATTCAACGATGCCTTCACCTTCATTTTCGAGGAAACCGATAAGGGCTGGATTTGGGCGCACGCCTATCAGTTCGATGATGAAACGGCGACCTTCATTGTAGAATGTTCGGAGGAAACCTGGGCGGCTTATGGCTTTGGCGAGATGAGCAAGGAACAGTCAATCGCCACCTGCGAGGCTATCTTTGCCAAATATCTGGATGGTCATGCCCTGATGTCGAATGCCAATCACATTCGCGGCTCGGCCTGGC
>JBNKVZ010000076.1:0-20109 GCA_050299455.1 Thalassospira sp.
GGGCAAAGCAGCGGCCTGCAAAGCGCGATTGGCGCCATGAAACGCGCCACCGATGCCCTGTCACACGGACGCCAGCACGAGGCCCTGCAACAGCAGCAACAGGCCCTGCAAAGCCTGCGCGAGGGCATTGGCGCCCTGGGTCAGACGCTTGAAGGGCTTAGCAAGATGATGCCGATGCTTGATGAACTGGGCACATCCAACCAGCGCGACCCGTTGGGACGCCCGGTTGATGGCGGCAATGGCGTCCGTATTCCCGATGCCGACACCCTGAACCGAACCTGGCGCATCCTGCAGGAATTGCGCCGCCGATCCAGTGATCCGCAACGCCCGAAAATCGAACATGACTATATCGACCGGCTGTTAAAGCGGTTTTAGACCGCATTCTTCATGCAGTCTTCTATCGCTTGCCCGATATGCGATATGCCAGTGCCGGGCATCGCAGCCAAACGATATGCCTGATTGAAAGCACAGGGGAATGACCCGGAATGTATTTGCCAGCCTTTCACAGGCGAAAGGCTGGCGCGTTGTTGTGGTGTTCGCGCGCCCCTGAAGCGCAAAACAAAACAGGCGGCCTCTATATGAAGCCGCCTGTGTAAAATCAATCAGTCAGATCAGAAACCTTAGGGGGAAACGGCCTCGCGCGGGTCAAGGAAGGTGACTTGCAGGCGCGTTGCCGTCGGGTTCGGCTTGCGAATTTTGGTTTCCACATTCAGGGTTTTGCCAACCGGCAGCATCTGTTGCTTGATCGGTGCACTCGGGTCGGTCTGAACCGCGCTTTTGTCATAAATCAGGGCAACCTTTTTGCGCTGCACGACACGATCAAGCGGATCAAGCAGTTCGATCAGCAAATAGGGCAAAGGCCGGTCCACACTGCTGACATTGACGATTTCCGCCCGCACCACCAGCACATCGACACCGTCTTCCTCTTCGCGGGTCGGCGGCATTTCCTTGATATCAAGGCCCTCGCCGACATGAGGCACATTCAGCCCCACCATCGAATAAACCTTGGCAATCGGCGGCCACAAATTGATCAGGGTATCCTTGGCAAAAAAGGCCCCGGCCCCCAAACCGATCAAAACCAGGATCAAAATGATCCAGCCGACAATCCCCTTTTTCGATTTCGGCGCAACATCGTCGTTATTTACCAATTGGCGCGGGAAGGGCGGCGGATCAGGAATACGATCCGCCCCTTCAAAGCCGGAATCCACATCACCATCATACTGCGCGCTGCCGGCACCAGGAGCAGCATCCCCGCCGGCTTGCGACATGGCATCATCAAAGGATGAAGGCGCGCTTTCCGCTGCCGGAGGTGGCGGTGGTGGCGCCGGTTTTGCCCCCGGCGGGTCCTGATGCCAGCTATTGCCGCAATTCTTGCAGCGTACTGTTCTGCCTTTCGGGCCAATTGACTCGGCCTTTACAGAGTATTTTTTAGAACATTCTGGGCAAGTTATGATCATTGCAAACCTGGCATAAAGCTGTCAGCAGCTGGAATTCAAACGCAAGGGATACAGTAAAAACAGCCGACGAACACCCCCCGCTTTTCGTCGCCCTATACTATATGTAAATAGCGCCGATTTAACAGACTGTTAAGTAAAGATAACAGAAGCTCGCCCCGACGGGGAATAAACTGCCTGCCAAATCACCTCCCGGAGAGGCAAAAGACGCCTTCGGACAATAATTTTTTATGTTAAAACAGGACCATGCCGCCTTTTGCAAGGTACGACTTTGCAAATCCACGCATTTTTAAGGCATTTTCAGATATAAGGCTGTTTATGCCATGATCGCGGGTTGCCCGGCCAAAAACCGCCGGGATGACCCCATTCGCAGTCAGGAGGACGCAGGTGAACGAAGTTGTCAGTTTTCGCAATGTCGGGGTCCGTTATGAATCGGGGCCGGAAGTTCTGCGTGAACTGAATTTTGCCCTGACGCGCGGCAGCTTTCATTTCCTGACCGGGGCATCGGGGGCGGGCAAATCCACGCTGATGCGCCTGCTTTATCTGGCCCTGCGCCAAACGCGCGGCGAAATCACCATTTTTGGCCGTGACAATATCCGCATCCCGCGCGATGAATTGCCCGCCATTCGCCGCAAAATCGGCGTGGTGTTTCAGGATTTCCGCCTGATCAACCATTTAACCACCTTTGAAAATGTCGCCTTGCCGCTGCGTGTCGCCGGGGTGGAAGATTTGCAAATCCGCAAAAATGTGACCGAGCTTCTGGAATGGGTGGGCCTGGGTGACCAGATCAACGCCGTCCCCTCGCGCCTGTCAGGCGGGCAGCAACAGCGCGTTGCCATTGCCCGCGCCGTGATCAGCCGCCCGGCCCTGCTTTTGGCTGACGAACCGACAGGCAATGTCGATGACCGCATCGCCATGCGCCTGTTATACCTGTTCGAGGAACTTAACAAACTGGGGACAACCGTTCTGATTGCCACCCATAACCGCAACCTTATTCGCCGTTTCGGGCACAAGCACTGGCTGCTTGAAGGTGGCACCCTTCACGACCTTGACCACCGCCCGCAGGCCTGACTTCCCTGCCCCCGCAGGCGCAAACTGATACAGACCCACAACAGGATATAACCAGGCATTATGGCATTCCGTTCACGTCCTTCGCATTTGCCCCTTGAGAATGATTCCTCAAGCCGGTTTTTGCCCAGTA
This sequence comes from Thalassospira sp., assembly GCA_050299455.1. Classification (GTDB taxonomy): domain Bacteria; phylum Pseudomonadota; class Alphaproteobacteria; order Rhodospirillales; family Thalassospiraceae; genus Thalassospira. Next base: position 2,656 of record JBNKVZ010000076.1, read on the forward strand.
TCGTTGCGCTGATGGTGGCATTGCTGACATTTTCAATTGTCGGCCTGGCCGTGCTGCACGATACGGTAGGGCGCTGGACCAGCCAGATTGACGGCAGCCTGACCATTCAGGTCCCGCCCACCGGGCTGACAAAGCTGGCCCCCGATGAACGCGAAGCCGCGCTTGAAAAACGGGTCCAATCCATTATCGAGGCGGTATCAAGCCAACCGGGCATTGCCCGCATTGCCGAACTTAGCCCCAATAAAATGGCCGAACTGCTTGAGCCCTGGCTTGGCCCCAATGAAATGATCAGCGACCTTCCGATACCGCGCATCATTGAAATCACCCCCAAAAGCGGGTTTGATTTCAGCGTGCTCGAAGCGACGGTTTCGCGCACCGCCCCGGAAGCCGTGCTGGATGATCATCGCATTTGGCTGGAACGCATCAGCGATGTTGCCGTCTCGGTCGAAATGGCGCTGGTTGCCCTGATTGGCGTTTTGTTTGCCGCAACGGTCCTGTCAGTGTTTTTTGCCACCCGGTCCGGGCTGTCCATTCACCGTTCCATCATCGAACTGTTACACCTGATCGGTGCAGCGGACAGCTATATCGCCAAACAATTTGCCCGCCATTCCATGCGGCTGGCATTTTTGGGCAGCCTGGTGGGCATTGCCATTGCCCTGCCGGTTTCGATCCTGATTGGTTATCTGGGTTTGCGTGCCGGATGGCAAATTCCCGACAACCTTCACCTGCCGCTGTTTTTTGTATTGGTTTTAATGGTGCCTGTCGCCATTTCAGCTGTGGCCTGGTTAACAGCAAAGCGCACCGTGCTGCGGGTTTTGCGAAAAATGTTGTGAGCACAGCATTGATTTAAGGGGGTTTTACCTTCTACACTTCGGCCACAGCCTGCCTGGCATCGCCAGACAACCCCACCCTGAAGATGCGTAAAATGCACGCACGCGCAAGCGACACATATGTGTCCTGCAAATAGTAATTGGAGACCCAAGATGCGGCTGCGTCCCGGCGCCCTTAAAGGCATACCGGAATGAAAAGAACCCGTACTGCCCCCCGCTCGATCCAGAATCGTCGCCGGTCGCGCCGTGTGCGTTTCCTGTTTTCGACGCTGATCATGCTCGCGATTGTATGGTCGTTCGGCTTTTTCTGGTTTGTCGCGCAAATTCCCGACCGGGTCGCCAATCCGTTTCAAAAAACCGATGCCATTGTTGTGCTGACGGGTGGCAGCGAACGGCTAAGTGAAGGCCGCCGTCTGTTAACCCGGCATCTGGCCAATAAGCTTTTTATTTCCGGGGTTTATCGCGGGGTCGAAGTTGACGAACTTCTGAATGCCGGCAGTGCGGACCCCGATTTGGTGGCCTGCTGTATCGTTTTGGGCCATATCGCCGAAAATACCCGTGGCAATGCGATTGAAACCGCAAGCTGGGTATATCAACACGGCTATCGCAGCCTGCGCATTGTCACGGCCAATTACCATATGCCGCGGTCATTGCTGGAATTTCATAATCTGATGCCCGATGTCGAGATTGTGGCCCACCCGGTTTTCCCGGAAAATGTCAAAGTGCATGACTGGTGGCGTTTTCCCGGCAGTGCCGCGTTAATTGCCAGTGAATATAACAAATATCTGTTTGCCGCCTTGCGAAACAAAATTCTGGATTGGTTTCCCTCAACCCGGCAAAGCCTACCGCCCGCACCCGACCGGCAAGAAGATAACGACAGTCAGCTTTCGGCAGGAACGCCGATAACACCTGCAAATGCGCCGGCAGCGGCCCCTGTCATTCCCGCCCAGCCAGAAGCAGGCCCCACACCTGCGGCCCCGCAAAACAAGGCGGACCGGGGATAACCCGCCAAACCCGTTTGCCTGTGTGAAGCATTTGTTTCACATTGGCCCCAAAACCCCCTAAAAGACCAAGACGCAATGTATCTGGCTTAAAGGACGTAAAGATGAGCACTTTTCGTGCCCTGATTTTCAACATCCTGTTTTTTGGCGGCACCGCACTTGAATGTCTGGTGTTATGGCCTTTCCTGTTTTTTGGCCCCAAAATCAGCCAAAAAACAGGTCGTTTCTGGTGCAAATGGGTGCAGTGGCTGCTGAAGGTGACGGTCAAACTTGAACCGCGCGTGGTGGGGGAACAGCACCTGCCCGACGGGCCGTGCATTCTGGTTTCCAAACACCAGTCAGCCTGGGAAACCCTGACCTTCCACACCCTGCTGCATGATCCGGCCTATATCCTGAAAAAGGAATTGATCAGCATTCCCGTCTTTGGCCTTTTTCTGAAATATTCCGGCCAGATCCCGGTGGATCGCGCCGCCGGGGGATCGGCCCTTAAGGACATGATCAAGGGGGTTAATCACGCCTTGAAACGGGGGGCCCGTATCGTGATTTTCCCGGAAGGCACACGTACCCCGCCAGGGTCGGACCGACCCTATCATCCGGGCGTATATGCCCTTTACAAGGCATTCCCCAATGTCCCCATGATCCCGGTTGCACTGAATTCCGGCATGTTTTGGGGCCGGGCAAAATTCATGAAATATAGCGGCAAGGTTACCCTGGAATATCTGCCCCCCATAGAGCCGGGCCTGGATCGCAAAACCTTCATGAAGGAAATCAAAAGCCGGATTGATGATCGCACGCGCGAGTTGGAAAAACTGGCCCAGGTTGAATTTAACCTGCCCGCCCCGCCCCCCACGCCGGGCGTTGATGATGTCCCCGCCGCCACAACAGACAAAGAAGTCCGGGATCACACCACGGCGTAAAACACCCAAAACCAGATACAGCAAAGGCCGGTCAGTGCATTCTGACCGGCCTTTTTTATCATTATCGTTGCCAACTTGCGCAAAACGCGATGCGAACCGGCAGGAAAACGGTTATTTGGCCGATGCCGGCGTTGGCACGCGCCGTGTTGCCCGCCAAATGCCCACCGCAATCAGGGCGATACCGCCCAAATGATAAAGGTGCAGTTCCTCGCCCAGGAAAATAACGGCAAGAACACTGGCAAAGGCCGGCATCAGATACAAAAACACCCCGGCATTGGCCGCCCCCACCATGCCAACCCCGCGATTCCAGAACAAATAGCCCAAAAAGGCCGGGCCCGCGCCAATATAGGCAATTTTCAGCATGTCCGGCCAGGCCGGGTCCTGCCAGGTAAAATAAGGGTCGCCATTCACCAGAATGCTCCACAGATAGATCGGCGTCAGATACAGCATGCCAACCATGATAGAGCCAAAAATAAGGCTGAATGGATGAATGCCGCGCGGGGCATATTTGAGCAACATGGAATAGGCTGCCCAAATCATCGCCGAGATCAGGGCAAACAGATCGCCAGACACAAAGTTCATTTGCAAAAAGACGTTAATGTCGCCCTTGGCAATAATCACCGCCGTGCCCAAACCCGCGATAAGAACACCAATCCATTGCTGGGAACGGGGTTTATCGGCCGTCAACAGGGAGGCAAACAACAACACCCAGATCGGGGTTGTTGCATTCAAAAGGCCGGTATTGACCGCCGTGGTATTATACGCGGCAAGATAAATGGCGATGGTAAACAGGAAGGTCCCGGTCGTGCCGATCAGAAATATGATTTTCCAGTTGTGCCACATCACCGCGAGGTCGCGGCGCAAATAACGCGCACAGACCGGCGTTAACAACAGCAACGCCACCATCCACCGCCAAAAAGCCAAGGCGGGCAAGGGCACGCTGGCATTTACACCGCGTGCCACCACATGGTTTGACCCCCACATCAATGCACAGGCAATAAGCAGGAAATAGGCAATCATGGGAACACCCCCGGCCTTTCCCGTCGCTGTCGTACCGTCAGACATTCCGTCCCCCAATTTTCCCGAACATTATGTTTTCGGGTGTCTCCCCGTCATATCCGGGTTTGTTCGTTGCGCCAGGCTATCTCGTAGTCAGATACCAGCGCCCATATTCCGTTCGCCATATTCACGGCGCACCAGGTCCATCAGGTCATGCAAAGGCGGGTCAACAATGCCCATCTCGTCCAAATGGTGCACGGTATTTTCCAGATATTCCAGATTGGGGCCAATACTGCCATGTGCCGCGACGATAATTTCCACTGCCTCGCGCACCGGCAGGGTTCCCGCATATTGCTGATGGGTGGGATCGGCAACATAGGTATGCGCCATCACCTGGCGGCCATCGGCCAGCTTCACATCAACATCGGCGGGGATATAGGTATTGGTCACCAATTCGCGTTCATCCAGATAGGCTTTGACCTCGGGCCATTTTTCCGGCGTGATGCGAAAGGCATTGCCCACGCATTCGCCCCCGGCATTCAGGCCCAGCACCAGGCCGGGATTTTCCGGCGTGCCGCGATAATGATGCGAATAAATACAAAAGGAACGATGATAGCCCCGTAGCAGCGCCTGTGCACATTCGACAAAATCAAAGCCCGGTCGCCATAGCAGCGAGCCATAGCCAAAAACCCATCTTTCCTGATTTTGTATCTGTGTTTCGTCTGCCAACTGGTTTCTCCGGTCCTGTGATGGCCGCATTTAAAGGGCCTGTATGTGCAACCTAACGCTTTGCCATAACCAATGCCACCCCCAGGGCCGCAACAGCAAAGCCCGCCAGGCCGATAAAACCGATATGCTCGTCAAACAATAACCAGGCCAGCGAGGCCGCCGTTGGCGGCACCAGGTAAAACATGCTGGCAACGCGGGTTGCTTCGCCCTGTTTGATCAAAACCATCAACAGCATAATCGCGCCAATTGACAAAACCAGCACCAGCCATGCCATGACCAGGACAAATTCCGTTGTCCAGTTGATATGGAAACTTTCGCCTGACAACACAGCAAACAGACCAACAACAAGGCTGGCCGCGACATATTGAATGACCGTGCCGGTGCGCAAATCCATGCCGGTGCAAAACCGTTTTTGATAAAGCGTACCTGCCGTCATCCCCAAAAGCGCCCCCACGGCCAGCAAAATGCCAACCGGTGTAATGCCCGAACCACCGCCGATTTTGGGACCCAGCACCAGCCCCACCCCGACAAGGCCCAAAACCAGCCCCATCCATTGGCGGCGGGTGACATGTTCGCCTAACAGCGCCCCCACAACCGAGGCGGTTAAAACCGGCTGCATCCCGACAATCAGGGCGGACAAACCAGCAGGCAGGCCCGTATTAATGGCAGCAAAAACCCCGCCCAGATAAATGCCATGCACCAAACTGCCAGCAACAGCGATATGCAACGCATCCCGCAAGCGGGTCGGCCATTTGGCCCCCAATAGCCACACCACCGGCACCATCAGGGCAACAACGATTAAAAACCGCGCAAACAGAAAAACAAATGGCGCCGCATAAGGCAGGCCGAATTTCGCACCGATAAACCCCGTGCTCCAGAGAAACACAAAGACAAACGGCATGAAGCGGGCAAAGGCCGGATGATCGGAAACATTTTTGGCAAACGCCATAATACAATCCTGCTGGCATATAAGTGTGATGACAAAAGCGGGACCCCTGCCCCTATCAGGGCCGAGGGCAAAACGCCCCCTCCCCAGCCAGGCCCCGGCCACAAATCACAGATCACAAATTACAGATCAGGCATAAAACATGTTACCAGGATGTGCCCAAAACCCAGGCAAGAACATCCGGCTGGAAAACCGGCAAAGCCAGGAACTTTGCCGGTAAATGATCTTACTTGTCCGGGCTTGAAGCTGCTGTTGTGCCGGCTTCTTTTGCTTTTTTACTGCCCGTCGTATCCGACTTGCGATCTTCGCCCTCGGCCGAGAAATTGGTAAAATACTGTCCGGCATCAACAATGCCCCGGCGAATTTCACGGGTGCGCGAAAACAGATCAAACAGCTTGTCGCCCTCGCCCCAGCGAATGGCGCGTTGCAGGGCCATCAGATCTTCCTGAAAACGGCCCAGAACCTCAAGCACGGCTTCACGATTGTTTAAAAACACATCACGCCACATGGTCGGGTCGGAGGCGGCAATACGGGTAAAATCACGGAAACCGGAGGCCGAAAATTTAATCACTTCCTGGCGCATGGCTTCTTCAAGATCGGTTGCCGTGCCAACGATGGTGTAGGCAATCAGGTGCGGCAAATGCGATGTAATGCCCAAAACACGGTCATGATGATCCGCATCCATACATTCCACCCGCATCCCGCAGGCTTCCCACAGGGCCTGAACCCTGGCATTTGCTTCATCCGGGACACCGGGAATGGGCGTTAAGATGCACCAGCGCCCTTCAAACAGTTCGGGAAAGCCCGCATCAGGGCCGGAATGTTCCGTCCCGGCCAGGGGATGGCCGGGGACGAAATGCACGCCTTCGCCCAGATGCGGGGCAATATCGCGAATAACGGCCTGCTTGACCGACCCGACATCGGAAACGATGCAGCCCGGTTTCAAATGGCCTTCAAGCTGCTGGCCGATGGTTTCATTTACCCCCACCGGCACGCACAGCATAACAAGGTCCGCATCTTCGACGGCTGATGCAATGTCACAATAGGCATAATTGGCAATGCCCAGTTCCAAAACCCGGTCACGGGTGGCTTCGGAACGCACGGCACAGCTAATGGAACCTGCCAGGCCGTCGCGGATCATGCGACGTGCCATCGAGGAACCAATAAGGCCCATGCCAATGAATGCAACTTTGTCAAACAGCGGGGTCGTCGATACGGAACTGGTCATTTTAATTCGCTATAAAATCTTTGATTGTTTGCAGACATATCTGCATTTCTTCTTTGGTGCCGATGGAAATGCGCAACATTTGCGGCAAGCCATAAGCGCCGATTTTGCGCGGGATCACCCCACGGGCCATCATGAATTCGTTGGCGGCATCGGCGTTTTTGCCTTCCTCTGCCGGGAATTCAACCATGACAAAATTGCCATAGGACGGATGGGCCTTCAGATCGGCCAGTTTGTTGATTTCCTCGCGGAACCATTCCCGGGTTTCCGAGTTATGGCGCACACAGGCATCGACAAAATCGTCATCCTCAAGGGCGGCGACACCGGCTTCCTGGGTGGGCAAAGCAACATTGAACGGGTTGCGCAAACGCTGCAGCACATCGGCAATGGCGGGCGGCGCATAACACCAGCCCAAACGAATACCCCCCAGACCATAAATCTTGGAGAAGGTCCGCGTCATAACCGTGTTATTGCCTGCCGCCACCAATTCGGCCCCGGCGGTATAATCTTCCTGCCCGGTCATGAATTCGGCATAGGCGGCATCCACCACCAGCACAATGTCTTCGCGCAGGCTTTCGCGCAGGCGTGCGACCTCGGCCGAGGTAATATAGGTCCCGGTCGGGTTGTTGGGGTTGGCAACAAAAACGATTTTGGTTTTTTCGGTCACGGCGGCCAGGATGGCATCGACACTGGTGGTCATGTTGGTTTCGGCAGCCGTTACCGGCACCGCCCCCACACCTTTGGCCGCGATGGGATACATCAAAAAGCCATGCTGCGAATAAAGCACCTCGTCGCCCGGCCCGGCATAGGCGCGGATCAACAGCGTGATCAATTCATCCGAACCGGCACCACACACGATCTGGTCAAATTCCAGGTCATATTTCTCGGCAAGTTTGGTGCGCAACAGGTCACACCCGCCATCGGGATATCGATGCAGCTTGCTCGCCGATTTCTGCAGGGCTTCGATGGCCTTGGGGCTGGGGCCAAGTGCACCTTCATTAGACGACAGCTTGATCACGCGTTCGGCACCTGCCGAGCTGGATTTGCCACCAACATAAGGGGCGATATCAAGAATACCGGGACGGGGGGTGGGCGCAGTCATAACAGGAAACTCCCAGGGGTATGATCGTTTGGTCGCAAGATTGTTTACATTTCGTCTGCGGGAATGGGCACACCATAGGCCCCCAATACCCGCACCGCCACACATTTCAGACCATGATCCAAAAGGGTGCGTTTAAAATTTTCGCCCTGATTACAAAGGAATCCGGCAACATCAACAAGGACAAAACAGTGCTTTTCGCCTTCTGGTGTAAAAACGCCAAGGATTGCCGAACCGGGGCTTGCTTTGGCAAAATCTTTGCGCAAAGCATCCGTCTCCATCGCCTGATCCAGCGTCACGACAAACAGGGTGCGGTCATCCCCGCTTTCTTCAAGCGTGATTGCCGCAAGAACAAAGCCCTCGGTTTCTTCGCCGCGCCCCACCGGACGGCCCCCAAAGGGCAGCTTGGAGACCACACGCACCGCACTATCGGGCGCAATTAACGGCCACCAGGAATGGCCTTCACCTGGCACCGGGGCGGGGAAAACCCCCACAGCCGCCCGGCCATCTTCCAGCGCGTGAATGGCCTCAATCTGGCTGTCAAATTCAACAATTTCATTTAAGCAGCCAAAATTCAGCCGGGCCAGTTCCCAACAATCCTGCCCATCGGCATCGCGGCACAGGGCAACGGTATAGGGCGCTTCCAGGCGGGTGCCTGCGGCAATCAGTTCGCGCCAAATCTGGATCAGCGCGGTTTTGGGAAAGGCCCCGTCATGGCTGCGCACCAAATTGCGCATGATCCGTGCTTCGCGTGCCGGGCGATAGGGCACACGCACATTGCTGCCCTCGGCGATTTGCCGGTCCTTAAACGCGCCAACCGCCTGTACCACGCGGGTACGGCGAATGATCAGGTCATGCATGGCACGGTCGATCTCGTCGATTTCCGCCCGCAAGCCATCCAGGTCAAGATTTGCCAATTTTTCGTCGTTTTGCGCCATGATCCACTCTTTTGCCAAACGGGGCTCAGTTTTAGGGAACTGCCCGGCATTTGCAAAGAAAAGATTGACTAAAAGCATGCCTGTTCCTAACTGGAACAGACAAAAAACAGGCAGAGCCGTTATTTCGGACTTTGCCAATGCCTTAACAAAGGAAAACAGCGTCCATGTCCAACCCTGCCCCACATTCTCGCCGCGCCCTGCCTGGCCATCAGATTGTGCTGGGCGACAGCGACAAGTTGCGCCTTGATAGCGGCATCGAATTTGGCCCTTTCACCCTGGCGTATCAAACCTATGGCGAACTGAATGCCGATAAATCGAATGCCATTCTGGTCTGCCATGCCTTAACCGGCGATCAGTATGTGGCCGACGATGTGCACCCTATTACCGGCAAGGAAGGCTGGTGGCGGGCCATTGTCGGCCCTGGCAAGATCATTGATCTCGACAAATATTTTGTCATCTGCACCAATGTCATTGGCGGCTGCCTGGGCAGCACCGGCCCCAAGGAAATCAACCCGGAAACCGGCAAGCCCTGGGGGCTGGATTTCCCGGTCATTACCATTGGCGACATGGTGCGGGCGCAAACCATGCTGATTGACCATTTTGGCATCGACAGCCTGTTTGCCGTTATTGGCGGGTCAATGGGCGGCATGCAGGTTCTTGAATGGTGCAAAAGCTATCCGGAGCGCGTCTTTGCCGCCGCCCCGATTGCCACCTCCTATCGCCATTCGGCGCAAAATATTGCCTTTCACGAAGTCGGCCGCCAGGCCGTCATGGCCGACCCGGACTGGTGCGGCGGCAATTACCTGCTGGAAGGCAAAAAGCCCGCCCGTGGCCTGGCGGTGGCCCGCATGACCGCGCATATCACCTATTTGTCCGAACCGGCCCTGCATCGCAAATTTGGCCGCAAGCTGCAAAATCGTGGCGGCATTACCTATAGCTTTGATCACGACTTTCAGGTCGAAAGCTATTTGCGCCATCAGGGTAAATCCTTTGTCGACCGGTTTGATGCCAACAGTTACCTCTATATCACCCGGGCGATGGATTATTTTGACCTTTCTGCAGAGTTTGATGGCCGCCTGGCCGAGGCCTTTCGTGGCTCCAACACCCGGTTTTGCGTGATTTCATTTTCATCGGACTGGTGCTTTACCACTGCCGAAAGCCGCCGTTTGGCCCATGCGCTGAATGCGGCATCGTGCAATGTCAGTTGTGTTGAAATTGAAAGCGACAAGGGCCACGATGCCTTTTTGCTCGATGAACCCGATTTCCACATGGTCCTGAGCGGCTTTATCGAGGGAGCCGCCGAAGCGCGCGGGCTGAAATAATACCATGACACAATCACACACCGACACAGCCGCCACGCACACCACCACGCAGACCACCACGCCGGCGGCAACACCGTCTGATCGTATCCGCGTTGATTTGCAATTAATTGCCGACATGGTGGAACCAGGCACCCGGGTGCTTGATATTGGCTGTGGCGATGGCGAATTGCTGGGATACCTGAAACGCACCAAAAATGTTGACGGGCGCGGGCTGGAGCTTTCAAACCAGGGCGTTCGCAATTGCGTGGCACAGGGCCTGCCGGTGATGCAGGGCGATGCCGACCGCGATTTGCACGATTACCCCAACGATGCCTTTGATTATGCGATTTTAAGCCAAACCCTGCAGGCCACCAACCGCCCGCGTGACGTGCTGGCCGAATTGCTGCGCATTGGCCGCAAGGCGATTGTGTCTTTTCCCAATTTCGGCCATTGGCGCGCCCGGTTTGACCTGATGTTTCATGGCCGCATGCCCCAAAATCCCAACCTGCCGATCATGTGGTACGAAACCCCCAACATCCATTTCTGCACCGTGCGCGACTTTGTTGCCCTGTGTAACGACATGGATCTGGTGATCGAACGCTCGATGGTTCTTAACGAAAGCGGCTCGAAGGTCAGCCTGGGCAGCCATTCCGCCCTTGCCAATTTCTTTGGCAATCAGGCCTTGTTCATGCTGAGCAAAAAGCTATGAACACCTGAGAACTGCATATCTGCATATCCTGCGCCATTGCCGCCCCTCATTTCAGCCCTGCCCGCATTTGCGTGGCAGGGTTTTTAATACCGGTCCCCGCACGCATCCATTCCGCGTCACAAACGCAATCCTCCTGCGTCTGCAAAAGCACATAAGCCAAGGGGACACGGGATACCAAGGGGATACAGGATGCAAAACGCCATACTCACAAAATGTTGCCAGCGCGGCATGATGCTTTTGATGCTGGGCCTGCTGGCGGCCTGCGCGCAAAAGGCCGATGCCCTCAAACTTTCCGCCCAGCAATTCAGCCTGGCCGCGGACAAGGCGATCACGTCGCTGGATGACATGCGCAATGCCGAATTTGCCGCCCCCGTCCAAAGCCCGGATGCACAAGAGGCAGAATTTATCGCCAATTTGAACGATTTTACCGGCACATTAACGGCAGATAACATTCCCATCCTGATTAATCCCGATGCCGTTACCATTGACCCGGAAGTAAATGCCAAATGGCGGCAGAACATCGCCAAACTGCGCTACCAATATCAGCAATTTGATGCGATTTTCACCGAGATTGGCGAAGATGACCTGTTTGGTGTGCGTGACATCCACAAGGCCGGGCCGATCTTGCAAAAACTGCGTCGCCAATTGGCAGCATTGGGCCGGACATTGGGCACAAATCCACCGGTTTTTCTGGTGCGGCGCGATTCACTGGTGGCGGCTATTAATAAAATCCATGCGGACAAAACCATCAGCAGCGATAGCCGCACCAGCCAGATCAAGGCCTGGTGGCAAAAATGGCAGCAATTGCAAGAAGATGAACAGCAAAGCTATCAAACCGCCCTGCAGGATTTTATCAATGCGGAGCAATTGGGCGCACGGCTTCAGGACCAAATTGCCAATTACAGCAAAATCAGCACCCAATCCGTTTTGAAAGACATTGCTGGCGGCCTGAACTTTGTCGATGAAAATCAGGATCTTGGCATTCATCAGCTCCGCCACAAGGCAGATGCCATGATTTTGCAAAATCTGACCGGTCAGGGTGATGCTGGATCAGCCGTCACCGCGAAATAACCCGTCATGGCCATCGCAATCACGTTCCCGTCTTTTCCTTGTAACGGAGCCCACCATGTCTGATTTGACCAGCCTGATCAGTGCCGCAATTTCCGCCTTTCAGGCCATCGATGCCAAATATCAGCAGGCAGATATCAACACCAAAATTGCGCTGGCAAGCGAGCGCAATCAGGCGGCCAATGGCGTACAGAAACTGCGCAACAAACAAATCGAACAGGACATAACCATTAACAGTGCCGACATTGCGGAAATGAACAAGCTGGCCGCCCAAGTCAAAAAAGGGGCAGCCCTGCAAGCCGACATCACCAAATTTGTCGGGCTCTTGGCTAAATACGTGCCCGTTTAGAACCTTTCCCCTCATCAGGGCATCACACCGGCATACGGTTACCAGCGATCTAAATCGGCCTCGTCGCTTTGTTTGGCGGCAACCCATTGGTCACCGCTTTCGGTTTCTTCGCGTTTCCAAAAGGGTGCCCGGCTTTTGAGGAAGTCCATAATGAAATCGCAGGCTTCAAACGCGGCCCGGCGATGGGCAGACAGGGTAATCACCAGCACGATGCGTTCCCCGGCCAATAACCGCCCATAGCGGTGAATGATGCGCACATCATCCAGCGGCCAGCGGTCGGCGGCATCGGCGGCAATTTTTTCAAGCTGGCGTTCGGTCATGCCGGGATAATGTTCCAGCGTCATCGCGCTAACCTGTTCGCCCCCGGCAATATCACGCACCAGCCCCACAAAACTGACGGCAGCGCCAATATCCGTCCTGCCATCAGTCAGGGCGGCAAGCTCCGAACCGGGGTCGAAATCGTTTTGTTGAACTGTAATACGCGCCATAATCGCCCCGCAAAAATCAATCAGTCGAGATGCTTAAGCCCGGTCCGCAGATAGATATATCCCGTCTGGACCGTCACAATACCGGCAATCCACAGCAAGATATCGCCAATCAGGATCGACGGGATCATATCGGGCGACGCATCGCCAACCAGCAAAAAGCCAATCGCCAGAATTTGGGCTGTGGTTTTCCATTTGGCCAGAACCGTCACCGGCAACGGCACCTTCAGCTCCGCCAGATGTTCGCGCAGGCCCGACACCATGATTTCCCGGCACATAATGACCACGGCAGGCAAAACAGCCAAACCGGAAATACGGCCAAACGCGACCATCATCATCAGGGCTGCGGCAACCAGAAGCTTATCGGCAATCGGGTCAAGGAAGCGCCCCAGCGGGGACACCACATTCATGCTGCGCGCCAGATAACCGTCAAAAAAGTCCGTCACCCCTGCAAAGGCAAACAGGGCAAACCCGAGCCAGTTCCCCACCGGTCCGTCGATATAAAACGATAGCACCAATGCCGGGATCACAATGATGCGCGACAAAGTCAGCAGATTGGGAATCTGGTTTTTCATTTCCGGGCCTGTATACGGGTATTTGGGGCTTTTAATTTGGTGGCTTGTGGCGCCTGGCGGGGCCAAACGGCCCCAAGACGCCCAATTAGTAAAGGCTTGCGCCTACAACCACAAGGGCCGTGTTGATTTGCCATAAAACGAAAACACGGCCCTTGCTGTGATGGGCAAATTTAGTGGTTATTTGCCGCCTGTTCTGCGGCGCGATCTGCCTTCCCACGCCCGATGCTAAGGATCTGATACAGGATAATCGCCGCCAGGGTTGCGGTGCCGATACCGCCAATGGCAAAGCCGCCGACCTTGACGGTGAAATCCCCAGCCCCGAAAATCAGGGTGATGCCCACCGTGAACAAATTACGCGGATCGGAAAAATCAACCCGGTTATCCACCCACAAACGGACCATTGCCGCGGCAATCAGGCCAAACACCGCAACACCAAGCCCGCCCAGCACAGGCCCAGGAATGGTATGCAGCAACGCGCCAAATTTGGGCGAGAAACCCAGCAAAATGGCAATCACGGCGGCGATCACAAAGATCAGGGTCGAAAACACGCGGGTTACGGCCATAACCCCCATATTTTCCACATAGGTCGTCACCCCCGTGCCACCGCCAGAGCCAGCGAGCATCGTTGCCAGACCATCGCCAATAAAACCACGGCCAATATAACGGTCCATGTTTTGTTTGGTCATGCCGCCAATGGCCTTGATATGCCCGAGATTTTCCGCAACCAGAATAAAGGCCACCGGCGCAATCATCACCATGGCCGAGCTTTCAAAACGCGGCGCGACAAAATTGGGCATGCCCAGCCAGGGCGCTTGTGACAATGCACTAAAATCAATGGCGGGCATCAGGCCAAACCCGTTGCCAAGGATCAATACCAGCACATAACCCAAAAGAATACCGGCCAGAATTGACACACGGCGCACTGCCATCGGCGCATAGACCGACACCAAAGCCACCGATAGCAGCGTCAAAAGGGCGACCAGCATATGGATGCCATCCCCGGAAATGCCGCTAATCCCGACGGGCGCCAGGTTAAGACCAATGGCCGCCCCGACCGCCCCGGTCACTGCCGGTGGCATCAATTTTTCAACCCAGCCGGTGCCCGTTGCCATCACGATCACGCCAATCAGCACATATAGCGCGCCAGCAGCCATAATACCGCCCAGCGCCCCGCCAATATCGGGATTGGGGCCAGACCCGGCATAGCCGGTTGCGGCAATCACCACGGCAATAAAGGCAAAGGACGAGCCCAGATAGCTTGGTACACGCCCGGCCGTGCAGATAAAGAAAATCAGCGTTCCGATACCGGAAAACAAAATTGCCAGATTGGGGTCAAACCCCATCAGCAACGGCCCCAGAATGGTGGAACCCGACATTGCCACAAGATGTTGCAACCCCATCGGAAACATCGTTCCCCACGGCAGGCGTTCGTCAGGCAGTACAGTTGAAGACCGGGTCACGGACCAGGAAGGAAAATAGCGCATCTTTGTAAGCCGATATTTTATGTATGTTTCGCGCGAAAACGCCCTGCCACCCCAGCAAGACGCATCGGGTATCGCGCCACGGGCAACAAAAAGCAAGATGGGAAACCATGTTTTTGCCACGCTGGGCACATTTACACCTGTAATGGCCGTCGCACAGATGCCATGCAGCAAGGGCACAAGATATGATCTAAAAATGCCAACAGCCGCCCGTTGAACGGGCGGCTGTTGGGGTGGATGGCTTGGGGTCCGTGATCAGAACGCAAGCGTCATGCTGATCTGGGCTTTGCTTTCGGCATCGCTGTTTCTAGAAATGTCATGGGCCAGGGACAGGCGACTGGACATCGGGCCGACGTCAAAACCAAGGCCGCCACGCATGGATTGGTTGCCATATTCATCGACATCGCTGCCAAAGAACGGGGTCATAACGCCAAAGGATTTGCCGTTTTCGGTGCGCAGGTCAAAGCCATAGCTAATGGTGCCCGCAATGGTATATTCGGTGTAATCGGACCGTCCTGCCAAATAGCTGCCTTCAAGCGCGGCATTAAACCCGCTCTCACTGTCCGACATACGGACACCGCCACCAATGTTAAAGGCGGTATTATCGTCATTCAGTTCATCAGTGAAATCATAAACCAGCCCGGTTTCGACAAACGGGGTGACGGTCAGGGAATTGAACCCGAAATCATAGGCCGCCTCAAGCGACGGTTTAAATTGGCGGATGTTCGAGCGCGTACTGTCGACAAAGGTGCCGTCGCTTTCGGTATAGCTTTCAATCGTCTTACGAGCGGCGAGAAACGACAAAGACGGGCGGAGTGTCAGCGGGGTATCTTCCATCGGGCGATAGGCATAAATCCCCTTTACCGATGCATACCACATCGCGGAATCAGTGTTCCCCGTCACCGCATCATTATCACGCGTGACATCAATGTCGCCACGGGAATAGCCGGCTTCGGTTACGACATTCAGATTTTCAAGCGGACTGAAAATCACATAGGGCGACGCCACCCATGCGGTTTCCTTATAGCTCCCATTATTGAAAGCAGTCGTCAGGTCTGTATCGTTATACCCCAGCGACAGACCGGCAATGACATTGTTGGCAAAGCGGTAATCCGCGCCAAGGTTATAGCCCCAAACATCACCATCATAGCGATTGTCGGCCGTGCCCTGATTAAAGTCGTTATCAACCGAGGTATAGGACCCATGCCCCCAAACCGTAATCGGCGAGGCATTGGCAAGGGCCGCCCGGCCATCCACCCCAGACGCGCCACCAACAGCCCCCTGATCGGTCGGACCAAGGGCCAGCGCGCTTTCGCGTGCCATATCGACGGCCAAGACCGAGCTGTCAAAGCTTGAGCTCATGGCAAGACGGCGCATCACATCGCGCGTGTCGCGATCATTGTCATTGAGCGCACGGAACGGGGTTGCAAAACTTGCCGGAGTGAAGGAATTGCCATCACCATTGTCGTCTGGACCACCAACACCGCCAGCGCCACCTGCACCCACCGTTCCGGCACCGGCAGAGCCGATGGCAGTTGCGGCACGTGCACCAATATTTTGCTGGATGACGGTGGTTTGCGAGCGCGCCACCGCACTGGTTACGGCCTTGGATGTGGTTTCTTTGCTGACATTTTCCGAGCTACTCTCCTCCGCTGCAATAGTAAACGATGTCAGCGGGGAAACTGGAGACCACCCCAAGTCACGTAGTTCCACACGCCAATAATAAGTGCCTGCTTCAGTCGACGACAAGTCGACATCACAGGTCTTCACCGTTGTGGGAGATTCAGTCACGCAGGTCGGCGATATTTTCGTGTTTCCGCCAGCGTCACTATAAATGAAAACTTGAGCAGCCTCAAAAGTGCCGACTTCCGAGGTAGAAATGTTCCATGAGAAACTTACAGAGCTCGACCCTAGGGCTACCGTCGCGCCTGCTGCCGGGCTCACATTCGTGGCAGCAAATGCAGACGTACCTGAGAACAGAGAAACGACGCCAAATATTGAGATTGGCGCCAATAATTTGAGTATTCGATTTATTTTTGCCAAAACATATCCCCCTGATTTGGCATTTATGAGCTCCAACACGATAGACGATACGTGTATATCTTTGGATTTCTCCCCACAGAAATCCGCCGGACGCCCAAATACGTACAATTCAGCAAATAAAAACTGTCAATAAACCGGGAATTCGTCAATAAAACAGAATGAAATGTCAGAATTTGCCAGAGTTAATTATCATAAAAGGCATTTTTTAGTATTCATCCGCGGATGAAATCCCCACAAGCAACTTAAGTTATATATTATATGATATAATTTCTATTTAAACGAGAAAAAATACCAAAATAGACAAAACAGTCTAAGAATTTTTCTTTTAGAGATTATTCCTGCGCCGCAAGTTAACAGCGGCATATGTCATACCGGCCAGATGACCATTATGCCGTGTCAGGGTGCAACTTCTTAATATGATCATGACTGACGTCATGGAACCGCTTGACAGTCGCCTCCCTGATCGTACGGTTCATGCGTTCAACCTGCCCATTGGTCCTGTGATGTTTCGGCGTGGTCAAAAGATCCTCATCGCAGGGGCTTACAGCGAACCTAGCGTCTAATAATACGGTAAAAGGCCGGGACCCAGGAACGCCGTTACCAATTGGTTTTATCGTTCTGTTTGCAGAACGCACAGTTGTCACATTGCCGGCTATGCCCTGGCCATTCTGATCGGTAAATTATCTTCATTAGCAAGCCAATCTCACCCAATAAAGGAGGCTGCCCTTGAACATACTTAGGAATGCAATGTGATTAAAA
>JBNKVZ010000077.1:0-19595 GCA_050299455.1 Thalassospira sp.
AGAAAATATCAAAAATGCTGCCCGCCAGCGCAAACCCGACGGCAGTGCCCAAAAACGGGGCCGAACAGGGGGTTGCCAGCAGGGTGGCGAACATCCCGGTCAAGAAATGCCCGCCCAGGCTTTGCGAGGGGCCGGCTGGTATAGTGCCATTGCCTGCAGTGTCCTTGCCTTTTGCGGCCCGGCTGTTTTGCTGGTCAATCGCTTCATTCGCCAGGTTGTTTAGGCGGTTGGCGCTAATTTCAAACAGGCCAAACATGTTGCAGGCAAACAGCACCACGATGATGGTCATGGTGGTTAAAAACAGCGGTTGCTGAAACTGAATGCCCCAGCCAATCGACCCGCCCACCAGCTTTAAAATGGCAAGGGCACTGGCAATAATCCAGAACGACACCATGATGCCCGCCGCACTGGCAAGAAACCCGCGCCGTGTGCCGCTGCGGTCCTGCGTGCTCAGATGGATGGCCCCCATCACCTTGATGGACAGCACCGGCAACACACAGGGCATGATATTCAAAATCAGCCCGCCCAGTAATGCCAGGCCACCAATGATCCACCACGCCGTTTTGGACGGGGCGGTAAAGCCGTTTTGCGTGGTTGCGACGGGGGCACTGTTGCCGTCAGATACTTCGCTATCAGAGCTGCTTGAACGCGCCGTGCCCGTGATCATGCCGGCGTCTGGTGCTTTGTCGATGGTGACGGGCTGTTCAACAGTCAGGTTATCGGCCAGCACCGTTACGGTCACGTCTTGCCCGGTCAGGTTTCCGGCCTTGGCATTATTGTGAATGGCCAATTGGTAAATGGGGTTGCCCGCAAGGCTTTGACCGGTCGCAACCGGGGCACCGAAGCTGTCGGTCGGTTTGCCCTCGACCAGAATATCGGGTTTGACGCCTTCGGGAATGTCGCGCAGGGCAACATTAAGGAAACGGTTTTTATCCTGGCTGGTTTGCCAAATGCGGGTCACGCCAATGGGCAGGTTGTGGCCTTTTAACGGGACCTTGGCTGCAAATTTTTCAATTTCGTGGGCATGGTTGGAAATTGCGCCGCGATTGGCTGGCAGGTCCAGCGTCAGGTTTGCACTGGCCGGGACACAAATGTCGCTACACGCCAGATAATCGACCGCCATCTTGAGCCGAACAGGATCGGTATTGTTTTTGACGGGCACATCAATGGGTAAAATGACGCGGTCTTTGTAGCCAAAGGTTTCCAACCCGAAAATGGAAAACCGGATCGGGGCGGGCCACAGCATATTGATGGTGCTGGTATCAATATTTTCCGATCCTTGCCAGTTGATGCTGGGCGGGAAACCGGCATCTCCGGCACTGCGCCAGTAAATTTTCCAATGCGGTTTCAAGGCAAATTCCAGCCCCAGCCGCAGGGTATGAATGTCTTTTACGCCGTCGCGCGCACTGATCACCCGCACCGATGCAAAATCCTCGTCCTGCCAGCTGCTTTGGGCAGGGGCTGCCTGCGCAAAATGCGGCAGCACGATGAAGACCAACAGGGCCAGAATACGCTTGATCACGACAGTTATTCCCGGAAAATTGTCAGGCACGCAGGGGTACGACGATGTTTGTTTCAATGCAACCCACGAACATGTTACCAGCCTGTTAGCCCGGCTGGCGCGTTATGGATTTACTGGTACAGGGCGCGAATTATACCCATATGAAAATCAGACAGCTTTGATTAAGAACAGTCCGCACGAATAATTTGAAACCCTGCATGGCGGAAATGACGTTAAAAGGGTAGTGTTGGGTAATTGGGAATTAAGGATGGCGTAAAATGGCAATTGCAGGCAACGACGGAGAATATCTATCGGGCAAGCTCTTGGTTGCAATGCCCGGTATGCGTGATCCACGCTTTGCGCAAAGTGTGGTCTATCTTTGCGCGCATAACGAAGACGGGGCGATGGGAATTGTCGTCAACCGGCTGATTGATTCCATTACCTTTCCCGAATTGCTCGAACAATTGGGGATTGCGCGCCCGGCCTCGACAATTTCGGACATCCAGGTTCATTTTGGCGGCCCGGTTGAATCGGGCCGGGGCTTTGTGCTGCATTCCAATGATTTCCACAATGATGCCACCTTGCAGGTCGACCGGGACGTATCGGTAACGGCGACGGTGGATATTCTGGAAAATATCGCCCTGGATAAAGGCCCGCATAACAGCATCCTCGCCCTGGGTTATGCTGGCTGGCGGAGTGGGCAGCTTGAAACCGAAATCCGCGCCAATGGCTGGCTCCATGTCGATGCCGACCCGGAACTGCTTTTTACCACCGATTGCGAGGATAAATGGCAGCGCGCCTTCGCCAAGCTGGGCTTTGCCCCCGAATTGCTTTCCGGTGAAGCCGGGCACGCATAAGCGCTTTCGCGTATGCGATGCCGCTTTTCCCCGTCCTTAAGCCTTCATCATGGCTGCTTTTGCCTTTTGTTTTTTGCGTTGATGATAGGTCAGGGCAGCACGCAGGCATAAAACAAGCGGGCCTTCGGGCAGGGGCGCATGGGCCGGGATAATCAGCGCACGGTTGCCCACAAAGATGAAATCATCGGCAAAATGGCTGCGGAAATCGCTGATCAGGGTGGTTTGGCAATTGACAAAGACGGCACAACAATCGGGCGCGGATTTGGTGGTGCCCAGGCGGATGGTTGTGCCGCTGCCGCTGGCCTCGGTTAGATAGGCCGCTTCGCCCCATTTTAGTGTTTCGGTCAGTGCGCCAACGCCGGGTGTGTCGGCGGCGGTTTCAAAAATCAGACTGCGGATCTGCAGCAGACCCGTTCTTACATCTGCCCGATAACGGGCAAATGTCTCGGATAATGCAGCAGGCAGGGCAGGGATCGGCATGTGGGTGGGCTCCTTGATCGTGCAGATAAAGCCTAAGCCATTTGCTCTGCACTGTTAAGGTTGGCGACCTTGCGGGGCCGTGTTCTCCTGTCATTGCTGGCAGGAGAGGTTGAGGGGGGGATGTCTGGAATTGAGAGGATAGAGCAGCACGGTTCAGCACAATAAATTTCGCCTGTGTGGTCTGCCTGTTCCGTAACGGGTCATCGCAGGGCTTCAGGACCACGTAGGATGGCGGGCAATAAAAAAGGCAGCGTCCACAAATGGGATCGCTGCCTTGATGTGTTGAGCAAGAATTTGACCTAGTCGAACAAAGCGTCGATTTCGTCTTGCGAGAAAATCTGGTCGATTTCCGTCTGGTTGTTCTTTTCCTGGTTCTGCGGGGCGCGGGTGACCGTCTTGTCGAGATTGTCGAGGCCCTTCGGGTCAGGCGGCAGATCGAAATCCTCGAAATCTTCCTCGCCCCAAATCTCGATCACGCGGTTTACGCGTTCCTCGATATATTTCATCGTATTGACGACTTTGGTAATGCGCTGTCCGGTCAAATCCTGGAAGTTACAGGATTCAAACACCTTGACCACCAGTTCAACAATATCGTCGGCCAGGCCCTGAACATAATCGTCCGTCGCGCTGGAACGGATATTGTGGGCAACAGTATCGATATTCTCGACATTTTCCAGGATGTTGGCCGTGGCTTCTTCGGTGGCTTCAACGATGGAATCAAGCTCGCCCTTGACGATATTCAGGCGCGTCCCGCTGGTATCATCGGGGGCGGTGTAAAGGGCGGCGATTTCCTTTTTGGTTTCCTGGATCGAATTGGCAAGGGCGCGAATTTCGGTTTTCAGCATCCGCAGTTCGGCACGGGCATCATCCTGGTCATCCGGTTCACGAACGAGCTTTTTTTGCTCTTCGACCATGATGCGAATGTCGGAAAGAAGTTCCAGCTTTAAATCTTCGATCGCATTATGCAGCGAGGACAGGTCTGGCCCGGCACCATCTGTCGATCCACCACCATAATTTACCGGTTCGGGCAGCGATACGATGTCGCCCATATTTTCCAGCTTGTTGAGCAGCCGCATTTCGGCGGTGAACAGCTTCTTTTGATTTTGACGAGCCATAGGCAAACCTCAATAGCGGAAATCTGTCTTAAACATACTTTTGGTGTAGCTAAGCACAGGGTGCGAAAGTTACGGGACAGGGTTTCGCCAGTCTATTTTCCGGCATCACCCCTGCAGACTTAAAGGGCACAAGCCGGGCTTTACTGCCTGCCATGCTTTGATAATGGGGAAAGCTGACGACAAGTAAAGAGATCACTACCGGTAATTTTTACAAAAAATACCGATTATTGGGTCTTGAAACGCATAATCAGCCCCTATACCGGCCCCCATTTTTCCCGGCAGGGTGATTTCGCTGGCGAAACGCGGCTTTTCACCACTGTATTTGATGGCATTTGTAGCACATTTATTCGCTCGAATCATGTCGCGCGATGTTTCCTTCTCCAAATGCGGCCAAAAAACATTCAACTGTCATGAAGCACGCGCCGTATTTTGCGACATATGCCGTTTGTTGTTTTGTCTGTTGGCGCTTTGCCGATCAGTCATTCCGGTCACGATGGCGCGTCACACCCGCACAATCAGGGCAGGGGGTAAAGTCGGGAATGTCGATTTATCGATGCGGTGGGGAAATCGCCGGACGATTCGCGCGAATTTTGCGCGTATTCCGGCAAAGTCATACCGAAATATGCGAATTTCAGGTTGTGACACATCAGACACCCCTGGGGTGAATTAAATAAATTCAGAAAAATTTTTAAGTTGTGGGGCCTTAAACGTCCCGCGCACATTTCTTTATATCTTATCTCTATTGCAGGGCGTCATAAGGATACGGTCTTTATGGTTGGGTTATGGGATGTGAAATATTCCTTTTGATCCATAGGCTTAAGTTTGGAAAAATGAGGAAGTTGGCTAAAACCCTATGAAGAAACACAAAAAATGTTTGTGCAACGCAGCAAGGTTTTTTGTGGAACTGGTTGAAAAGATGAGCTATTTGCCACGAATGCCGATATGCTTGGCAGAACGGAATAATAGAATTAGTCTTGTCTAATTCGTTTATCGTTTTGATATTCAGGACCGATCCGCGGTCCAGTGTCATGGCGGGGCATTTTCGGGGAGAGATCGGGTCTTCCTGGCTGGAACGATGTCACGCTGTTCGGCTTTGCCGAAAATGGCATTAATGCCTTGAGTTGTAATGCGAGGGGGCAGATTCGCATGTCGATCAAGATGCTGTTTCCCATTTTGTTGCTGGGATTGGCAGTTCTGACAGGACTGGATTCGTCTGCGGTTGCCGCAGTGGGCCAGCCCGAGCCCTGGCAGTTGGGTCTTCAGGACGCCGTCTCGCCAGTGGCGGTTGAAGGGCAAAAATTCTTTACCCTGCTGGTGTGGCTGATGACCGCGATTGTGGTCATCGTGTTGGCTTTGTTGCTGTATGTGCTGTTTCGTTTCAGCAGAAAGCGCAATCCGCAGCCATCGAAAACCACGCACCATACCCTGCTTGAAGTGGCATGGACGGTGGTGCCGGTCCTGATTTTGCTGATCATTGCCATCCCGTCTTTCCGCTTGCTCTATTATGCCGACCATGTTGAAGATGCCGACATGACGCTGAAAATTATCGGCAAGCAGTGGTATTGGACCTATGAATATCCCGACAATGGGGCGTTTACCTTTGATTCCCTGATGCTCGACGAAGAGAGTGCCGTTGCCGAAGGCAAAAAACGCCTGCTGGATGTGGATAATCCCGTTGTTCTGCCGGTCGACACCGATATTCGCCTGCTGATGACATCTGAAGATGTGATTCATAGCTGGGCGATGCCGTCACTTTTCATTAAACTTGATGCCGTCCCGGGACGTACAAACGAAACCTGGACCCGCATTCCGGCGGAATATGCCGGGACCACTTTTTATGGTCAGTGTTCTGAGCTTTGCGGTGTTAATCACGCCTATATGCCGATTGCGGTGAAGGCCGTGACCAAGGAAGAATATGCAGATTGGGTCAAGCAGGCGCAGGAACAGTTCGCATCGGCAACCCTGCCGAAGCCTGTTTCCGTTGCTTTGGCTGAATGAGGGAGAGTTCAATGGCTCACGCTGATACATATGCGCATGATCACGATCATACGCCGGGATTTTTCCGCCGCTGGTTCTTGTCGACCAACCACAAGGATATCGGGACGCTGTACCTGATTTTCTCGTTGATGGCCGGTCTGATTGGCGGGGCGTTTTCGGTATGGTTCCGCATGGAGCTTGCTCATCCCGGAACCCAGGTTATTGAAGATCACCAGTTTTTTAACGTGCTTGTCACCGCGCATGGCATGATCATGGTGTTCTTTGTTGTCATGCCCGCCATGATTGGCGGTTTTGGCAACTGGTTTGTGCCCATCATGATTGGCGCGCCGGATATGGCCTTTCCGCGCCTGAACAATATTTCGTTCTGGCTGCTGGTTCCGGCCTTTTTGCTGCTGATGCTCTCGGCCGCCATCGGGGCTGGTGCCGGGACGGGCTGGACGGTGTATCCGCCGCTTTCCAGTGCGTTGGGCCATCCGGGTGCGTCGGTGGATTTGGCGATTTTTGCCCTTCACCTTGCTGGTGCCAGCTCAATCCTGGGGGCGGTCAACTTTATCACCACCATTTGCAATATGCGCGCACCGGGCATGACCCTGCATAAAATGCCGCTTTTTGCCTGGTCGATGCTGGTGACGGCCTTCCTGCTTTTGCTCGCCGTGCCGGTTTTGGGCGGTGCCATCACCATGCTGCTGACCGACCGTAACTTTGGCACGACCTTTTTTGACCCGGCCGGCGGTGGCGACCCGATCCTGTATCAGCACCTGTTCTGGTTCTTTGGCCATCCCGAAGTTTACATCATGATTTTGCCGGGCTTTGGCATTATCAGCCACATCATTTCCACCTTCTCGCGCAAGCCGATTTTCGGCTATCTCGGCATGGCTTATGCGATGGTGGCGATTGGCGTTGTCGGCTTTATCGTCTGGGCGCACCACATGTATACCGTCGGCCTTGATGTCGATACCCGTGCCTATTTTACCGCTGCAACGATGGTGATTGCCGTTCCGACCGGGGTTAAAATCTTTTCCTGGATTGCGACAATGTGGGGCGGCTCGATCGAACTTCGCGCCCCGATGCTTTGGGCGATCGGGTTTATCTTCCTGTTTACCGTTGGCGGTGTGACCGGTGTGATCCTGGCGAATTCCGGCATGGATTTGCCGTTGCACGATACCTATTTTGTGGTCGCGCATTTCCATTATGTGTTGTCGCTGGGCGCTGTGTTCTCGATCTTTGCCGGTTTTTATTACTGGTTTGGCAAGATGACCGGCTATGAAATTTCCGACCTGGGTGGAAAGATTCATTTCTGGTTTTTCTTCATCGGCGTGAACATGACCTTCTTCCCCCAGCACTTTCTGGGGCTGGCCGGGATGCCGCGTCGCTATGCCGATTATCCAGATGCGTTTGCAGGCTGGAACCTTGTTTCATCTTATGGTGCTTATATCTCGTTTGCAGCGACGATTTTCTTCCTTGGTGTGGTGGCACACGCCTTTATTCGTGGTAAGAAAGCGGCCGCAAACCCGTATGGCGAATATGCCGACACCCTGGAATGGACTGTCAGCTCGCCGCCGCCGTTCCATACTTTTGATGAACTGCCGCGCATCAAGTAACCATGCGATCTTTTGTCTTTCGCCAGATGACCCTGGCGAAAGACAACCACCAAAGCCAGAAAGAAGACCGCCCCTGTCATGAGCAAGACTGCACTTGATCAGACACTGACCATCGACACCGTTCCTGCCATGCCGGTTTCAACCGTGCGTGACTATTTCACGCTGTTAAAACCAGGCGTGATGACGCTTGTCGTATTTACCGGTGCCGTTGGCCTGCTGATTGCGCCGGGTCATATTCACCCGTTTTTGGCCCTGGTCGCCATTGCCTGTATTGCCGTTGCCAGTGGTGCGGCGGCCTCGATCAATATGTGGTATGACCGCGATATTGATCAGCATATGAAACGCACCATGAACCGGCCGATCCCGGCCGGGCGCGTGCCTGCCGAAGAAGCCCTGTCACTGGGCATTCTGTTGTCGATTGTGTCCGTCACCGTGATGGCGGTTGCGATTAATCTGGCGACGGCGGCCCTGCTGGCTGTGTCGATCGGGTTTTATGTTTTTGTCTATACCATGTGGCTTAAACGCCGCACGCCGCAAAACATCGTTATCGGCGGTGCTGCCGGGGCCTTTCCGCCGATGATCGGCTGGGCGGCGGTCACGGGGGGCATTGATCTGAACTCGATTGCGCTGTTCATGATCATCTTCATGTGGACACCGCCGCATTTCTGGGCGCTGGCGCTGTTTCGGTGCGGGGATTATGCCAAGGTTGGCGTGCCGATGATGCCGGTGGTTGCCGGGCCCGAGGCCACCAAAAAGCAGATGCTGTTTTACACCATCCTGCTGGTGCCGGTAACGCTGGTGCCGTATTTCACCGGTCTGTTGGGCGTGTTTTATGCCGCAACGGCCGTGATGACGGGATTGTGGTTTTTGCGTCATGCCTGGCGGGTTTTGCGCAATGCCGAAGAAAAGGCACCGCAAAAGATGTTTGGCTATTCGATCCTGTATCTGTTTGTGCTGTTTGGCGCGATGGTGGCCGATGTCTGGCTTGAGGGCTTTATTACATGACCGAACGGCCCAAAATGAGCGAAGAGGAACTCGCCGCTTTTTATGCCAATCGCAAGCGTAAAAACTGGGTTCTTCTGGCGATCTTGACGGGACTTGCGGTTCTGTTTTTCGTGATCACCATTTTGAAAATGAGTGGTTGAAAACATGGCGCGGCGGAAACGCAGAAATCAGGAGAATCGCGGCAAGATCTGGGCATGGATCTTTTGTTGTGTCGCGATCCTGATTGGTGGATTTGCCGGATATAGATTTGCACTGGTTCCGGGGCTGTTTGAGGGCAGTTCCGGGGCCAACCCGGCCCTCCAGAATGCACAGGATGTGCACGATAGGAAGGAAGTAACGGTCGGGAAGGACGAATATACTAGCGGGGCAAATGCCCTGCTTGCCGCCCGCCCGGCTTTGGGTGGAGCGGCAATGGGCCGGGTGATCACGGTCCGTTCAAAAACGAATGAAAATGCCACGGCGCAGGATACTGCAGCCGCTGGTTCAGGGAAGATAAAAATATCCTTTGATGGCACGTCAGACCCGTCAATGGATTGGGATTTTGCCCCGGAACAGGCCGCGATGGTCGTGCCGCTGGGGGAAAACCGGTTGGCCTTTTATGCCGCGCGCAACAGGTCAAACAGGGTTGTAACGGGCGAAGCGGCCTATAGCGTTACGCCGGTCGAGGCCGGGCGATATGTCAGCAAACTGGCATGTTTCTGTTTCGATGAGCAGCGCCTGGAACCGGGACAAAATGTGGATATGCCGATCAGCTTTTTTGTTGATCCGGCCATTACCGAAGATCCGGCATTACGTGGATTGACGGAAATAAAGCTGTCTTTTGCCTTTTATGCCGTTGCGGCGCAAAGGGGTTCAGAAGCCAGGTCCAGGACAAGTGGAAGCTGACCCGGTGGGGCGGCATCCGTGCGTAAATGGTTTGACACTTAATTTATTCAAGGATTGAGGGGGGCGAGGAATGAGTGATCATGCTCAGAAACATCCGTTCCATCTGGTAGACCCAAGCCCGTGGCCGCTGGTGGCCTCGCTATCGGCGGGGCTGTTTACCGGAGGCATGGTTTATTTCATGCATTCTGACCGGGTGCTGACCGATTTCTGGCTGGCAGCCATCGGGATTGCCGGTATTTTGTTTGTGATGTTCCGCTGGTGGGGCGATGTGGTGCGGGAATCGCGCATCTATCATAACCAGGTGGTCCAGATCGGCCTGCGCTATGGCATGTCGCTGTTTATCGCATCCGAGGTGATGTTCTTTGTGGCGTTCTTCTGGGCGTTTTTCCAAAGCGCCCTTCTGGAATTCAACCCCGCCATTACCCAATGGCCGCCTGCGGGTATCGAGGTGCTTGATCCGTGGGATCTGCCCTTTCTCAATACGCTGGTTTTGCTGTTGTCGGGCTGCACCCTGACCTGGGCGCATCATGCCTGCATTGAAGGCCACAAGAAACATATGGTTCAGGGACTGACCATAACCGTGCTGCTGGGCATCGCGTTTATATCCTGTCAGGCTTATGAATATCATCATGCGGCCTTTGCCTTTGATGAAGGGATTTATCCCTCCACCTTCTATATGGCGACCGGGTTTCACGGCTTCCATGTGTTTGTGGGGACGGTATTTTTGGCAGTTTGCCTGTATCGCGCCAACCGGGGGGATTTTAAACCGGACCATCACTTTGGCCTCGAGGCAGCGGCCTGGTATTGGCATTTTGTCGATGTGGTGTGGCTGTTCCTGTTTTTCTCGGTTTACATTTGGGGCGGTCAATAACGTCGCCCCACCCGAAACCCCCAAAACGGTTATTTGGCCTGATTGGTAAACGCATTTTATGACGCTGGATTATTATCCACTTCTTTCCCCCATTCGCACCGGCCTTGCCTGCAAGTGTCCGCGCTGCGGTGGGGGAAAATTGTTTGACGGTTATTTAACGGTGCGTGAAGCCTGCGATGTGTGCGGGCTGGATATGCGCAACCATGATGCCGGGGATGGCCCGGCGGTTTTCATCATTTTCATCCTGGGCATTCTGGTGGTGCCCCTTGCCTTATGGGTGGAATTGACGTACCAACCGCCTTTGTGGCTGCATGTGATAATGTGGTTTCCAACTGTTATTGGTTTAACCCTGTTGCTGTTGCGGCCCCTTAAAGGGGTGATGGTTGCCTTGCAATATCGTCACCGGTCTACCACGGAACAGGATTAGGCCCGTTATGGCGCTTTTAAAGTCGCGGCCCACGGTCGCAATTTCGGTTACGGCTGGCTTGGCCTTTCTTGTCTTGATGGCGTTGTGCGTGTGGCAGATTGAACGGCTTTTCTGGAAAGAAAACCTGATTGCCGAACGCGAAGCCCGTTCCGGCCTTCCCCCCATCGCTTTTCCGGTTGATGTTGATAAAATCAACCCGGATATGGCCTTTCGCGCGGCAATTGCGCATGGCCGTTTCCTGCATGATCAGGAAATGTATCTGATGGCGCGCACCATGCAGGGCAGCGTTGGCTATCAGGTGATCACCCCGCTTGAACAGGCCGATGGTCGCATCATTCTGGTTAATCGTGGCTGGGTGCCCGATGATAAGCGCAACCCTGCCACCCGCCCCGAGGGGCAGGTAAAAGGCCAGGTCGAGGTGACCGGGGTTATCAAAATTCCGCGCCCGCGCCACTGGGCCCAGCCCGAAAATGACCCGGTTGAAAACCAGTGGTTTTATGTGGACCCGCCCCACATGGCCGAAGAGGCCGGGGGCGACCTTGCCAGCCCTTATTATCTCGAAGCCGATGCAACACCGAATCCCGGTGGGTTGCCCATTGGCGGACAAGCCCGTGTGATATTGCCCAACAACCATTTGCAATATGCCATTACCTGGTTTTGCCTTGCGGTTGCGCTGGTGGTTATTTTTATCGTGTATCATCGCCGTCCGCCCCATTCTTCGGCGAAATGATCTTGCCGCGCGCCCTGCGGACAGACTATTTTTCAAACTGATTGTGAAAAGCAATGGCCATTTGCGCAGTTTTCATGCGGAAATGGCTTTTGTCTGCCCGGGCAGTGTTTGCCCGGCCTGTGTCCCGCCAACCGACTGGAGCCATCATGACCAAAGCCTATCTTGCGCTTGAAAGCCGTTTTCGTCGTATGAACATTCTGGCGGATATTGGCGGGATGCTGCATTGGGATATGGCGACCATGATGCCCGATGGGGCGGCCAATTCACGTTCCGAACAGCTTGCCACCCTTGATGTCATGTCCAATGAACTGATCAAGGATGAAGCGCTTAAAGACCTTTTGGCCGATGCCGAAGGCGAAAACCTGACCGATTGGCAGCGCGCCAATTTAAATGAAATGAAACGCGAATGGGTGCATGGCAATGCCGTGCCCGGTGATCTGGTCGAGGCGATGTCGCGTGCGGCGACGGCCTGCGAGGTCGCCTGGCGCACCGCACGCGCCGAAAACGATTTCGCGGGGCTTTTGCCCAAACTGCAAACCGTGCTTGATTTGTCGATCGAGGCCGGCACCGCCAAGGCCGAGGCCCTGGGCTGTTCGGTTTATGATGCGCTGCTTGATCAATATGATCCGTCTATGAGCTGTGCCAAGATTGATACGCTGTTTGCCGATCTTGAAGCCTTCCTGCCCGATTTTACCGCCAGTGTGATCGAACGGCAGAAAGCCGAAGCTCCGGCCCTGTTGCCCGATGGCCCGTTTCCGATTGAAACGCAAAAGGCGATTGGCCTGGAACTGATGAAGGCGGTGGGCTTTGATTTTGACCACGGAAGGCTTGATATTTCGCATCATCCGTTTTGTGGCGGTACGGCCGATGATGTCCGTCTGACCACGCGTTATAACGAGGCCGATTTCACCAGTGCCATTATGGGCGTGCTGCATGAAACCGGGCACGCCATGTATGAGCTGGGCCTGCCTGCAGACTGGCGCTTGCAACCGGTGGGCAAGGCCCGAGGCATGAGCATCCATGAAAGCCAGTCCTTGTTGATCGAAATGCAGGCCAGCCGGTCGCAGGAATTTCTGACTTACGCCGCGCCGGTATTTAAAAAGGCGTTCAATGGTGACGGGGCCGCGTGGGAAGCAGAGAACCTTTACCGGCTTTATACCCGTGTTGAACCGGGCCTTATTCGTGTTGATGCCGATGAAGTGACCTATCCGTCGCATGTGATTTTGCGGTATCGCCTGGAACGTGCCCTGATTGAAGGCGACATGAAACTTGCAGATCTGCCTGCCGCCTGGAATGACATGATGAAGTCGCTGCTGGGCATTACCCCGCCCAATGATGGCGATGGCTGCCTGCAGGATATTCACTGGCCATCCGGGGCGTGGGGCTATTTCCCGACCTACACGATGGGGGCGATGGCGGCCGCCCAATTGTTTGCCAGCGCGCGCGATAATGTGCCCGGGCTGATGGAAAGTCTCTCGCGCGGGGATTTTGCCCCCTTGATGGTTTGGCTGCGCGCCAATGTGCATGGCAAAGGCTCCAGCGCAACGACGGACGAAATTTTGCAGGCGGCAACCGGTGCGCCCCTTCAAACAAAGGCGTTTATCACCCATTTGCAAACCCGTTACGGGGGCTGATCGGCTATAGTGGTTTTGCCCGCCACGGGGTGGGTGACAACATTTGGCTATTTACCCACACCAATGGGCGCATAGGCTCGTTTATAAATCGAACAGGACCAGAAACGCAGATGTCAGTGAAGGTTATGGACCGTCAGGTCTTTGCGTCGGGACAAATCATTTTCCGCGAAGGTAAACCCGGTGGTGCGGCCTATGTGGTGCAGGAAGGGTCTGTCGAGATTTATAAAACCACTTCTGGTGGCGAAGACGTTGTACTGGGCCATATCGAGGCCGGCGGCCTGTTTGGCGAATTGTCCCTGATTGACGAGGCCCCGCGCATGGCCTCGGCCCGGGCGCGGGACCGGACTGTGGTTATCGCCATTTCCCGGCGTCAGTTCGAATATAAAATGAATGCGTCGGACCGTTTCATTCGCGCCATTTTGCGTATTTTGCTGTCAAACTATCGCCAGATCACCCGACGCTCGGTCAAGATGGAAGCCCTGCTGCGCAAACACGGCATCCCGTTCGAGGAATAAGCCGTTCCCGGCCTGTTTCGCCGGCATTCAGTCGGGGGCCGGGCGGTTATTTGCGGTGATTGGGCGTGTTTTTGCCAATGCAGGGCACCCGCCTGCTATTCATCCTTGACTATGGCGGGGGAAGTCCGCACTAACTCGATATTCTGTGGAAATGGTGATGCTGCCGCGGGTGTTTGTGGCGCGTCCCGTTGCCTGATGGCTGTTTGTTTGTATCAGGAGCTTTAAAGTGCGTTATATCAGCACGCGGGGAACCGCCCCCGTTTTGCAATTCGACGAGGTTCTGTTGGCCGGTCTGGCCCGCGATGGCGGCCTTTATGTGCCCGAAACCTGGCCGCAATTCACGGCCGAGGACATCGCATCTTTCCGCAACATGTCCTATGCCGAAGTGGCCTTTGCGGTGATCAAGCCGTTTGTTGCCGGAACCGTCGATGATACTGCGCTGAAAACCATCCTTGATGAAACCTATGCCGGTTTTAATCACACCGCGGTTGCGCCGCTGAAACAGCTTGGTGCCAATGACTGGGTGATGGAACTGTTCCACGGCCCGACTTTGGCCTTTAAGGATTACGCCCTTCAGGTGGTCGGCCGTTTGTTTGACCATGTTCTGGCACAGCGCGGCGAACGTATTACCATTGTCGGGGCAACCTCGGGCGATACCGGCTCTGCCGCGATTGAAGCCTGCCGCGACCGTGAAAATATTGATATTTTCATTTTGCATCCTGCGGGGCGTGTTTCTGAAGTGCAGCGTCGCCAGATGACCACCGTGATCGCCGATAACGTCCATAACCTTGCGGTGGATGGCTCGTTTGATGATTGCCAGGACCTCGTTAAGGCCCTGTTTAACGATCATGCCTTCCGCGATGAAATTGGCCTCTCTGCGGTTAATTCCATCAATTGGGCGCGCATCATGTGCCAGATCGCCTATTATTTCTGGGCCGGTGTCCAGTTGGGTGCGCCGGACCGCGAGGTTTCTTTCTCTGTACCCTCGGGCAATTTTGGCAATGTTTATGCTGGTTATGCTGCCCTGCAAATGGGCCTGCCGGTCAAACAGTTTGTGGTTGGGTCCAATTCCAACGATATTCTGGCGCGCTTCTTTGACAAGGGTGTGATGAAAATGGATGGGGTTCACCCCACCATCAGCCCGTCGATGGATATTCAGGTCAGCAGCAATTTTGAACGGTTGCTGTTTGATTTGTATGACCGTGATGGTGCCGCGATTGTGCAACTCATGACCGAGTTTCGCAAAACCGGCGTGATGGAAATGTCGCAGGGGCAGTTTGACAAGGCGCGCGCGCATTTTGATGGCTACCGCGTCGATGATGACCAGACCCGGGCGGCCATCCTGGATGTGTATCAGAAAACCGGTGAACTGGTAGACCCGCATTCCGTGATTGGCATTGCCGCCGGGCGGGCATGTAACCGTGATGCGTCGGTGCCGATGATTGCCCTGGCAACCGCGCACCCGGCCAAGTTCCCCGATGCGGTCAAACAGGCATCGGGCATATATCCGGACTTGCCCGAGCGCCTGTCCGACCTATATGAGCGACCAGAGAAAGTCGAACCCATGACCAACGATGCCGATGCCCTGATGGCGCATGTTCGTAAAAACCGGCGTGCGGCCTGATTAAGGGCCCGGATTGCAGTGTTGGACCGTGATATGAAACAGGAGAATATCTGAATGACAGTCGAGCTGACCGAGCTTGACAATGGCATGATTGTCGCCACTGACCGCCTGGAACATGTGCAGTCGGTGGCTTTGGGTGCATGGGTAGATGTCGGCGCGCGTAACGAGACGCCCGATATTAACGGCATTTCCCATATGCTTGAACACATGGCATTTAAAGGCACGCGCAAACGGACTGCGCTGCAAATTTCCGAAGAAATCGAAGCGGTGGGCGGGCAGATGAATGCCTATACCTCGCGCGAGAATACTGCCTATTATTGCAAGGTGCTGCACGAAGACCAGGCGCTGGCGATTGATGTGATCGCCGATATTTTGCAAAATTCCACCCTTGATGAAAAAGAGCTGGAACGCGAACGCCAGGTGATTTTGCAGGAAATCGGCCAGGCCAATGATACGCCGGACGATATCGTGTTTGATTATTTCCAGGAAACCGCCCTGCCAAATCAGGCGCTGGGCCGTTCCATTCTCGGTAGCCCGGAAAATGTTTCCAGCCTGACACGCGATGACCTGTTCGATTTCATGTCGCGGCGCTATAGCGCCAAAC
The DNA here is from genome assembly GCA_050299455.1 of Thalassospira sp. Lineage (GTDB taxonomy): Bacteria > Pseudomonadota > Alphaproteobacteria > Rhodospirillales > Thalassospiraceae > Thalassospira. The sequence goes on from JBNKVZ010000077.1 coordinate 15,848, forward strand.
GCATGGTGTTTTCGGCCTCGGGCAATGTGAACCATAACGACGTGGTCGATATGGTCGCCTCCAAATTCGACAGCCTGCCGACCCATGAAGACCACGACATGGAAACCCTTCGTTATGAAGGCGGCCAGCGCATTGAAAACCGTGACCTTGAACAGGCCCATGTTATTTTTGGCCTGCCCACGGTGCCCTATGGCGATGACAGTTTCTATGACGTGCAGGTGTTTAACACCCTTCTGGGCGGCGGCATGTCCTCGCGTCTGTTCCAGGAAATCCGTGAAAAACGCGGGCTGGTCTATTCGGTTTACAGCTTCTCGTCGCATTATGTCGATGGCGGCCTGTTCTCGATCTATGCCGGCACCGGGCCCGATGACCTGGGCGAGCTGATGCCCATCATGTGTGACGAGCTAAAACGCGCCACCGTCGATCTGACCGAAGAAGAGGTCAACCGCGCCCGTGCCCAGCTTAAGGCTATGGTCGTGATGGGTATGGAAAGCAATTCGGCCCGTTGCGAAACGCTTGCCCGGCAAATCCAGGTGCATGGCGGCCCGCAGACCATTCCCGAAATCATCGAAAAGATCGAAGCGGTCGACCTCAAGCGCGTGCTGGCCGCTGGCGAAGCCCTGATATCGGGCAAACCCACCGTCACCGCCCTTGGCCCCGTCGCCAAGATGCCGGAATACGATATGCTGGTGGATCGCCTGCGCGCGTGATCTAACGGGGTTGGCGCTGTGATCCGATACCACACTTTCAAACGGCGTCTGTCTGATGGCAGGCGCCGTTTTTTACGGTGCGGTATGGTCAGGGTTTGTTGTCGAGCATCCCTTTTACATGATTGATGGCGTCGCCCAGCGTAAAGGGCTGCCCCTTCATTTCGAAAAGAACCAACTTACCGCCGAATGTATCGGCAATTGTGGTCAGTCGGGCCAGCATTGCGTCGACCCGTTCCCAGTTGCCTTTTTCACCGGCATGGCTGCTGATATTGACGGCGGCCATGGCCTCGCGCAGCGCGATTTCTGTGTTGTCGTTGAATTGGCTGCGGAGTGCGTCCAGTCGGACCAACATCGCGTCGACCCGTTCCCACTCGCTTTTTTCACCGGCATCGCTGCTGATATTGACGGAGGCCTCGGCCTCGCACAGCGCGATTGCCAGGTTGTTGTTGAATTGGCTGCGGAGTACGTCCAGTCGGGCTAACATCGCGTCGATCCGTTCCCCGTCGCCTTTTTCAACGGCATGTCGGCTGATATTGACGGCGGCCTGGGCTTCGAACATAGCGATTTCCGGGGTGTTGTTGAATCGTTTTCGGAGTGCATCCAGTCGAGCCAACATCGCGTCGACCCTTTGCCAGTCGTCTTTTTGACCGGCAAGGTCGCTGATATTGACGGCGGCCTGGGCCGCTGCCAGCGCGATTTCGGGATTTTCGTTGAATTGTCTGCGGAGTGCATCCAGTCGGGCCAACATCGCGTCGACCCGTTGCCAGTCGCCTTTTTGACCGGCATAGTCGCTGATATTGACGGCGGCCTTGGCCGATGCCAGCGCGATTTCCGGAGTGTTATTGAATTGACTGCGAAGTGCGTCCAATCGGGCCAACATCGCGTCGACGCGTTCCCAGTCGCCTTTTCGACCTGCATCGACGCTGATATTGAAGGCGGCCTTGGCCTCTTCTAGAGCGATTTCCGTGTGCTCATTGAATTGTGTGCGGAGTGCGTCCAGTCGGGTCAACATTACGTCGATACGTTCCCAGTCGCCTTTTTGACCAGCATGATAGCAGATATTGAAGGCGGCCTTGGCCTCTTGCAGCGCGATTTCCGGGGTGTCGTTGAATTGCGTGGCAAGGTATTTAACGGATTTCATGATAGTATTCGCCGCCTCCGGATCATGCGATACATAGCATTGGTTGACCCAGTCTGGCGCCATCCATGCGTAGGAGAAGGCAACTGTTTCGGTTTGGCAGGCACGCATGGCTGCCGGAATATTAATAGCGGTGATTTTTTGTGGGAAATCTTGTTGCAGACGCAAAAGGGTGATCAGCGGTGCCGTATGTCCTTTTGCCAGGCCGGCGTTCAGGAAACGGTGCCTGTGATTGGGAATATCGTTCAGCAGGGTTTCGGCCAGAAAAAACTCGCCCATAATGTCGGGCTCCAGCGGCGGCAGGAATGAGTTGCTGCCGCCAAGGGCGCTGATCAGCCCTTGATGGTGATCGGGGGGCGGATCGGGCAGGTAGCGGGCAAGGGGGCCATAATCCTCTTGTTTTGTGTCGAGGTCATTAAGGTCCAACCCTTGTTTAAGGGTTGCCAGTGCCAAGGCGAGTTTATAGCGGGTTAGGGTGCCGCCACCATCATCGGGCGCGGCGTGTTGCCAGCGGGTCTGTTCTTCTCGATCCAGCATTTTGGTAAGGACGTTTTCCTGACTAAGCAGGGCGGCGATTTTTGTAAAATCGGGTTGTGCTTCTGGTTCTTTTTCGGCTTCGGCGATCATTGCTTCTGCCGTGGCAAGGGCGAAAAGCGGGCGGGGCAGGTTGGCATTGTTTGGTCTGGTATCCACCTTTTGCGCCGCTTCCAGAAGAAGGGTGTCGTCTGGGGGTGTTTGCCCGGCTTTGGCAAAGCGCTCCCGCATCATGTCGGTAATCGCTGTTGCGTCTACGGGCGGGATGGTGCGTCCGTTTTCATCCTCGTGCCCGAAGACATGATCCATCACCATCGGTTTGTCGCCGTCTTCGGGCAGCATTTTGCTCAGCCAGCTTTTGTCAGCCTTGCGTTCCAGCAATAAAACTCGGACAGGAAAGTCATAATGCGCAGCATTGTTCGCAAATATGCGTAAGAGGTCGCCCGTTTTTTCTGCCTGTCCACTGACATAATCAATCACAATGAAGGTGGGTTGACGAGGACGCCATTTTTCCGGATTGCGAAACTTTTCGAGATCATGAAGATGGAGCTTGCCTGCCTTCCAGATATTTCGGTCTAGCTCTTCTGTGGTAAAATCAAAGGCAAGCCGGGTTTTTCCTGTGCCACCATCCCCGGTGAGCAGCATCCAGCGGAAATTAAACTCAGGTCCGCAAATCGAGATGTCACCTGTGAAATTGGTCAGAAGCTCAATTTCTTTTTCGCGTCCATATAGCTCGTTAAGGTTTGAGTTGTATTTGATGCGATCAAAAGATCCGAGCTCTCGCCGTGGTTTGGGCCATCTAAGCTCCGGCGAAAATATGTTGTGAAAAAGCTGATCAATTTCTTTCTGGAAGGTCTGGATCAGGGTGTCTGTCTGTTCATCAAGACCGCTCAGAACTCTCTCGAACCCCTGAATATTATGCAGGGCCAGCATGGTTTCGATGGGGGTGTTATCGTCAATTTCGATGGCGCTAATATCAATTGGCCTGCCATCTGTTATGGCGCCAAGGATACTGGTTTTTAGGGCGTCTTTGGTTTCCTTGCCATGCTGGATAGTGGTCAGTCGGTCTAGCAGCCCTGTCAATGCCGGGACTTTGGCAATAAAGGCTTGCAGCCGGGATGAAATTGCATCACCCAGGAATGATTCTGATTTTGAAGCAATGGCGGTGATCAGGCGCAAAACGATGTAGTGCAAAGGGGGACGAAACCCCAATTCGCGTATTTCGGTCAGCAACGCGGCTTTTACGTCGGGATCAGCCAGCAAGTCTGACAGAAAATCGCCCTGTGCCAGTTTGCCGATGATCGCGTCGGCATTCAGGGGGCTATTCTGGCTTTCTTCCGTTTGCGGATCTGACATCTGTGCTCCC
>JBNKVZ010000078.1:0-14734 GCA_050299455.1 Thalassospira sp.
GATCACCCGTCACTGGAGCAGGCCGATATTTTGCAGGAAACCGGCACCAGTGCCAGTGTGTTAAAAGGGTTGGTCGAGGCGGGCATTGTCCGGCGCGAACAGGTTGCGCCGCCATCGCCGTTTGCCCTGCCCGATTTATCCATTCCCCGCCCCGACCTGTCGCTCGATCAGGAAAAAGCTGCTGACTTTTTGTGTGAAAAGGTCGAGGCCGGTGGTTTTTCCACCATCCTGATTGATGGCGTCACCGGTTCCGGCAAGACCGAGGTGTATTTTGAAGCCGTCCGTGCGGCATTGGCACAGGGAAAGCAGGTCATGGTGCTGCTGCCTGAAATTGCCCTGTCGGCACAATGGTTACAGCGTTTTCGCGACCGGTTTGGTGTGGAACCCGCACTTTGGCATTCCGAAGTGGGGCAGGCGCGGCGGCGTGAAACCTGGCGCGCGGTGGCCGATGGCAGTGCGCGCCTGGTGGTTGGTGCACGGTCGGCGCTTTTTTTGCCCTATCGCGACCTGGGGCTGATTGTGGTCGATGAAGAACATGAACATGCCTTCAAGCAGGAAGATGGCGTGATTTATCATGCCCGTGACATGGCGGTGGCACGCGGGCATTTGGGTAAAATCGCGGTCATGTTGGCCTCGGCCACGCCGTCGCTGGAAACATTGGCAAATGTCGAGGCTGGCCGATATGAACGCGTGGTGCTGGGCCAGCGCCACGGGGTGGCGGTGTTACCAAGTGTCGAAATTGTCGATATTCGCGTCGACAGGCCAGAGCGGCAGCGCTGGATCACGCCGACCCTGAAACAAAGGTTGGTCGAGACCTTTGCTGCCGGCGAGCAGGCGATGCTGTTTTTGAACCGGCGGGGCTATGCGCCCTTAACGCTGTGCCGGGCGTGCGGGCATCGGTTTCAATGCCCGAATTGCACAGCGTGGCTGGTGGAGCATCGGGCCTGGGGCAAGTTGCAATGCCATCATTGTGGCTATTCGGCAAAAATTCCCGAGGCTTGCCCAGCCTGCGGGGCGGAGGAAAAACTGGCCCCCTGTGGCCCGGGGGTGGAACGCCTGTATGAAGAGGCCATTCAGACCTTCCCGGATTTGAAAGTGGAAGTCGCGACATCGGATAATATTGCCGGGCCAAAGGCGGCAGCGGCTTTGGTGGATCGGGTCCATAACCACGAAGTTGACCTTTTGATTGGCACCCAGATTTTGGCAAAGGGCTATCACTTCCCGATGCTAACCCTGGTCGGGGTGATTGACGCCGATTTGGGACTGGCTGGTGGCGACTTGCGCGCGGCTGAACGCAGCTATCAATTGCTGACCCAGGTGTCGGGGCGTGCTGGCCGGGGCGAGCGGCCAGGAACGGTATTGCTGCAAACAGCGGACCCGTCCAACCGGGTGATCAAGGCGATTGCGGCGGGTGACCGCGAAGCCTTTGACAAGGTCGAGCTTTCGGAACGCATGAAATATGGCATGCCGCCGCATGGGAAGCTGGCCGCCCTGATCATTTCCGGGAAAAAGGAAAACGAGGTCGATGAAGCCGCCTGGCGCATTGGTCGTGTGGCCCCGCGCGGCGATGGTATCGTGGTTTTGGGCCCGGCTCCGGCGCCGTTGTCGCTGTTGCGGGGGCGTTTTCGCCGCCGGTTTTTGCTGCGTACCGACAAATCGGTCAAGGTGCAGGCGGTTATACAGGACTGGCTCAGCCGGGTGAAAACACCCGGAAGTGTCCGGGTGCAGATCGATATCGATCCTTACAGCTTCATGTAGATTTTGCAGGTTTCACAATTTTCACAGGTTTCACACTTTGTGCCGGTCATCTTGTGTCGGTTTGAGGCGAGGGGGAGTCGCGGCACGGGCCGTCAACGGCATTTGGCCCAAGATAGCGCGCAAATATTGCCTTGAGGCGGCCATCTTCGCGCATCTTGCGGATGATTTTGTCATATCGGGCAAGGAATAACGACTTGTCGGGATAGTCCGAGGCCTGGCTGAAAGCGTTATAATAGGGGGCACGCCGCAAAGGCTTTCCGAGAAACGCGATTTTGTTGCGTATGCCCTTTTGCACGGCACCGTAAATGGTTGTGAGATAATTGACCGGCACCACATCGACGCGGTTTTCCAATAACATCGGAATGAGCAGGTCGTTGCGGATAACGGTGATGATGTCGAGGTTCGATTCCCAGAAGTCGGGGGTATAGGAATATCCTGCTGCCGCACCAATGCGATAAGGGGCGAGATCGTTGAGGGTTTTATAATGGATATGGTCCCGCTCTGCAGCGCGCACGGCAAAACGCCAGTCCAGCGACAGATATGATTCTTCGGGATAAAACAGATATTTCTCCCGCTCCGCAGTGTGCGACAAGCTCATGACAATGTCGGTTTCCCCGATTTTGGCATTGCGCAACAAGCGCCGACCACTATCGACAAAGTGAAACTCATAATCACTGATGCCCATTTCGCGCAGCGCTTCGGTCATAATATCAACATCAATACCGCTGGGCTTTGCGGCATGGGACCATTTTAACGGGGGTTCCGACAGGCCTTCGATGACAAGCGTACGTGCGTAGCTCGCATGGGGCAGTAACATAAGGCATCCCAAAAGGATGAGCGCCATCATATGAAAGGCGCATCTTTGCAAGGTTACGTCGTCAATCCCGTCTATCACAATGGCGGTTCCCGGTTTTGTCTCAATCGGCTGCTTCCTATACTTTTAGAGTGTATAGAGTGCAAAAGTATTAAAATTTAAAGGACATTGACGATTAAACTGACCCGATGTCAAACATCGCACCGCGCTTCATCGGGCTGAAAGGTGACGTTCAGGGGTGATTGGCGCGGCCGATATAGGCCCGGCGCGATGCCCGTTTAATGTTTACAGGTTTTCAATTTTCGCCGTTACCAGAACACCTTACGGAGGCAGTATGGCACCCGAAAATCAGACAAGTATTTGCCGGTGGGCAGATGAAACTTTTGGTCCGGTGGCGGACCCGGTGGCGCTGGTTGATCGCGCGATGATGGAGATGCAGGAATTGCGTGAGGCGGTGGTGACCCATGATGTTACCGAAATCGGCCTCGAAAGTGCTGATGTGATGATTCTGCTTTATCGGCTGGTTGAGCAGTTCGATCTGGATTTGAAAAGGCAGACCGACGTTAAAATGGAGATCAACCGCAAGCGTGTCTGGCGGGCCAAGGGGGATGGCACCGGGTCGCATCTTTGATTTCGTCGGCGTTATCGTGATGGGGATGCCATCATGAGAAGGGTGATGACGGATTCCTGCCCGCGAAATAATTTAAAAGGAATCGACCCTCAGTGCGTTTGATCTGATAAGGTTTTCCCGTTCCGGTTGGAAATCTTGTGTGCTCGTTCACACTTGCGACGCGGGTGGTTATGGCGACGGGCATAATTTTGCCTGAATCTTCGAGATTCGCGATGACTTCGTCGCGCATTGGGCAAAAATGCACGATTTTCATGGGCGGGGCCGATGCCGCGTGATCGGCAAAAAGCCGCGATTTTTCAAGGATGATGGCCGTAGACCCAAATGAGTTGCCAAACTCGTCACAATTGCGGTTGCGCGGGGGTTGCTCCTTACTGGGACATGTGCTACCAAACGCTCGCTTCCCGAAGGGCCGTCTCTTCGGGGGATCATTTTTTTATATGTATCCGAGTCGTTCTCATAACCAGAATTGAGGGCTTTCACCGGTGTCCCAAAATACTGCCGCGACCGGGCTGCAAGGACGTTATGCTACTGCACTGTTTGAGTTGGCCAATTCGGCTGACCAACTTGATGTGGTTAAAGGCGATCTTGAATTGCTCGACCAGGCCATCGTCGAAAGCGATGATCTGCGTAATGTGCTCCGTAGTCCCGTGATTTCCCGGGACGTGCAGGCGAATGCTATGGCAGCCCTTCTTGATAAGCTTGGTATTTCCGAGCTGACCAAGAAAACGGTTGGCCTTCTGTGTCAGAAACGGCGCCTGTTCGTCCTGCCGGGCGTAATCAAAGCTTACCTTTCCATGCTCTCCGCCCATCGTGGCGAAGTGACCGCACAGGTGACTTCGGCAACCGCGTTGAAGGACGAGCAGATCGAAGCCGTAACCGGCGCTCTTAAGGAAGTAGTCGGTGCCACTGTTAAAGTGGACCTGAATGTCGATCCGGCGGTTCTTGGCGGCCTTGTCGTCAAGGTCGGTTCCCGGGTTTTTGATGCCTCGCTTCGTACCAAATTGCAGAAGCTCGAGCTCGCTATGAAAGGGGTTGCGTGATGGAAATCCGCGCCGCGGAGATCTCCGCTATTCTCAAGGATCAGATTGCCAATTTTGGCGCTGAAGCCGAAGTGGCCGAAGTCGGCCAGGTTCTTTCTGTTGGTGACGGTATTGCCCGTGTTCATGGCCTTGACAATGTTCAGGCTGGCGAACTGGTCGACTTCCCCGGCGGAATTAAGGGCATGGCCCTGAACCTCGAAGAAGACAATGTCGGTATCGTTATTTTCGGTTCTGACCGTACGATTAAAGAAGGCGACCAGGTAAAACGTACCGGCGCCATCGTTGACGTGCCGGTTGGCAAGGAACTGCTGGGCCGCGTTGTTGACGCGCTTGGCAATCCGATTGACGGCAAGGGCGACCTTGGTGCGACCGAACGCCGTTTGGCTGACGTCAAGGCACCGGGCATCATCCCGCGTAAATCCGTTCATGAGCCTGTCCAGACCGGTATCAAGTCGATCGACTCGCTGATCCCGATTGGACGTGGCCAGCGTGAGCTGATCATTGGTGACCGTCAGACCGGTAAAACCGCCATCATCGTCGATACCATCCTGAACCAGAAGCCGGTGAATGACGCTGCTGCTTCGGACAGCGACAAGATGTTCTGCATCTATGTTGCTGTGGGTCAGAAACGTTCGACCGTTGCCCAGGTTGTTAAAACCCTGGAAGAACGCGGCGCGATGGAAAACACCATCATTGTTGCGGCAACCGCGTCCGACCCGGCACCGATGCAGTTCCTGGCACCGTTTGTTGCTTGCGCCATGGGCGAATATTTCCGCGACAACGGCATGCACGCCACCATCTTCTATGATGACCTGTCCAAACAGGCTGTGGCTTATCGTCAGATGTCGCTGCTGCTCCGTCGTCCGCCGGGACGTGAAGCATTCCCGGGTGACGTGTTCTATCTCCACTCACGTCTGCTCGAACGTGCGGCGAAGATGAATGACGAAAACGGCGCTGGCTCGCTGACCGCTCTGCCGGTTATCGAAACCCAGGGTAACGACGTTTCGGCCTTTATTCCGACCAACGTGATTTCGATCACCGACGGTCAGATCTTCCTTGAAACCGACCTGTTCTATAAGGGCGTTCGCCCGGCTGTGAACGTTGGTCTGTCGGTTTCGCGTGTGGGTTCGTCAGCTCAGATCAAGGCAATGAAACAGGTTGCCGGTTCGATCAAGCTGGAGCTTGCCCAGTATCGTGAAATGGAAGCTTTCGCCCAGTTTGCATCGGACCTTGATCCGGCAACCCAGAAGCTTCTGGCCCGTGGCGCGCGTTTGACCGAGCTGCTCAAGCAGCCGCAATACTCGCCGCTCAAGGTTGAAGAGCAGGTTGTCGTGATTTATGCCGGTGTTAAAGGCTATCTCGATGCGATTTCCGTTTCGCAGGTGCGTGCGTTTGAAGAACAGTTCCTTTCGGAAGTTCGTTCTGCTGGCGCAGACATTCTCGATGCGATCCGCACCGAAAAGGTCCTGTCGGCTGACAGCGAAGCAAAACTGAAAGCGTTCCTCGACAAGTTCGCGAAAACCTTCGCGTAAAAGTCTGAACTTTAGGCGAAGGAGGAAACGCAATGGCTAGTTTGAAGGACTTGCGCTCGCGCATTGCCAGCGTCAAATCGACGAGGAAGATTACCTCGGCGATGAAGATGGTGGCCGCGTCCAAGCTCCGTCGCTCGCAGGATGCTGCCGAAGCAGCCCGTCCCTATGCTGATCGCATGGGGACGATGCTGGGCCGGCTCGCAGCTGCGGTTGGTGATTCTCAGGGAGCCCCGAAACTGCTGGCCGGGACAGGCAAGGAAGACACCCATCTGATGGTTGTTTTCACGGCTGATCGTGGTCTTTGCGGCGGTTTTAACGCTTCGATCGTCAAGGCGGCCCGTGCGAAAATTCGCGCACTGAAAGCCGAAGGCAAAACGGTCAAGATTATCTGTGTTGGCCGCAAAGGTGCCGATGCCCTCAAACGCAATAATGGCGATGCGATTATCGCGCGCTATACCGGCATTGAAGGCAAAAAGGGAATTGATTTTTCCGAGGCATCCGCGGTTGCAGACAAGGTTCTGGAGCTGTTCGAAGCCGGTGAATTCGACGTTTGCACGATTTTCTACAACAAATTCGTGTCGGCGATTTCGCAGATTGTGACCGAACAGCAACTGGTTCCCTTCGCCGTTGAGGCGGAAGAGGAAACCAAGAAAGCTGACGGAAATGGTGCGTCGGCGGTTTACCACTATGAACCGTCGGAAGAAGCCATTCTGGCAGACTTGCTGCCACGTAATGTTGGCGTCCAGATTTTCGGGGCCATGCTGGAAAGCAGTGCTTCGGAACACGGTGCGCGGATGTCCGCAATGGATAACGCAACCCGCAATGCCGGCGATATGATCGACCGACTGAGCATCCAATATAACCGCTCACGTCAGGCACAGATCACCAACGAACTGATTGAAATCATTTCCGGCGCCGAGGCTTTGTAAGCGGGTCGCAGGAACTAACGGATAGATTTGTCCGAGCAGGAGACAATACCTATGGCGAACAAGAAGGCGGGGAAAATTTCCCAGGTGATGGGCGCCGTCGTCGACGTTAAATTCGACGGCGAATTGCCGCCCATTCTGAACGCGCTGCATGTTGACAACAACGGCCAGCGTCTGGTTCTCGAAGTTGCACAGCATCTTGGTGAAGGTGCCGTCCGTACCATTGCTATGGACACCACCGAAGGCTTGCGGCGTGGTCAGGAAGTCGTTGATACCGGCGATGCGATCTCGGTTCCGGTTGGTCCGGAAACCCTGGGTCGTATTCTGAACGTGATCGGCGAGCCGGTTGACGAACGCGGTCCGGTCAATGCCAAAATGACCTCACCGATTCACCGTGAAGCTCCGGAATTCACCGAGCAGTCCACCGATACCGAAATTCTGGTTACCGGCATTAAGGTCATCGACCTGATCGCACCGTACACCAAGGGTGGTAAGATTGGTCTGTTTGGTGGTGCAGGTGTGGGTAAAACCGTTCTCATCATGGAACTGATCAACAACGTGGCAAAAGGCCACGGTGGTTATTCGGTTTTCGCGGGTGTGGGTGAACGTACCCGTGAAGGGAACGACCTGTATCACGAAATGATGGAATCGGGCGTTATTAACCTCGAAGGGGATTCCAAGGCTGCACTGGTTTATGGCCAGATGAACGAGCCCCCCGGAGCCCGTGCCCGTGTTGCTCTGACCGGTCTGACCCTGGCGGAATATTTCCGTGACGAAGAAGGCCAGGACGTGCTGTTCTTCGTGGACAACATTTTCCGCTTCACCCAGGCAGGTTCGGAAGTGTCCGCACTTCTCGGTCGTATCCCGTCGGCAGTGGGCTATCAGCCGACACTGGCAACCGACATGGGTGCGCTGCAGGAACGTATTACCTCGACCAAAAAAGGTTCCATTACCTCGGTCCAGGCCATTTACGTCCCGGCCGACGACTTGACCGACCCGGCGCCGGCAACCTCGTTTGCCCACTTGGACGCGACCACCACCCTGAACCGTCAGATCGCCGAGCTTGGCATCTACCCGGCTGTGGACCCGCTTGACTCGACCTCGCGTGCCCTGGATCCGGGTGTGATCGGTAAAGATCACTATGAAACCGCCCGTGAAGTTCAGCGCGTGCTGCAGACCTACAAGAGCCTGCAGGACATCATCGCAATTCTCGGTATGGACGAACTGTCTGAAGACGACAAGCTGGTCGTGGCACGTGCCCGTAAGATCCAGCGTTTCCTCTCGCAGCCGTTCCATGTTGCTGAAGTCTTCACCGGTACGCCGGGCGTGTTCGTTCAGCTCGAAGACACCATCAAGGCGTTCAAGGCAATCTGCGCTGGTGAATACGACCATCTGCCGGAACAGGCATTCTACATGGTTGGCACCATCGAAGAAGCCATGGAAAAAGCCAAGAAGATGGCCGAAGCTGCCTAAGGCAGTTTCGGTCCCCCTCCGGGTAAGGAGCGAGGACTGTCATGACTGATACGACTGTACTGGAACTTGTTTCACCGTCTGCCCTGCTCAAATCCGAGCCGGTCGAGATGGTTGTCGTTCCGGGCACGGAAGGGAACTTTGGTGTATTGCCCAAGCATTCACCGCTGATCTCGACCATTCGTCCGGGCGTCATCGACATCTATACGGGTGGCAAAGTTTCGGAACGCATTTTTGTGGCTGGCGGTGTTGCCGAGGTTAATCCCGAGCGCTGCACCATTCTGGCGGAAGAAGCTGTTTCGATTGCCGATATCAAGGCAGATGAAGCACAGAGCCGTCTGGAAGCCGCAAAGGCTGCTTTCGATGCTGCAAAGACCCATCACGAAAAGGCTAATGCCGAACGTGATGTTGAAATTGCCACGGCACTGATCGACGCTTTGACGAACTGATCTGCTGTAGTGTTATGAAAAGGGCCGCTATCAAACGATAGCGGCCCTTTTTTTGTTCTATCGGGATGCTGGCGGCAGCAGGACTGAAAGGGGAAGATGTCCACCTGACGCCTATTCAAAGCACCGGCTCGTAAGGTGTTGAGCTGCGATATCTGTCCTTGTTCCCATCCAACCGGACGAATGATGAAGGCGTTCTCCTGTTAGCATTCCTCCAATCGGTTCTGTTCTACCGCCCTCAAAGACCGTCTTGCTGGTCCCGAACTGTCTTCCGTTTAAATGTCCCGATCTGCGGAATAGGCGATGTCTTTTTGGGCTTCGAGTTCTGACAGGCGTTCCTGCAGGGCCGCATGGATGGATTGATAGGCCGTGCTGCCAAGTGTGACACGGCGCGGGGCCGGGCTTACGTCGACCGATGCCACCATCGCCTGTGCGGTGCGGATGGCATCGCCCTTGATGATAAAGTCGCCATTGGCAATGGCATCACGTACGTTATGGGCCGGGGTGCCGTCATAGGCATCCATCAGGGGCGGGCTGACCAGTCCCGCGCCAAAGCCGGTTTCGGTCGGGCCGGGTTCGATGATGGTGCAGTCAATACCAAAACCCGCAACTTCCTGACGCAGGGATTCGATAAAGCCTTCAATGCCCCATTTGGTGGTGTGATAAAGGCTGAAATTGGGATAGGCGATTTGCCCGCCTTCGGACGATACCTGCATGATCCGCCCGCTTTTCTGGCGGCGCAGATGGGGCAGGGCAGCACGGATCACCTGGATCGACCCGATGATATTGGTGTTGATCTGATCAATAATCTGATCATCGCCCAGTTCTTCGGCGGCCCCAAACAGGCCGTAACCGGCATTATTGACGACCACATCAATTGGCCGTTCGGCAAAGGCTGCATCGACCACACGCCGGATGGCGGCCGTATCGGTGACATCCAACTGATGAATTGAAAGTTGGGCGGGATATTTTGCCGCCAGATCGTCAAGCGTGCCTTGCTTGCGCAGGGTGGCAATGACGTGATCGCCGCGTTCGAGCAGAATTTTGGTCATTTCCAGACCAAGGCCCGACGATGTGCCGGTAATGAACCATGTACGCATCATGTTTTCCTGTCGTGGTGAAGAAACATGACCTGCATATAGGTGGGTATATTGATGGGACTATGCTATATAATTTGCATAACCTGATGGGAAATACCCATGAATTATCAACCAAGCCTGAATGACCTGAAGGCATTTGCCTGTATTGCCGCACGGCAAAGCTTTCGCAAGGCGGCGGATGATCTGGCACTTGCACCCTCAACCCTGAGCCACGTGATCCGCAGTCTGGAAGAAAATCTGGGTGTGCGGCTGTTTCATCGCACTACGCGCAGCGTCGCCCTGACCGAAGCGGGCGAACAATTGCTGGCAAGATTACAGCCCCTGTTGCGTGATCTGGATTTTGCCCTGGATGAGGTAAACAGTTTTCGCAGCAAACCCAGTGGCGTTTTGCGGATCAATACCAGCGAGATCGCGATTTCCATGCTGCTGGACGATGTTGTGCCCGCTTTTCTGGCGCAATATCCGGAAATGTCGCTGGATCTGGTCAGTGACGGGCGGCTGGTTGATATTGTTGCCGAAGGGTTTGATGCCGGTCTGCGGCTGGGTGAATCCTTACCACAGGATATGATTGCGGTGCGGTTTGGCGGGGAAACGCGATTTCTGGCAGTGGCTTCACCCGATTATTTTGACCGCCACAAACCACCCCAAAGCCCGGATGATTTAAAACACCATCACTGCATTCGCCATCGTATGCCCAGCGGCAAGCTGTATCAGTGGGAATTTGAACGTCATGGGCAGGAAGTGCGTATTGATGTGCCCGGTGCCCTGACGCTGGATCATCCTGGCATGATGGTCAAGGCAGCACTGGCCGGGCTGGGCATTGCCTATGTGCCACTTTTTCTGGTGGCAGATGCGCTTGATACGGGCAGGCTGGTCAATGTGCTGGATGACTGGTGTCCGACAATTCCGGGCCTGCATTTATATTATCCCGGGCATCGCCATGTGCCAAAGGGACTACGGGCCTTTATCGATGTGATGAAGGCACATATGAAGAAAACCGGCTGATGATGGACCAACTGGGTTCATCTGGCTTCAAGCTGCGTTCAGAAGGGGTCAGTGCGACGGGGTCAGCGCGGTATCGAGCCAGAAGGTTTCGATCATTTTCATCAGATCGATAAATTCCATCACATCGACCGGTTTGCGCAGATAGCAATTGGCCCCGGCGGCATAACACAGATCCACGTCACGTTCGGCGGCCGATGTGGTCAGCACGATAACAGGGATGCTGGCCGATGTCGGGTCATTGCGGATTTCGCGCAGCATTTCGCGGCCATCCTTGCGGGGCATATTTAAATCCAGCAAGATAAGTTTTGGCCGTGGCGCATTGCGATATTGTCCATCCTGCTGAAGGAATTGCAACGCGGTGATGCCATCTTTGACGTGATGCAGGTTTACCGGACGGGAGAATTCCTTCAGGGCTTCTTCGACAAGGCGAGCATCACCAGGATTATCTTCTATCAGCAATAAATCGCTGGGCGTTTTCACCGCTGACATGCTTCTCATGCTCCATTATCCTTACGAACAAGTCCTGCACTTCGGACAGCTAGCACCAACCTAGACGTCACTATAGCATTACCACGTATTTATAGGGGAGGCGTTTTTGATTGTCGTTTGCAATTTCGCCTCTGACAGGCAAAAAACGACTTTTTTTCGATATCATGAAACAAAAGTTCAAGATGTGGCCAAGTGACAGATGCTTTTTTTCACGCGGCGTGTCGGCAGGATAACGGAAATGGCGTCTGCAATTGCTTGATTGATGTCTTTCTAACAGGAGTCGTAACGACATGTATCGTATGATACTCCTGTTAGAAATCGATAGTGTTTTTATTGCAATGACGCCGAATTTTACCTAATTGGTCGCCAGTCCCACCTGGTCGGCCAGGGCGGCAAGCTGGGCCAGGGCCGGTTTGTTACCTTTAAGCGCTGTTTGCGCCTTCTGATAGCTTTCCTGCGCCTTGTCTTTCATGCCCATCACAACATAGGCACGCATCAGGCGGGCCCAGCCATCGGGGTTTTGCGGGTTCTCTTCAAGCTTTGCGGCAAGACGCCCAACCATGCCCTCAATCATTTGACGGCGTTGTTCGGGCGTCATATCGGCAGCGGCTTTCATTTCCTCCTGCGAGGGGCCAACATTGCCGGCAATCGCTGGCGGCGTTGTGCCAGATGGCATCTTCAGGCGTCCCGTAATATCAATGCCACTGGCTGTTGCTGTCTGTTCGATCTGACGAACCACCATCGGCAGCCAGGAGGCATCGGCAGGTGCGTTATTGGCCAGGGCAATCCAGCGTTCCAGGGCGGCCTGGGTCTGGCCCTGTTGCAGGTCGGCCAGGCCAAGGTAAAAGGCGATACGTGGATTATGATTGCCAGATTTCGCCGCCTCTTCCAGCGCGCCGCGGGCTGCTGCGGTGACCTGCCCGTCGCTGGCGCGAATAAGGGCTTCGGCATACATGGCCAGATAGGCCCCGTCGCGATTGGATAATTTAACCGCTTCGAGGAAGGCTGTCTCGGCCTGCTTCGGACGATTAAGCGCCATCAGGCTGTTGCCCAGCATTTCCCAGTCTTCAAGATTGGAAGGATCTTGCATCAGCCTGTTTGACAGGTCGGCAACAGCCTTGCGCAGGGCCTGTTCGCGTGCGCCATTTTGCTGACGGGCTTCGCGGGCTGCCATAATTTCGTCGCCGCGCTGGGCAATCGGGCGGTCCGGCAGGGTGGGGTCACCAATATCCAGGTAAAGACCCACCCCGCCAATCAGACTGATCAGGATCAGGGCAACCGCCAGCGGACGGGCAAAGGCCCCGGTTGATTTGCCGCTGCGGCTTTTTGCCCGAACCTGAATGCGTTGGTCGGTGGCAAGAATACGGCGTTCAACCTCGATGCGGGCGGCATCGGCCTGTTCGGCATTGAGGACGCCGCGTTCGATGTCGCGATTAATTTCGGCAAGCTGGTCGCGGTAAACGGTCAGGTCGCGCTGCAATTCATCCTGGTCGGACAAGGAAGCAGCCTGGGCGGCTAGTTGCTTGGCGTCCTTATTGGCAGAGGCAGCAGCACCCGTATTGACAGTCGCGTCCGCTGGTGCCGCCTGCTTGCGGCGGGGGCTTACCAGAACTGGCCATAGCACATAGCCCGCAACAGCCAGCGTAACGAGGGCAAAAACAATCCAGACGGTCATTGGTAAAGGGTATCCTGTTTTCGTTTTTGCCGGTTATTCGGCCGGTTGGGCTTTATGGCCGGTGTTGCGTGCTTTTTTGCGGGACCGGTTGGGCGCGCCGACGCGATAACGCCGGTCTGACAGCGACAACAGGCCACCGGCAACCATCACCAGTCCACCAGCCCACATCCACGGGATCATCGGTTTGATGTAAAAACGCGTAACCCAGGTGCCATTGTCATCCGGGTCACCCAGCACGGCATAAACATCGCCCACAAAGCTTGATTTGATGGCAGCTTCGGTGGTGGGCTGGCCTTCGACGGTATAGATGCGTTTTTCCGGGGCAAGAATGGTGATTTTGTCGCCCGGATGCTGCACCGTGATATGGGCCCGGCGGGCCATATAGTTCGGTCCCTGCACTTCCTTGACATTGTCAAGCCTGAAGGTATAGCTGCCAACCTTGACGCTATCGCCAATCGACATGGCCTGAACGCTTTCGGTTGTCCACGCCTGGGAACCGGTAATGCCGGCAATGACAATCGCGACCCCGGCATGGGCCAGCATCATGCCATGTGCCGAACGCGGCAGATTGCGCATGCGGCGGAAGCTGTTGCCCAGCGGTTCGCGAAACAGCTTGATCCGCCCGGCCCATTCCAGAAGCGAGCCCACAAACAGCCATACCGCCAGCCCCATGCCAAACAGGGCAAAGGCCGGCCCGCCCGACAGCCAATAGGTGACCAGAACCGTCAGCACAACAATGGCCATTGCCAGTTTGAGTTTGCCAATGGCGGCAAACAGGTCCGCCCGTTTCCACGGCAAGAATGGACCGATGGCCATAACAACAATCAGCGGCGTCATGATCGGCACAAAGGTTGCGTCAAAGAACGGTGCGCCGACGGAAATTTTCTCGCCGGTCAGGGTTTCCAGGAAAAGCGGATAAAGCGTGCCCAAAAACACCATCGCGGCGGCAATGGAAAGCAGCACATTGTTGAACACCAATGCGCCTTCGCGCGAGATTGGCTGAAACAGGCCGCCGCCCTTAAGCGTTGGCGCGCGCCAGGCATAGAGCGCAAATGACCCACCGACGGACAGGGCAAGCAGAACAAGAATGAAAATGCCGCGTTTCGGGTCGGTGGCAAAGGCGTGAACCGATGTCAGCGCGCCAGAGCGCACCAGGAAGGTGCCAAGCAGGGAAAAGGAAAAGGCGATAATGGCGAGAAAGATGGTCCAGCTTTTCAACGCATCGCGTTTTTCAACCACGATGGCCGAATGCAACAGGGCAGTACCGGCCAGCCACGGCATGAAAGAGGCATTTTCCACCGGGTCCCAGAACCACCAGCCACCCCAGCCCAGTTCATAATAGGACCACCAGGAACCAAGCCCGATACCGGCGGTCAGGAACACCCAGGCTGCCAGCGTCCAGGGCCGTACCCAGCGCGCCCAGGCAGGGTCAACCCGGCCTTCAATAAGCGCGGCAACGGCAAAGGCAAAGGCCACGGAAAAACCGACATAGCCCAGATACAGGAACGGCGGATGAATGGCGATGCCCGGGTCCTGCAACAGCGGGTTCATGCCCTGGCCATTGAGCGGCGGGTTGGCGATGCGTTCAAACGGGTTGGAGGTAAGAAGGATGAACAGCAAAAACCCGACTGCAATCAGCCCCATAACACCGACAACACGGGCCAGCAGGCTGGGCGGCAAATTGCGACCAAAGGCCGAAACCGCCGCGCCAAACAAGGAAAGGATCATGACCCATAACAGCATCGAGCCTTCGTGATTGGCCCAGACACCGGTGATTTTATAGATCATCGGTTTGGTGGTATTGCTGTTCTCCACGACATTGAGAACCGAAAAATCGGACGTGACATA
>JBNKVZ010000078.1:14833-19527 GCA_050299455.1 Thalassospira sp.
ACGCACCAAAGGCAAAAGCAATCAGCACAAAGGTGGCGATCGCGGTGCGCGGCGCAACGCGCAGCAAGGCTGCATCATTGCGGGCCGCTGCCAGAAAAGGCACGGTGGACTGTGCAAAGGCCATCGCCAGCGCCAGTACGAGGGCATAGTGTCCGAGTTCAACGATCATGGGGGCGTGCGCGTCCTTTATATTCAGGTTCGAGCCGGTATAATGTGCGATGCAAAGTTTGGAAACCTTGCGGAATATCAAATTTGCGCTATTTGCACAGGCACATTAAATAGAATTATTATATATACCCATCTAGAGTGCCAAGTCAGCCACACCGAAGGGTCGTAAAATGAACCAATGTCCCGTTATAGACATTGCACAGCGGGAAATGTGGGCGCGTCGGGCAACCACGGCGTCCATCATTATTGCTGCGACTCTGATCGTTATTAAGGCGATTGGCTGGTTCATGACGGATTCGGTCAGTCTGCTATCGTCAATGGTTGATAGCATGCTTGATATCGGGACGTCCGTGATCAATTTCATGGCGGTGCGCAGTGCCTGGCGCCCGGCGGACCATGACCACCGTTTCGGGCATGGCAAGGCCGAACCGCTGGCCGGGCTTTTTCAGGCGGCCTTTATGCTGGGCGCGGCGGTTCTGGTGTTGGCCGAGGCGTCGTCGCGCATTATGGACCCGCAACCGATGCTGCTGGCCAACGAAGCCATTTATATTATGGTCGTCTCGCTGGTCATGACCATTGGTCTGGTCTTGCTGCAGCGCAAAGCGATGCGCATGTCGGGGTCAATGGCGGTTGAGGCCGATTCGCTGCATTACACGACCGATATTCTGGCAAATGCCGCCGTGATTTTGGCGCTGCTGATGGTCGGGTCCGGTTTTTTATGGGCGGACCCGGTGATTGGCGGCCTTGTCGCGCTGTTTCTGTTATATTCTGCCGGTAAGGTCGGGTGTGAAGCCGTTTCGGTGCTGATGGATAAGGAACTGCCGGAATCGGACAGCCAGCGCATTATCGAACTGACGATGAAACACAAATCCGTGATCGGGATTCACCGGTTGCGCACCCGGTCATCCGGGGTGCATCGTTTTGCCGAGATCGAATTGATCATGGATGGCGGGATGTTGATGCGCGAAGCCCATACCATTTGCCACCAGGTGATGGACAGCATTCGCGGTGAATATCCCGATCTGGATATTACCATTCATCCTGAACCGCCCGAAGATATCCATCTTGATGAATTCAATGGCTATACCGAAGACCCGGAATTCTGGCATGCTGCACGGGCGCGCAAGGTAGGGCTGGATGATATTCCCGTTTCCAATAGCGAGCTTGCCACCGGGCGGTGAGCTTAAGCAACGGGCAAAAAGACCGGGGGCCGCGATTGCAGCCCCCGTTGTTGTTTCTATTGTTGTTTCTATCGTTTGGCGTTGGTCTTGGTGTTGGTTCCTGGATAACCGGTTACAAAACCGTCAGCATGCTCGCGACCAGTGGATGACGGACAATATCCTTGTCACGCAATTGCACGCAGGCAATATCCTCGACATTTTCCAGCCGTTCGGACATTTCCGACAGGCCGGAAAGTTCGGGCAGAAGGTCGGTCTGGTCGGGGTCGCCGGTCAGGATCATGGTGGAATTCCAGCCCAGGCGTGTGACCAGCATTTTAAGCTGCCCATAGGTGCAGTTCTGGGCCTCGTCAATCACGACAAAGGCATTGTTAAGGGTACGGCCGCGCATATAGCCAATCGGCGCAATTTCGATGGTGCCGTCGGAAAGATAAGTCCGCAGGCGCTTTGCGCCGAGCCGGTCATTTAGCGCATCATAAAGCGGGCGCAGATAGGGGGCCATTTTGGCCTCAACATCGCCGGGCAGGAAGCCGATATTTTCACCTGCTTCAACCGCCGGGCGGGCCAGGACGATGCGGGCAATGTCCCCGGCATCAAGTGCCTCGACCGCCTTGGCAACGGCGATATAGGTTTTGCCCGTGCCTGCCGGGCCCAGGGCCAGCACCAGGTTGAAATTGTCAATCGCCTCCATCAGGGCAGCCTGGTTCTCACTTTTTGGCCGGATATGCCGGCGGAAACTTTGATCACGATGGGTTGGGGGCACATTTTGGCCCTGTTGTGCCAGTGGGTCCCAGCCGGATTTGCTGTCATCGAACAGTTCGTGAATGTTGCTGTCTGCCTGTTGCGGACGGCTCCGACGGCGTGCTGCGCGCTTACCCATGATGATCACCTCGCGATTTGAAACCGCAGAACCCGGAATTGTCCCCAAGCCGGTCTGACGGTTTACGTTGTGCAAAAAGTAAAACGCGCCATTCCAGTGCAGGAAAGGCGCGCGAACATTCTTCATCGTGCAAAAAGTAAGAGGACGGTCTAGGCAACTGGCCGGACCCCGATACTGGCTGTATCTGCGATCCGGGGGGAGAAAAGATACGATGTGAGACGCTGATTTGCGGCACTCGTTTGTCCCCTGTTAAGTCCGGCTCATGACCGGACACCAGAATCCTACGCTCGCTTTTAGGGACTTGTCATCCTTTTTTGCATTGTTAAATTTGAATGAATTCGGGAAATCACGGCTTTTCAAACGTTTATCTTGCAGCTGCGAAGGCAAAAAATGCTTCACTGCGGCATAATCAGGCGAAGGGATGTAAGTGCGGACATAAAAAGAAGGTGTTGGTTGCCCGATTTGCCCGTGTGACGCGCGGCGTCGCCGTGGTTTGGGGCGCTAACAGCCTGTTTCATGTCCGATATGATGATTTCATTGTGGTAACGCGGCCAAAAATCGCTACAGTGCGCCGCAATTGAATGTGTCAGGATAATTGGAACTACCATGTCGTCGATCGACCAACAGGTTTCGCGCCGCCGGACCTTTGCCATTATTGCCCACCCGGATGCGGGTAAAACGACACTGACCGAAAAGCTGTTGCTGTTCGGTGGTGCCATTCAGATGGCCGGTGCGGTGAAGGCGAAAAAGGAACAGCGCGGCGCACGTTCGGACTTTATGAAGATCGAACAGGATCGCGGTATTTCCGTATCCTCGGCTGTGATGACCTTCGAGTTTGAAAAAAACATCTTCAATCTGCTTGATACGCCGGGTCACGAAGATTTTTCCGAAGATACCTATCGCGTGCTGACCGCCGTGGACAGCGCGGTGATGGTGATTGACGGTGCGAAGGGCATTGAGTCCCAGACGCGCAAGCTGTTTGAGGTGTGCCGTCTGCGGGACGTGCCGATTACGACCTTTGTCAACAAGCTTGACCGTGAAGCACGGGATTCGTTTGAACTGATTGACCAGATCGAACAGGACCTGGCGCTCGATGTGTCCCCGGTGACATGGCCAATTGGCTCGGGCCGTGATTTTCATGGCTGTTATGACCTGGTCAATGACCAGCTTCTGTTCATGGAAAAAGGCGGCAATGTCGTCAAGGATGCCATTCCGATCAAGGGGCTTGATGATCCCAAGCTTGATGAACTGATCCCGGATTACCTTCTGGAAAAGCTGCGCGAAGAAGTTGAAATGGTGCGCGAAATTTGCCCGCCCTTTGATTTGCAAAGCTATCGCGAGGGGCATCTGACGCCGGTCTTCTTTGGGTCGGCGGTCAATAACTTTGGCGTGCGTGAATTGCTGCGCGGCATTGGCGATATCGCCCCGACACCGCGCCCGCAGGAAGCGGCAACGCGCCTGGTTGAAGCGGTCGAGCCAAAGGTTGCGGGCTTTGTCTTCAAGGTTCAGGCCAATATTGACCCCAATCACCGGGACCGCATTGCCTTTATCCGTTTGTGTTCGGGCCATTTCAAACGCGGCATGAAGCTGAAGCATGTGCGGGCAGGCAAACAGATGGCGGTGCATAACCCGATGCTGTTTTTTGCCAATGAACGTGACATTGCCGAAGAAGCCTGGCCGGGCGATATTATCGGTATTCCCAACCATGGCACCTTGCGGATTGGCGATACCCTGACCGAAGGCGAAGATTTGCGTTTCCGGGGTGTGCCGGCCTTTGCGCCTGAATTGCTGCAAAAGGTGCGCCTGGATGATCCGCTGAAGGGCAAACATCTTCAGCGTGCGCTGGAGCAATTGGCCGAAGAAGGCGCATCACAGGTGTTCAAACCCATGTTGGGGGCGGACTGGATCGTTGGTGTGGTCGGTCAGCTTCAGTTCGAGGTGTTGAAAGAACGTATCGCGGCGGAATACGGCATCAAGGTTCACTTTGAGCCAACTCCGGCCTATGCCGCGCGCTGGGTGATGTGTGATGACCCGGTGGAAATGAAGAAATTCCGCGATGCCAACCAGTCGGCCCTGTTTGAGGACCATGACGAAACACTGGTTTTCATTGCGCGTAACGCCTGGCACCTTGAAACCGCCGAACGCGACTGGCCGAAATGCAAATTTGAAGCCACCCGCGAACAGAATATGGTTGCGGCGTAAGCCATATAGCAAAGAGCAATTCTATTGTTTTGCAAAGCCGTCCGGCGCGTTTCGGGCGGCTTTGCCGTTTTTACGATCGCAAAAAAAAGCCGCCAGATAGCAGAACTGGCGGCTTTGTGTCACGGGGGAAGCGTGACACCGGGAGACTGATGGGTTGAGCATCAGGCCCCGAAGAAATAACGCCCTGCGGCAACCAGCCCCATGCCGGCGATCATGGCGGCAAACAGGTTGCGGGTGATGATCATGGCAAGCAGGGTGACGCCAGC
>JBNKVZ010000079.1:0-19372 GCA_050299455.1 Thalassospira sp.
AATCTTCTGTCCGGCGAGGAAAGGCCCGCGGGACGTAGCGGGGCTACGTTCAAGGGGCTTGACGCTGCGGGGCGGAAGATTATCCCGGCCCGATGGGGTTGTTTTTGGCGAGGTTCCGCGGCGTTACACCGGTTGACCAATGCGCCGCATCGCTCTGCACGCTGTGCCTTGCCAAACGGTTCGCCAAAAACAAACATAATGATGCTGATTAAAGGCAAAGCGCTTTATGGGTTATTCCCCGGCCAGCCCACCAACAAAACTTGCCAGTTCCGGGGTTTTGGGGTTGGCAAAAACATGCTCGGGATTGCCACTTTCATGAATGCGACCCTGATGCATGAAAACTAGGCTATCGCATACTTCGCGGGCAAAGCGCATTTCATGCGTCACCATCACCAATGTCATGCCTTCTTCGGCAAGCTGGCGCACCACAGCCAACACCTCGTTGACCAGTTCGGGGTCAAGGGCGGATGTTGGTTCGTCAAACAAAATGACCTTTGGCCGCATGGCCAGCGAGCGGGCGATGGCGGCACGCTGTTTTTGCCCGCCAGACAGTTGGTTGATCTGTTTGGGGCCAGAATCCGGCAAGCCGACACGCGCCAGCGTTTCCTGAACCTTCGATTTGATCGTGGCACGGTCAACGCCCCGGCGACGCAGCCCATAAGCCACATTGTCGGCCACATTCATCATGGGAAACAGGGCGAGATGCTGAAACACCATATTCACCGGACGGCGATTAGGCGCCACCCCCAGGACCGATTTCCCCTTGATCAGAATATCCCCGCGAGAGGGTTCGAGAAAACCGGCCAACATGCGCAACAAGGTTGTTTTGCCGCAGCCACTTGGCCCCAGAATGGAAAAAAACGAGCCTTGCGGGATGGTAAGAGAGACCTCGTCCACGGCCGTAAATTGACCGAAATTTTTGACAACGTCCCGACATTCCAAATCAAACTGGTCGGCCATAATCACCCCGCATGAAGTCAATTTCTTTTAATTTTTAAAGCCAACAATCACGAACAAGCGATTGTTATAAAATAAAATGGCATCTCCGACCGATTGCCGGAGATGCCTGTGTCACATCGGCTTATTGTGCCGCTTTAACGCGGTCCAGCACCTTGCCTTCAAGGGTTTCCAAACCGGCAGGAACCGGCGGATACCATTTGATGTTATCAAGGGCTGCCTGCGGAAAGCTGTTTTGGAACTGGGTTTTCAACTGCCCCTCAACAAAGGCGTCCGCCCCTTTGGATGCGGTGAAGTTGCCCGCACTTGCCGTAATTTTGGCGGCAATTTCCGGCTGCATGACAAAGTTGATCCATTTATAGGCGGCATCTTCGTTTTTCGATTTGCGCGGCAGGGCAAACGTATCCACCCAGCCCAGCGCACCCGATTTCGGCGCCACAAAGGTAATATCGGGATTGTCGCTATTGAGTTTCCAACCGCCTGTATCCCATGCCATTGCAGCAATGACCTCACCCGAACGCATCAGGTTCAACAGGGCATCGCCGCCTTCCCAATAGGTTTTGACGTTCGGCTTACATTCGATCAGTTTTTCCTGAACCTTATCAAGGATTTCCTGATATTTGGCTTCGTCACTATAGGCCGCAAACGGGTCCATCCCCATTGCAAAGGCAAAACCGATCAAGGTCGGGCGTTTCAAACGATAGGAAACCTTGCCGGCAACGCTGGCATTGCACAGATCGGTATAATCTTTGATATCCGGGGCTTCTTTGGTGTTCACGACCAGCCCGCTGGTCCCCCAAATATGCGGCAGCCCATAAACTTCGCCATCAACCGTGGTGTTGGTTTTCGTCGCCGCCAACATGGAGGGGATGAACTTGCTGACATCAACCTTGGACAAATCCATCGGTTTATAAATGCCATATTCCCTTTGCGCGCCTGCAATACGGTCCTGCGAGGGCTGGGCCAGGTCAAAGCCACTGCCGCCAGTGGCGCGCAGCTTGGAAATCATGTCTTCATTATTCGATACCGTTACTTCGACATCGATGCCCGTTTCCTTTTCAAACATCTGGATAACGTCTTCAGGCGCATAACCACCCCAGGTCAGCAAACGCAGTTCTTCGGCCTGGGCCGTTCCTGATAGCAGGGCAACACCTGCAAGTGCAGAAACTGCCAGCATGGTTGTGCGCAGCGAGCCGGTATTTTTAGACATTGTAACGAACCCCTATGTTGACGAATTCAAAAATCTGCCACCAAGCGCCCCTTGCAACCCGCCCGCAAGGAACTTTCGCATGATAGTATCAGCAAATTTTATGTTGAAACGAAACCAAAAATGACAATTTCGTTTTCTATTGAACTTTTCGTTACAAGTTTCGCCATGTTTTATCCGAAACTGCAAGTTAAACTTCTGCAACAAAATTCGGACATTTCGGGTTCATCGGTGCCCACCACACACAAAAAAGGGAAGCCACACGGGCCTCCCTTGGTTGTTTTTGCAGCTATGACAGGTCCCTATTCATCGGCACTATATTGCGCAGGACAATTGGTCTTGCGGTAAGCCTTACCTGCGCCATTAAACAGATGTGACGCCCCACCATCGGCGGCTGCACGCACCGTTTCGCCAATTTTCACGCGGCTATGCCCCGGTGCGCGCAATGTCACCCTGTCCGCATTTTCCAGCCGCACATAAAGATAGGTGGAGTCGCCCAGTTTCTCGACCACTTCGACTTCGCCAGTCACCGGCAGGTCGCCCGTGCGCTCAAGTTCCAAATGTTCGGGGCGAATGCCCAGTTCAACCTCTGCGCCAATATCATCTGTCGGCACGGCAAAGGGTAACGTTGCCGTTGCCCCACCCGGCATTTCAACCGTCACCATTTCATCGCCTGTTGCGGCGATTTTAACCCGGGTGAAATTCATCGAGGGTGATCCGATAAAGCCCGCCACAAAGCGCGTTTGCGGATGATGATAAAGCTCCATCGGCGAGCCCACCTGCTCCACCTGCCCAGC
Source organism: Thalassospira sp. (assembly GCA_050299455.1). Classification (GTDB taxonomy): domain Bacteria; phylum Pseudomonadota; class Alphaproteobacteria; order Rhodospirillales; family Thalassospiraceae; genus Thalassospira. The sequence goes on from JBNKVZ010000079.1 coordinate 2,962, forward strand.
ATTCATCACCACGATTTTATCCGCCAGGGTCATAGCCTCGATCTGGTCATGGGTGACATAAATGATGGTGGATTTCAGTGTTTGATGCAGCTTGGCAATTTCGATGCGCGTTTGCACCCGCAAGGCGGCATCAAGGTTGGATAACGGTTCGTCAAACAGGAAAACCTTGGGCTGACGCACAATGGCACGGCCAATTGCCACACGCTGGCGCTGCCCGCCAGAGAGTTCGGACGGGCGACGATCCAGCAATTGATCGAGCTGAAGAATGGAGGCTGCCGCCCTTACCCGTTCATCAAGCGCGGTCTTGTCGGTTTTGGCCAGCTTCAAACCAAAGGCCATGTTTTTATAAACCGTCATATGCGGATAAAGCGCATAGGACTGAAACACCATCGCAATGCCGCGATCCTTGGGGGTTTTGTTATTGACGATATCACCGTCAATCATCAGATCCCCGCCGGTAATGTCTTCCAGTCCGGCAATAATCCGTAACAACGTTGATTTGCCACAGCCAGACGGGCCAACAAAGACAACAAATTCCCCGTCTTTGACGTCCAGGTCAATGCCATGCAGCACATCCACCGAGCCATAGCTTTTACGGATCTGGTTCAGTTTTAAATCGGCCATTTCTTAAGTTGCTCCTGTAACCCGTAAATTACTTCACTGCGCCAGATGTCAGGCCGCGGATCAGTTGGCGGGAGAAAATCAGATAAAGGATCAGGATGGGAATGATTGCGAGGCTAAGCGATGCCAGAACAGCGTTCCAATCGGTCACATATTGGCCAATAAACTGCTGAACCCCCAATGTGATGGTCTGTTTGCCATCCCCCGGTGCCAGGATCAGCGGGAACCAAAGGTCATTCCAGATCGGGATCATGGTAAAGACCGCGACAGTCGCCACAGCCGGGCGCACCAATGGCAGGATGATGGCAAAAAAGATCTTAAACTCGCCGACCCCGTCGCAACGTGCGGCTTCTTTTAAATCCTTGGGAATTTGATGCATAAATTCCGTCAGAATGAAAATCGCCAGAGGTAAACCCTGTGCGACATAAACCAGAACAAGTGCGGTAAGCGTATTTACCAGCCCCAGATCAACCATCAAATTGAGGATCGAAACCGTACCCAGGCGAATAGGCACCATGATGCCAATGGCAAGATAAATCGCCAGCGCGGTATTGCCGGGAAATTTATATTCCGACAGCGCCCAGGCGGCCATCGCGGCAAGCACCAGCACAACAACAATCGTCACGATCGTGACTGAAATGCTGTTAAAGAAATAGGTCCCGAAATCGGCCTTATCGAGAACCTTGGCAAAACCTTCCAGGCTGAACGTTTTCGACGTTGGCAAAGCCATCGGTTCGCGAAAGATACCCTTGCGCGATTTAAAGGCATTAATAACGATCAAAAACACCGGATAAAGGGCGATCAGCGTATAGCTTAGCAAAACGCCATGCACGATAACCGCGCGCGATGCCTGATCCTTGCGAATATTCAACGACATGGATGCAGCCCCCTTACAGCTGATAGCGCGACAGGCGGCGCTGCACGACAAAAAGATAGAACAGCACACCGGCCAGAATGATCAGGAACATCAGCGAGGCAACAGTCGCCCCCAGCGTTGGACTGCCCAGCTGCAACTGATAGCCAAAGAAGGTGCGGTAAAACAGCGTGCCCATGATGTCGGTCGCAAAATTCGGCCCGGCCAACGCCCCCTTAACCGCATAGATCAGGTCAAAGGCATTGAAGTTACCCACGAAGGTCAGGATGGAAACCATTGCAACTGTTGGCAAAACCAGCGGCAGTTTGATGTGCCAGAACACCTCGAAATGGCTTGCACCATCGACAATGGCGGCATCAACCAGATCTTCGGGAATGGCCAGAAGGGCGGCATAAATCAGCATCATCGGAATGCCGACCCATTGCCAGACGGAAATAAACGCCAGCGTAATCAGCGCACTGCCTTCCTTGCCCAGCCAGGGACCAAACAGCGATTTCAACCCGACAATATCAAGAATATCTGCCCCGACACCCCAAACCGGGCTCAGGATCAATTGCCAGATAAAGCCGACAATCACCACCGACAACATGGTCGGCATAAAGATCAGCGTGCGATAGCTATTGCGAAATTTAAGGCGTGGCAGGCTCAGCACCGCAGCCAGGGCAATCCCGATCGGGTTTTGCACCAGCATGTGAACAGCAAAAAACTTCATATTGTTCCAAAAGCTGTTCCAGAATGTATGTGACCAGTCCGGGTCACCTAAAACCGTGCGGTAATTGTCCAGCCCCACAAAAGTCAAATCGCCGCCATTGGATGCACTGAAAAAACTCAACCGGATTGAATCAATCAACGGATAAATCATAAACAGCGTGTAAATTAGTGTCGCGGGTGCCAGAAAGGCAAACACAGGCAGCTTTGCCTTGCGCCAATCGGTCATGGGCCCTGAATGCGCCATACCATGTCCTGTCTGTCTGAAAATTTTGGATGCGAAAAGACACCGGGCATCTTCCCGATATTCCGCCTTTGGCGATCAAACATGCCGCCAGCTCAGCAAGTCATATCCCCGAAGGGGGGACAGGCACCTAGGGCACCTGTCCAAACCATCATGCGGTTATTTCTGGTGCGGTGCGTACCATTTCTTCAGGCCATCTTCGACTTTCTCCGCCCCTTGTTCCGGGGTCAGCGTGCCGTTAATAACCTGGGCCGAAACGTTCCACAGTTCGTTTTCCAGGTTTGGCGTGCCACGCGACAAAATCTGATAGGAATTACGAATGGTGGATTTGCACTTCTGACGCCAGCTGACAAATTCCTGCGCAACCGGATCTTCGATTTTGATTTTGGCATTTGAAAGCGAGAAGAAACCGGGCAAAGCATTGGAATAAAGCTGTGCGAAATCAGGACCGGTCATCCATTCAAGGAAGACCTTGGCATCCTTCGCGTTTTTCGAATGGGCATTCAGCCCCATGCCGATATCGGTATGGTCGCTGATATAGCAGGTATCCGAACCAGCCGGCGGAGGCGGCGGAAAGGCACCAAATTTGAAATCGGCCTGCTTGTTAAACAGGGAAATGTCCCACGAACCAGCCGGATAAATTGCCGCCCGCCCCAGCGAAAACAGGTTTTGCGCATCCGGGTAGGAAATGGCTTCAAACCCGTCGGGCAAATAGTTTTTCCAGCGCGCCAGTTCCTTGAAGGTATCGACATAGGGTTTGTCGGTAAATTTCTGGCTGCCATCAATCAGGGCTTTGCGACCTTCTTCCCCTTTCCAATGGTTCGGACCAATATTCTGGAAGCCCATCGTGGCGGCTTCCCACTGGTCCGCCGTGCCCATTGCCATCGGGATATAGGTGCCGTCTTCCTTGATTTTATCCAAAACCTGGAAGAATTCTTCGGTGGTTTTGGGGACTTTCACGCCAACTTCTTTAAAGGCTTCCTTGTTATAGATGAAGCCATGAATAACCGATGCAATCGGCACGCAAAAGGTGGTGGAACCATCGTCGGTCTGCCAGGCGGACTTGGCAACCTCGGAGAAATTATCCATCCCCGGAAGGTCATTAAGCGAAACAAGATCGCCCTGCTTGTAAAGCTCAAGGGATGCATCAAACGGACGACAGGCGATCAAATCACCAGCTGTACCGCCGGAAAGCTTTGCATTAAGCGCAGCATTATATTCAGTCGGCGGGATCGGTTTGAATGAAACGTGAATATCGGGGTGTTTTTCATTGAAAGCAGGAATGATTTTGTCATTCCAGATATCGATATCGTCGTTACGCCAGCTTTCAATGACCAGGTTCCCGGCCTGTGCCATTAATGGAACCAGCGCGACACTTGCCGCCAAGGCAGCCGCCAGCCCTTTTGCCACGAATTTGTTCGACATTATTCATGCCTCCTCTGATCAATGTTATTGGACTGCCCTGCCCTTTATGGACCGGGTTCAATCCTTATATTCAAGCGCCGCCCGCAGATTGCCGTTCACGGACGCCAGAATTTCTTTCGCCTTTGACAGATTTTTACCGCGCGCCATCAATACAGCACTGCGTATGTCAAAACCGGATTGTTCAAGTGCAGATTGTGCGGCCATTTCATCACACTGGGCAATATGGCAAACGATGCGTATCGCCCGCCCTTGCAGTTTGACGTTTTCGGCACGCATGCCAACCATCAAATTATCAAATAACCGCCCCAAACGGTTCATCACCAGGGTGGACAGCATGTTAAGGGCCGCCTTTTGCGCCGTACCTGCGCCCATCCGGGTCGATCCGGCGATAACTTCAGGCGCACTCTCAAGGAAAATGCCATGATCGGCCGTCGTCAATAGCGCGCCATCGGCGTTATTACATATGCCAACGCTAAGCGCCCCGGCGGCCTGTGCTGCCTGCAACGCACTAAGGGTGTATGGGGTCGATCCACTGGCAGCAACGGCAATAACAGCATCTTTGGGACCAATTTCATGGTGATCAATGGCGGCAATTGCCGCTTCCCGGTCATCCTCGGCGGAATTAAAAACACCAGGAGCGCTATCAACACCGGCTGCCAGCAAAACAATGGTTTTTTCTTCGGGCCAGCCAAATGTCCCGCCCAGTTCCTTGGCATCCTGCCAGGCAACGGTGCCTGATGTCCCTGCACCGGTGTAAACCAGGCGTCCACCATCTAACAAATGGTCGGCAATATCGGATGCAGCACGCGCCAAATCGCCAATCACGGGACCAACCGACGCCACAGCGCGCATCTGCCCTTCCCAAAGCGCAGTCAGGAAATCGGTATCAGACCACTGGTCCAATCCGGCAAAGCGCAAATCGAATTCTTCCGTGCTTAACGCCATTTTCCTGCTCTCCCTTACCCAATCAAATACCATTATGATACCAGGCACGCAAGGCGATAAATTCACCACAAACATATTCGATGAAAATTAATCGAATAAAACGATATATTTCAAACAATTACGCGCAGCTTAAAATCAGACCTCCGAACAGCGCACAAAGAATGTCCCATTTGCAGGCGCCGAACTTGCCGATCAACTGGACCTATATTGGTATTGCAAATATTGATACCACTCTGCTATGCTGAGCGCAGTTAGGGATGGCAAACAATGAATAAACCGGATTCTGATGGTCTTTTTCTTGGGGTCGATGGCGGGGGCACACGCTGTCGGGTGCGCCTTTGTAATGCGTTCGGAAATGTTCTGGGCGAAGCCGTTCGTGGTGGCGCGAATACCCGTTTGGGACTGGATAAAATCTTTTCCGAAATCACGGCAGCCGCACATGATGCCCTTGACCAGGCCGGAATTCCGCGCGCCCGCATAACCGATATTCATGCGGGCATGGGGCTGGCCGGACTGGCCCTTGAGCGCGAACGCAAACGTATTGCGGCTTATCCCCATCCCTTTGCCAGTGCCGTTTTTGAAACCGATGCCTATACCGCCTGCCTTGGTGCCCATAACGGACAGGATGGCGCCATCCTGATTGTTGGCACCGGCACCTGCGGACAGGCAATTGTCAACGACAGACAGCTTGCGGTCGCCGGTTGGGGATTTGAAATTTCAGACATTGGCAGCGGCGCGCGTATTGGCAAACACGCCCTGGAAAAGGCCCTGCTGGCCCATGAAAATATCGGCATGGCCACCGAACTGACACAGCAGATCATGGCGCATTTTCAAAACAGCCCGGAAGAAATGGTTTCCTTTGCCGAAACAGCCCGCCCGTCGGATTACGGCCAGTTCGCGTTATCGGTTTTTGATGCCCTGGATCGCAATGATGCGATTGCACAAGACATTGTTGAACATGCCAGACAGGCAAATGAACAAATTTTGCGCCGCCTTTTTTCCTTTGGGGCGCCCCGACTAACCATGATGGGCGGCATTGGCGAACGCATGGCCGCTTTAATGCCACATGACATACAAAATAAAATTGTCCCGGCATCGGGAGACGCGCTGGACGGAGCCATCCTGATGGCCAAACGCCAGCAGGAGGAACGACGGTGATTGCAACAGATGACGTGTTAAACAGCCTGCGTGCCCGGGATTTTGAAAATACCGGGCATGGACCGCTTTATCGCCGTTTGCAAACCGCCATCAAGGCCATCATTGATGACGGCATATTAAAGGTCGAAGACGCCCTGCCCAGCGAACGCGAACTGGCAACCGAACTGGGAATTTCGCGCGTGACGGTGCGCAACGCCGTGCGGTCACTGGTGGAGGATGGCGTTTTGATCCAGCGCCAGGGTGCAGGCACCTTTGTGGCCCCGCGTGTTGAACAGGCCCTGTCACGGCTGACATCCTTTACCGAGGATATGACAACCCGCGGCCTTCAGCCGGGTGCGATCTGGCTGGAAAAATCGGTGGGGTATGCCTCGCCCGAAGAGGCCATGGCCTTAAATCTGTCCCCCGGCACCGAAGTTGCCCGGTTTCGCCGTTTGCGAACCGCCAATGACAAACCCATGGCGCTGGAATTTGCCGTCATCCCCCAACAATTCATTCCCGACCCCGAAGCGGTGGACAAATCGCTTTATGATGCGTTGGCAACAAACGGCAAAAAACCCGAACGCGCCCTGCAACGGTTGCGCGCCGAATTGTTTGACAGCGATACCGCCCGTGCCCTTGGCGTACCAGAAGGCAGTGCCGCCCTTTATATCGAACGACGGTCATTTCTGACCAACGGAACCCCTGTTGAATTCACCCGATCTTATTATCGCGGCGACAGTTACGACTTTATCGCCGAAATGCAGGTCGATACGCGATAGGCCCTACGCCTTGTTGCATCGAAACCTTACATGCGAGGAACGCCGACATGACCACACGCTGGAAACCGCAAACACAGATGGGGCGCGAAACCGCCGAGACCCCGTCTGTTATCAAGGCACAGCTTGCCGCCAATCTGGGCCCGATCAATGACCTGGTGCGTGATTTACAGGACCACCCACCGGCCTTTGTCATGACATGTGGCCGTGGCAGTTCGGACCACGCCACGTTATATGCAAAATACCTGATCGAAAGCCAATTGGGCATTCCCGTGGTTTCGGCAGCCCCCTCGATCACCTCGATTTACGGCAAAACCCTGGCTGTTGAAAATGCCCTGTTTATCGCCGTTTCGCAGTCTGGCAAAAGCCCGGACCTGGTTCAAAGCGCGATGGCCGCCAAAAAGGCAGGGGCGCGTACCGTTGCCCTGGTTAACGTTGCCGATTCACCCCTGGCGCACACGGTTGATCATGTCATTCCCCTGATGGCCGGGTCCGAAACCAGTGTGGCTGCAACCAAATCCTATATTGCAACATTATCCGCCATCGCCCAGATCGTCGCGCGTTGGGGAGAAAATCCTGCGCTGAATAAAGGCCTTGCCGCCCTGCCCGACCAACTTTCCCAGGCCCTTGATAAAGACTGGCTCGATGCGGCGGAAACACTGGCAAAATCACAGGGGCTTTATGTGATTGGCCGGGGCCCGGCCTTTGCCATTGCGCAGGAAGCAGCCCTGAAATTCAAGGAAACCAGCAGCCTGCATGCCGAAGCCTTTAGTGCCGCCGAAGTCAAGCATGGCCCGATGGCGCTGGTCACACGGGACTTTCCGTTGCTGGTATTTTCACAAGATGATGCAAGCCGTGACAGTGTTGAGGCTTTTCTGGGTGAAATGCGGGCCAAAACCGATAATCTGTTTGCCGCTGAAACCGGGGATGCGACAACCAAGGGGCACTTGCCTGTTGTTGACGACATCCATCCCCTATTGGCCCCGATTGCCATGATCCAGACTTTTTATACCCTTGCCGAACAAGTCGCCCTGTTGCGGGGCTGCAACCCCGATGCGCCGCCGCATCTTTCCAAAGTGACGGAGACGCATTAATGACGGTTCTTGCAATTAAAAATGCCCGCCTGTTCGATAGCGAAAGATTCCACGATAATTGCTGTGTCATCGTTGAAAACGGTAAAATCAGCTCTATCATCGCTAACAACAATCAATCCGATCAGGTCTTAACAGGCGACCTTCCCGAAGGCGTCGATATTTTTGATGCACAGGGTCATGTGCTCGCCCCCGGATTTATTGACGTTCAGGTCAATGGCGGCGGTGGGACGCTGCTTAATCACGCGCCAAACGTTGACGGCATTCGCCAGATCATGGCCGGGCACCGCAAATTTGGCACCACGGCCATGTTGCCAACCCTGATTACCGACACACGGGAAAAAATGCTGGCCGCCATTGAGGCGGTTAAAAATGCGATTGAGGAAGGTGTGCCGGGCATTGTTGGCATTCACCTTGAAGGCCCCTACCTGAATACCGAACGCAAAGGCGTGCATGACGCCAATATCATCCGCCCGATGGAAGATGACGCGATCGAGATTCTTTCCAGCCTGCCCAATGGCCGCATTCTGGTAACATTGGCCCCCGAAAAGGCCGCTAAGGGCACCATTGAAAAACTCACGGCCAAAGGGGTTCTGGTTTGTGCGGGTCATACGGCGGGCACCTATGACGATATGCAAAAGGCCATTGGCGAAGGGTTGCGCGGTTTCACCCACCTATTTAACGCCATGAGCCCGCTTGCCCATCGTGAACCCGGTGTTGCCGGGGCGGCAATGGCCGACGATACGACATGGTGTGGCCTGATTGCCGATGGCTACCATGTGCATCCTGCCGCAATGCAGATTGCCGTCCGGGCCAAGAAAACCGGTAAAATAATGCTGGTCACCGATGCCATGCCCACTGTGGGGGCTGATAGCAAAAGCTTCGTTCTGGGCGGCGAGGAAATTACCGCCATTGGCGGGCGTTGTGCCCTGGCCGATGGTACCTTGGCCGGGTCGGACCTTGATATGATTTCGGCGGTCAAAAACAGTGTTGAGATGATCAATGTTGATCTTGGCGAAGCCTTGCGCATGGCATCGCTTTATCCGGCGACATTTCTGAAACTTGAGGATCGCAAAGGCAAAATCCTGCCCGGCTTTGATGCCGATATGGTTTTGTTTGATCCCACCACGTTTGAGGTCAAAAAAACCTGGATTTCAGGTCAATAAGGCAAAAATCTCATCCAAAACATAAGATCAGGAGGCATCCCCATGACGTCGAAACCCGTACGCATCCTTGTTGTCGGACTGGGCAATATGGGGATGTCCCATGCCAAAGCCTACCATGCCCTAAAGGGGTTCGAAATTGTCGGCCTGTGCACCCGGTCCCCCAAGGCCCCAGGCACCCTGCCCGACGGTTTTGATGCCTATGCCCAATTTACCGATTATAAGGTGGCCCTGGCCGAAACCCGGCCCGATGCGGTATCGATCAATACCTATACCGAAACCCACGCCGATTACGCGATTGCCGCCTTTGACGCAGGGGCGCATGTCTTTATCGAAAAGCCGCTTGCCGCCACCGTGGAAGATGCCGAACGCGTTATTGCAAGCGCCCAACAGCATGACCGCAAACTGGTGATCGGCTATATCCTGCGCCACCATCCGTCATGGGAGAAGTTTGTCGAACTGGCGCAAACACTGGGCAAGCCGCTGGTTATGCGGATGAATTTGAACCAGCAAAGCAGTGGCGAATTTTGGGAAACCCATAAGCGCCTGTTAAACAGTGTGTCGCCGATTGTTGATTGCGGCGTGCATTACCTGGACATGATGTGCCTGATGACCGGGGCAAAACCGGTTTCGGTTCATGCAATGGGCGTGCGCCTTTCACCCGATGTGGCCGAAGACATGTATAATTACGGACAGTTGCAGGTCCGCTTTGATGATGGATCAATCGGCTGGTACGAGGCTGGCTGGGGCCCGATGATCAGCGAAACAGCCTTTTTCGTTAAGGATGTGATCGGACCGAAGGGATCTGTCTCAATCACAGATGTAGAAGAAAAAGGCGCCGGATCAGCCGATATTGACACACATACAAAGACAAATGCCTTAAAATTGCACCATGCTGCCACAGATCAGGACGGAAAATTTTCACAATCGGACGAAATCATCAAAACAGATGACGAGCCCGATCATGACGGTTTGTGTCTGCGCGAGCAGCAGTTTTTCCTAAAGTCTATAACGGAAAATCTTGACCTTACGCAGCATATGGCGGATGGATTGGGCTCCTTACGGATCGCCCTTGCGGCCGACCAGTCGGTTCGCACGGGGAATGTTATAATGCTCTGACCCCCAGGAGGAGTAACCCACATGCCTTCCGTTAAACCCGGTGTTGTAACCGGTGCGGCCTATCGTGAACTTGTTGCTGCCTGCAAGCAGGACGGTTACGCTCTACCCGCAGTTAATATTACAAGCTCGAGCACGTTGAACGCAGCCCTTGAAGCTGCTGCCAATGCCGGTTCTGACATCATCATTCAGCTATCGAATGGTGGTGCCCAGTTCTTTGCCGGCAAGGGCATCAAGGATGCCAACGTGGCCCGTGTTGTTGGCGCTGTTTCTGCCGCCCGCCATGCCCAGCTTCTGGCTGAATATTATGGCGTCGCCGTTGTTCTTCATACCGATCATGCCAACCGGAAATTCGTTCCGTGGGTCGATGGTATGCTGAGCTGGGGTGAAAAAGCCTACAAGGAAACCGGCAAGCCTTTGTTTAGCTCGCATATGCTTGATCTTTCCGAAGAACCGCTTGAGGAAAATCTGGCAACCTGCGAGGAATTTCTCAAACGTCTTTCCGCTGTCGATATGAGCCTGGAAATCGAACTGGGTGTTACCGGCGGTGAAGAAGACGGTATTGGCAAGGAACTCGATACCACACAGGACGATATCGACCCGCGCCTTTATACCCGCCCGGAAGAAGTCGAAGAAGCCTATCGTCGCCTTAAACCGCTGGGCCATTTCTCGGTCGCGGCGGCGTTTGGTAACGTGCATGGCGTTTACAAGCCCGGCAACGTTAAACTGCGTCCGGAAATTCTGCTGGAATCGCAAAAATACGTTGCTGAAAAACATGGCCTGGATGCCTTCCCGCTTGATTTCGTTTTCCACGGTGGTTCCGGTTCGGAAAAGGAAAAGATCGAGGAAGCAGTTGGTTACGGCGTTTTCAAAATGAATATCGACACCGACACCCAGTTTGCCTATGCAACCGCTATTGGCAAATATGTCGAAGAAAACCAACGGGCCTTCAAATACCAGGTCGATCCGGACGACGACAAACCCTACAAAAAGCAATATGACCCGCGTGTCTGGGTCCGCGAAGCCGAACTTTCAATGGCTGCCCGCCTGGAAGAAGCCTTCAAGGATCTGGGCGCAACCGGCCGGTCGATTGCCAAGGGTTAAAATCCCCTGCCCGATTTTATGGAACCCGCCAGAATTTTACTGGCGGGTTTTCTTTTGCGAACTACATTGCTGCAGGCTCACATCAAATTCCTTTTTCGCCTCCTGACAAATCCTGGCAGGAACTGTCAGGGGCGCCCTTGCGTATAATCACTGGCTCCTCTATACATTCTCCCGAACAATTCAGGAACAAAAGGCCGGATATGCTGACAAAAATTTCGGTTCGCGGTGCGAAAGAACACAATCTGCAGAACATTGATGTCGAACTGCCACGTGATTCGCTGGTGGTCATAACCGGTTTGTCGGGATCGGGCAAAAGCTCGCTTGCATTTGACACCATCTATGCCGAAGGGCAGCGGCGCTATGTCGAAAGCCTGTCGGCCTATGCCCGCCAGTTCCTTGAAATGATGCAAAAACCGGATGTCGAATATATCGACGGTTTGTCTCCTGCCATTTCGATTGAACAAAAAACCACGTCGCGCAATCCGCGTTCGACTGTGGGCACGGTAACCGAAATTTACGATTATATGCGCCTTCTTTGGGCGCGTGTCGGCATCCCCTATTCGCCTGCGACCGGCCTTCCCATTGTCAGCCAGACGGTTTCGCAAATGGTGGACCGGGTGATGGAAATGGAGGAAGGCACCCGCCTTTATCTGCTGGCCCCCATCGTGCGCGGCCGCAAGGGCGAATATAAAAAGGAATTAAAGGATCTTCGTGTGCGCGGTTTTCAGCGCGTGAAAATCGATGGCGAAATGTATGACATCGACGAAGCCCCCGACCTGAACAAAAAACTGAAACACGATATTTCCGTCGTGGTGGACCGTTTGGTGGTTAAGGATGGTATCCAAACCCGCCTTGCCGACAGTTTTGAAACCGCACTTGAACTAACCGATGGCATTGTCTTTGCCGAAGATGCCCGTAGCGGCGAAAGTACACTTTTTTCGGCCAAGTTCGCCTGCCCGGTTTCCGGTTTCACCATCGAGGAAATTGAACCGCGGCTGTTTTCGTTTAACAACCCGTTTGGCGCCTGCCCGGTTTGTGATGGGTTGGGCACCCAAATGGAATTTGACCCCGAACTGGTGGTGCCAGACCCGGCAAAAACACTGGATGACGGGGCCATTGCCCCCTGGGCCAGCAGCACATCCAAATATTACCTGCAAACCCTGCGCGCCATTGCCAAGCATTTTGGCTTTAAAACCAATGTCGCCTGGGAAAAGCTGCCGGAAAAGGCAAAACACATCATTTTGCATGGGTCGGGTGATGAAGAAGTCACCGTGACCTATGATGACGGATCGCGCAGCTATAAGGTCACCCGCCCGTTTGAAGGGGTTATTCCCAACATGTCGCGGCGCTGGCGCGAAACCGACAGCCAGTGGGCCCGCGATGAACTGGCAAAATACCAAACCATTTCCGATTGCGATGCCTGCCACGGCCAACGCCTGAAGCCCGAGGCTCTGGCTGTTAAGGTGGATCAATGCACCATTTCCGAAATCACCGCGCTTTCCATTGGCAAAGCGGTTGAGTGGTTTGCCGCCCTTGAGCCCAAGCTGGATCAAAAGCAAACCGAAATTGCCCGCCGCATCCTGCGCGAGATTAATGATCGCCTGAAATTCTTAAGCGATGTGGGCCTGAATTATCTGTCCATGTCACGCACATCGGGCACACTTTCCGGCGGGGAAAGCCAGCGTATTCGTTTGGCATCACAAATTGGGTCGGGGCTGACCGGCGTTTTATATGTTCTTGATGAACCCTCCATCGGCCTGCATCAGCGCGATAATGACCGCCTGCTCGAAACGTTAAAACGCCTGCGCGACCTTGGCAATACGGTGCTGGTGGTTGAACATGACGAGGACGCCATACGTGCGGCCGATTATGTGGTCGATATGGGCCCGGGGGCCGGTATTCACGGTGGGCGTATTGTTGCCCAGGGCACACCAGAGGAAATTCAGCAAAACCCCGACAGCCTGACGGGAAAATACCTGACCGGGATTGAGCAAATTGAGGTTCCGGCCAAACGCCGTGACGGCAATGGCAAGGCGATTACCATTCGCGGTGCACGGGCCAACAACCTGCAAAATATCGATGTCGATTTTCCGCTGGGCAAGTTCGTATGCGTAACCGGTGTGTCGGGTGGTGGCAAATCCAGCCTGGTGATTGAAACGCTGTATAAGTCGCTGGCGAAACGGATGCATAATGCCCGCACCCAGCCCGGCGCACATGACAGCATTTCGGGCGTTGAGCATATCGACAAAATTATCGATATTGACCAAAGCCCGATTGGCCGTACCCCGCGATCCAACCCGGTCACCTATACCGGCGCCTTCACCCCCATTCGCGAATGGTTCGCCCAGTTGCCCGAGGCAAAAACCCGTGGTTACAAGCCCGGACGTTTTTCCTTTAACGTCAAGGGTGGCCGTTGCGAAGCCTGCCAGGGCGATGGTGTGATCAAAATTGAAATGCACTTTTTGCCCGATGTTTACGTGACCTGTGATCAATGCAAAGGCAAACGCTACAATCGGGAAACACTGGAAATATCCTTTAAAGGCAAATCGATATCCGATGTTCTTGATATGACAGTCGAGGAAGGTGCGGACTTTTTCAAGGCAGTTCCCAGCATTCGCGACAAGATGGAAACCCTTAAACAGGTGGGGCTGACCTACGTCCATTTGGGGCAGCAGGCCACAACCCTGTCCGGTGGGGAGGCACAGCGCGTCAAACTTGCCAAGGAACTGTCAAAGCGCGCGACCGGCAGGACGATTTACATCCTCGATGAACCGACAACCGGCCTGCATTTCCACGATATTCGCAAATTGCTGGAAGTGCTGCATACATTAGTGGATCAGGGCAACACGGTTGTGGTGATCGAACATAACCTGGATGTTATCAAAACCGCCGACTGGATTATTGATATAGGCCCCGAAGGCGGCGATGGCGGCGGCGAATTGGTGGCGGCAGGCACACCGGAAGACATCATGAAAAATGACCGCAGCTATACCGGTAAATATCTGAAACGGCATTTACGTCTGCCGTAAGGCTGTATCGTAAAACAAGGCCGCATCAGGTTGTTTTGGCATTATTCGGACCAATCGCCAAAGCACGGATGCGGTCTTCAACCGTTTGCAAGATGGCTTTGACCATGCGTTCGCTAAAGCCTGCCAGAAAGGCAATCAACAGCATGATGGCCACCTGCTGCCCGCTATCGGCACCCGCCGTGAGTCCACTCAGACTGTTAAGATCACGGATGGCCTGAAGCTGGTCAAGGTGATCGGGCACAATATCGGCCCGCACAATCAGCAAGGCCAGCACGGCATAAACGAACCCCAAAAACGGGCGAAACAGAAAGCGGAAGAAAATATCAAGCGGTGTTAAATTCTGCCATTTCTGCGGGTTGCTGATATGCAGCATGACACTGACCATCGCCCCAAGCGCGCCGAAAATGCCAACAAAGAAAACCAGATCGTAACTAAAACCAAACAGGCGCCCACCCCAGGAACTCACGATCACGTCTATCGAAAAAAATATTGCCAGGACGGCCAGCAAAACCAGTGGCGAACATACCAGGGCAAGACTGGCTGCCGATAACCGCGCAATATCGCCCCCTGACACCAAAACCGCCAGAAAGCCGTTTGCAGCCGGTGATGTCCGTGAAACCGGTGAAGCAGCTTGATGTTCGTCTGTTTTCCCCTGCTCGTTTCTGTCTGAGGGTTGCGAATGTGCCTCTGGCTCGGCCTCTGCCGGGTCATCATGCAGCGCAGGTGCCGCATTTTTACCGACATTAACAGGACTGGTATTCGTGCCTTGGGCGGCCGCGACCGTCGCTTTGGGGGAACCTTCTGGGTCGTTCATATCTGGATTGTTTCCCTGATGGATAAGATTGCTGTGTCATTGCACCGTTCTGATCGACGCAGGATGATGGCAAATGTGATAACGAACACGCCCGAAGCCTTAATCCGGGCAACAAAGCCGGTAATTTTCTGCAATTGACTTGATATTTATGCCCTTGGACCGCTATGTGTGGGGCCAAACTTGGCTTGGTGCCAAAACCTGTTCTGACGGAGGTTCAGCTTGGAAACGGTTACACCTGTTCATATCATTGGGGCCGGACTGGCCGGTAGCGAAGCGGCCTGGCAACTGGCCGAAGCCGGTATTCCCGTGATCATTCACGAAATGCGCCCGGAACACCCGACCGATGCCCACCAGACGGACAAATGTGCCGAACTGGTCTGTTCCAATTCGTTTCGCTCGGACGACAAGGAATATAATGCGGTCGGCCTGATCCATGATGAAATGCGCCGGGCAAATTCGCTTATTCTGCGCTGTGCCGATGAACACAAGGTTCCTGCCGGGGCAGCCTTGGCCGTTGACCGCGAAGGGTTCTCGCAGGCTGTTACCGACGCCCTGATAAACCACCCCTTGATATCAATGGAACGCGGCGAAATCAGCGGCCTTCCCCCCGTTGAATGGGGCAACACCATTGTTGCCACCGGCCCGCTGACATCAGGTTCGCTGGCGGCCGCCATTCTGGAACAGACAGGCGAAAAATCGCTGGCATTTTTCGATGCTATTGCCCCGATCCTGTATAAGGAAAGCATCGATTTTGATAAGGCCTGGTTCCAGTCGCGCTATGACAAGGGCGATGGCAAGGACTACATCAATTGCCCGATGAACAAGGAAGAATACAATAACTTCATCGACGCGCTGCTGGCAGGCGACAAAACCGAATTCAAGGACTGGGAAAAAGATACGCCCTATTTTGACGGCTGCCTGCCCATTGAAGTCATGGCGGAACGGGGGCGTGAAACCCTGCGCCACGGCCCGATGAAACCGGTTGGCCTGACCAACCCGCATGATCCGACGGTGAAGTCCTATGCCATCGTGCAGCTGCGCCAGGATAATGCGCTGGGCACGCTTTACAATATGGTCGGTTTCCAAACAAAACTGAAATACGGTGCCCAGGTCGAGGTTTTCAAAACCATTCCCGGCCTGGAAAATGCCGAATTTGCCCGTCTGGGCGGCATTCACCGCAATACCTTCCTGAATTCCCCGCGCCTGCTGGACCCGACCCTGCGGCTTAAATCCCGCCGGGATATCCGTTTTGCCGGGCAGATCACCGGGTGCGAAGGCTATGTTGAAAGTGCGGCTGTTGGCCTGATGACGGGCCGCTTTACCGCAGCAGAAAAACTGGGCCGCGAACTGCCCCTGCCCCCGGC
>JBNKVZ010000080.1:0-19205 GCA_050299455.1 Thalassospira sp.
GTCACGACAAAAGCGCCGATATAATCGGTTTTGCCGCTGTCTTTGGGCGCAATATAGTCGGCCAGCGCACGGTTGGGTCGCTTGTTATTTTCGCGATACATCTGCTGACGCAGGGTATGGATGGTGATGGGTTCATTGCCATCGGGGGCCGGGGTGATTTCAATGTCATCCCCGACCGAATTGGCCGGCCACAGGCCAACAACCGCGCGCGGCTTGAACCACTTTTCATCAACGATACGTTTTAACATCGCCTGGGCATCGGCAAACAGGTTGCGGGCGGTTTCGCCCACCACTTCGTCATCAAGGATGGCCGGGAAACGGCCATGCAATTCCCAGGTTTCAAAAAACGGTTTCCAGTCAAACCGGGCCAGCAATTCCGCCAGGTCAAAATCCTCGAACACGGTCAGGCCTGGCTTGGCCGGGGCAACGGGTGAGTAATTTTCCCAGTCAAGTTGCGCCTTGTTGGCCCGGGCATCGACCAGGGCGAAGCGTTTTTTCTGCAATTGCTGGGCAGCATGGCGGTCTGCCATTGCCAGATATTCGTTACGCAATTCATTGGTAAAGATTTCGCGATGGGTTTCGGAAACCAGCTTGCTGGCAACACCAACCGCACGCGACGCATCAATTACGTAAACCACCGCCTTGTCATAATTCGGGGCAATTTTAACCGCTGTATGCACCTTTGATGTGGTGGCCCCGCCAATCAAGAGCGGGATATTCAGCCCTTCGCGCTTCATTTCGGCGGCAACAAAGGTCATTTCTTCCAGTGACGGGGTGATCAACCCGGAAAGACCGATCATATCGACATTTTCGGCCTTGGCGGTTTCAATGATCTTTTGGGTCGGCACCATCACGCCAAGGTCCAGGACCTCGAAATTGTTACATTGCAAAACAACACCGACGATGTTTTTGCCAATATCATGCACGTCGCCCTTAACAGTCGCGAGCAGGATTTTGCCATTGGCTTCGCGTTTGCCATCCTTTTCCGCCTCGATATAGGGAATAAGATAGGCCACCGCCTTTTTCATCACCCGGGCGGATTTCACCACCTGGGGCAAAAACATTTTGCCCGCGCCAAACAGGTCGCCCACAATATTCATGCCGTCCATCAGCGGACCTTCAATCACATGAAGGGGCTTTTCAGCCTGCTGGCGGGCTTCTTCGGTGTCTTCTTCGACAAATTCGGCAATGCCGTTAATCAGGGCATGGGCCAGGCGTTCATTAACCGGCTTTTTGCGCCATTCCTGGTCGGCTTTCTTTTCCGGGCCGCCCGTGCCCTTGTATTTATCGGCAACTTCCAACAGGCGGTCGGTGGCATCGGACCGGCGGTTCAGGATCACATCCTCAACCCGTTCGCGCAATTCAGCGGGGATTTCTTCATACACCACCAACTGCCCGGCATTGACGATGCCCATATCCATGCCCGCCTTGATGGCATGATACAAAAACACCGAATGCATGGCTTCACGCACCGGGTTATTGCCACGGAACGAAAAGGATACGTTGGAAACCCCGCCCGAAATTTTGGCGTAAGGCAGGTTTTCCTTGATCAGCTTGCAGGCCTCGATGAAATCGACCGCGTAATTATCGTGTTCTTCGATACCGGTGGCGACAGCAAAGATATTGGGGTCAAAGATGATGTCTTCAGGCGGAAAGCCGACTTCATCCACCAGCACCCGATAGCTGCGCTGGCAAATTTCAAATTTGCGCTTAACCGTATCAGCCTGGCCTTTTTCATCAAAGGCCATCACAACAACCGCCGCACCATAACGGCGCAGCAATTTTGCCTGACGAATAAAGGGCTCCGGCCCTTCCTTCAGGCTGATTGAATTGACGATGCCCTTACCCTGCAGGCATTTCAGGCCTGCTTCGATCACGTTCCATTTGGAACTGTCCACCATGATCGGCACACGGGCAATATCGGGTTCTGCCGCTACCAGATTGATGAAATTCACCATCGCCGATTCCGCGTCGAGCATCGCATCATCCATATTGATGTCGATGATCTGGGCACCGTTTTCGACCTGTTCGCGGGCAACATCAAGGGCGGCTTCGTAGTTTTCCTCGACGATCAGCCTTTTGAATTTCAACGAGCCGGCAACATTGGTGCGTTCGCCGATATTGATGAATCTGGATATTTGGGACATCGTTCTGTCAATCTCTCTCGGCTTTGATCTTAGGCGGCATCGAACGGTTCAAGGCCCGACAACCGCATATGCGGTGTCAGTTTGGGGGCTTTACGCGGCGCACAATCCCGAACGGCCTCGGTAATCGCCTTGATATGGGGCGGCGTTGTACCACAACATCCCCCCAAAAGGTTGATCAAACCGCTTTCGGCCCATTCTTTAACCAGTTCGGCCATTTCACTGTCGGTCTGGTCATATTCACCAAATTCGTTGGGCAGGCCCGCATTGGGATAAACCGAAACGCGGCATTCGGCAACACGCGAAAGTTCAACCACATAGGGGCGAAGCTGGGCTGCGCCCAAGGCGCAATTAAGGCCAATCGAAAACGGTTTGGCATGACGCACCGAATTATAGAAAGCCTCGGTCGTCTGCCCCGACAGGGTCCGGCCCGACGCATCGGTAATGGTGCCCGAAATCATCACCGGCACGTCTTCACCGCGCTCGTCAAGCACTTCGGAAATCGCAAACAGGGCTGCCTTGGCATTAAGGGTATCAAAAATGGTTTCCACCAGCAGGGTATCGGCCCCGCCATCCAGCAAGCCATTGGCGGCTTCTTTATAGGCGGTTGCCAGCTGATCAAACGTCACGCCACGATAGCCCGGATTATTCACATCCGGCGAGATCGAAGCCGTCCGGTTGGTCGGCCCAATGGCCCCATTAACAAAGCGCACATCACCGGGATGGGCGGCTTCCCATTCATCGCAGGCCTGACGGGCCAGCTTGGCACTTTCATAATTGATCTCGTAGGCCAGGCTTTCCATGCCGTAATCCGCCTGGGCGATGGTCGTGGCACTAAAGGTATTGGTCCCGTTCAAATCCGCGCCGGCGGCAATATATTGCAGGTGAATATCCTTGATGATATCGGGCCGGGTCAAAGACAGAAGGTCGTTATTGCCTTTTAAATCCTGTTTCCAGTCGGCAAAGCGTTCGCCGCGATAATCTTCCTCGGTCAGCTTGTGCTTCTGGATCATGGTGCCCATTGCGCCATCCAGGATCAGGATTTTCTTTTCGGCGCGCTCTTTAAGCAGGGCGATACGTTTCTGGCGGTCGGTCATGACGGGATATCCTGTCTGTGTGTCTTAACGGCGCAAAGCACCTTGATATATCGGGTTCTCAGGCAGAGAGGGCAACCGGTTTGCTGCGAATACCCAGGGCATGGCAAATCGCATAGGTCAATTCCGCCCGATTGAGGGTATAGAAATGGAAATCCTCGACCCCTTCGGCGATCAGGCCTTCAACCTGGGAAATGGCCTCGTGGAAAGCGACCAAACGGCGGGTATCGGGGTCTGCATCCAGCCCTTCAAAGCAATGATGTAAACGGTCTGGCACCTGCGCCCCGCACATACCGGCAAATTTCAAAAGGGAGGCAAAATTGGTGACAGGCAGAATGCCCGGCACGATGGGCGCATTAATGCCCGCTTTGGCACATTTGTCGCGAAAACGCAGGAAAACCTCATTGTCAAAAAAGAACTGGGTAATCGCCCGGTTGGCCCCTGCATCAAATTTACGCTTCAGATACTCAATCTCGAAATCGGCACTGGGCGCATCGGGGTGGGTTTCGGGATAGGCCGAGACGGAAATGTCAAAATCGGCAATTTCCTTAAGCCCGGCAACCAGATCAACCGCATAATCATAGCCCCCCGGCGTCGGTACATAGGTATCGCCCGTATCGGGCAAATCGCCGCGCAAGGCCACGATGGAGCGAATGCCTTCATTCCAGTAAGTGTGGGCAATGCGTTCAATCTCGTCACGGGTATGGCCAACACAGGTTAAGTGCGCGGCGGCCGGAATGCCGGTTTCGCGCTGAATGCGGGTCACACTGGCGTGGGTGCGGTCCCGGGTGGAGCCCCCAGCCCCATAGGTTACCGAGACAAAAGCCGGCGCCAGCGGGGCCAGGCGATGAATGGAACGCCACATGGTTTCTTCCATCTTTTCCGTTTTGGGCGGAAAAAATTCAAAAGAAACCCGCAAATCGCGACTGTCAGAGGCGGTTTGTTGTGTGTTGTCACGCACTGGCGTCATTGTCGTCTACCTTGTGTTCAAATGCCCCTGTGGGCGGTGTTCATTATGTCAATTTCAGGCCCGCGCGCCGCCAATAAGGGGCAGCGAACCGGCAAATTTCATTAATTACATGCAAAGCGGGTCATTTATTCGGCGGCCTTCCCGGCCTGAACCGCGCCGGACAGGCCCGGTGTGGCGCGGCCGTGCCACAGGCAAACCGTCAGGGGCTTGCCTGGCAGATTGACCACCTCGTCCATCGCAAGCCGGGATGATGCAAACCAGTCCTTCATTGCCGCATCATCAAAACCAAGGCGGCGATGGGCATGTTGTTCACGCAATTCTTCCTGGTCATGCGCGGCAAAATCCACCACCAGCAATGTTCCGCCCGGTGCGAGCAAGCGCGCGGCCTCGGCAATGGCGGTTTCGGGTTTTTCGGCATAGTGCAAAACCTGATGCAGCGTAATCACATCAAAGGCACCATCGGGATAAGGCAACTGATACATATCGGCCTGACGGACCAGGCAATTTGCCAGTTCGGCGCGCTGCAGGCGGGCACGCGCAACGGCCAGCATTTCGCGTGACATATCCACCCCAACGCCTTCGGCGGCAGACTTGCCCAGAAGCTCCAGCACCCGGCCGGTCCCGGTTCCGATATCCAGAATACGCTTGCCTTCCAGATTTCCCAGCACCGACAGAAGGGCGGCTTCGACCTCGGCCTCGTCAACATGGAGCGAGCGGATGGTGTCCCATTCACCGGCATTGGCGCGGAAATATTCGGTCGCAACCTGTTCGCGCTGTTTTTTAACCTGATCGAGCCGGGTGCGGTCCAGCGACAGGGTTTCGTCATCGTGCGGCAGCAGGTTTAACACCGGGGCGACCAGCTCGGCCCCCGGGCCACTATGCGGGGTGCGGTAAAAAACCCAGGTTCCTTCGCGAAAGCGCACCAGAAGCCCTGCCTCGCACAAAAGCTTGAGATGCCGCGAAACGCGCGGCTGGCTTTGCCCGATGATCTGCGTGATTTCGCTGACCGTCAGTTCGCATTCCGCGCAAATCGCCAATAGCCGCAATCGCGTGGCTTCTGCTGCGGCACGCAACCCTGCCAGAACCTGTTCCATGATCATCCTCCCGATTTCTCATGCACATATAAAGATATATTTATATTTGTTCAAGCGAAAAGCGCATCTTCGTTAACGAACTGTGACTTAATTACCACAGCCGTGAGGATAGTCCTTCTGTCACTTTTTTGCTGGCTGGCATTTAAAGTCACCCTATGCTAACCACATGATATACGGGGCATATGCAGTATCGCAGGATGCAGGTTTGAAACTTACGGAGTTGCAAGAGCAACAGCTTCGTTTAAATCTTCGTCCGGGGATACAGTCGGGGGCCTTCAAGTAGATTTGTAAACCGTTGGCGAAGAAAATGAATCTGAAAAACATACGGGCACTTTGTGTTGGGGCGTCACTGTCCGTTTTGACAGCATGTGCGTCGACTCAGCCAGCACAGGACCAAACTGATTTCGATCCGATTGAACCTGTGAATCGGGTGGTGCACAATGTTAATGGTGCCGTCGATTTTCTTATCCTGTACCCGGCTGCGATGTGGTACGGCGACATTGCACCTCAACCAGTGAAAAAATCTGTCAGAAGTTTTGCCAATAACCTTGGCGAACCGATCAATGCGATCAATGCCCTGCTGCAGGGCGATCCTGAACAGGCTGTCGCATCAGTCCAGCGTTTTATTGTCAACTCGACCATTGGTCTGCTTGGCTTTAACGATGTTGCGACCGAATTTGGCATTCCCTACCGCGACGAAGATTTCGGCCAGACCCTGGGCCATTATGGCGTTGGGGCCGGCCCCTACATTGTATTGCCGCTGTTTGGTCCGTCCAACCTGCGTGATACCACGGGCCTTGTGACCGATTATCTGATGAATCCGTTTACCTATGGCGCAGAAAACAGCGACAAGGTCGCTGCCGCCTATTACGGTGGCATGGCTGCTGGTGCGGTTGATTTCCGTTATCGCAACAATGATAACCTTGAACAGCTTAAGCAAACCTCGCTGGATTATTATGCCGCGTTGCGCAGCCTTTACCGGCAGCATCGCAATAGCGTAATCCGCAATGGCGGCCCCGTTATGAACGAGGGCCAAAATAATGCCATGAATGCTTCGTTTGATTTCGATGATCAAGACGCCCCGGCAGGAGACAAATGAAACATTTATCTGGACGATTCCTGATTGCCGGACTGATAACAGCCTCGGCAGCCTTCGCTGTTCCCTTTGGGCAAACAGCGTTGGCAGCAACACAGACCGCTCCCAAGCATAATGTTATGGAAGTGGCCGCAACCCAGAACCCGACCGATTTTATTCGGTCCCTGGGCGATGAAGCCATTAACGAACTGGCTGGCAAAAAGATTGACGATAGCGACCGCAATGCGCGCTTCGTCAAACTGATGGACAAATATTTCGAAATGGACCAGGTGGCCCGGTTTGTGCTGGGCCGTTACTGGCGCAGCCTTTCCGAGCAGGAACTGTCTAATTTTGCCGACCTGCTTCAGAAATATCTTGCCCTGAACTATGCCAACAAGTTCAAGGATTTTGACGGCGAAAAATTTGTTGTCGTCGATGACTCCCAAAACGGCAAAGACACCTTTGTTAATTCCAAGGTCGTCCGCCCGGATGGCCCGCCCGTCAAGATCGTTTGGCGCCTGCGGGAATATGATGGCAAGCTGCGCATCATTGATGTGTCCATCGAAGGGATTAGCATGGGCATCACCCAGCGTGATGAATTTGCATCCGTGATCCAGAATAATGGCGGCAAGGTTCAGGCCTTGATCGACATGCTGAAACAGAAAATCGGCGGAAACTAATCCGCCCCAAAGCCTCCTGGCTTTGGCTGTTTTGTTCAGCCCAAAATTCAAAGGTCCGCTGGGAAAACCCTGCGGGCCTTTGCTTTGCCTGCAAAGAGGTCCATGAGGCCGCCCTCATTATGCCCCTTCCAAAAATGCCATTGCCCGTTGATATTTGGCTGAAAGACGGTCGGCATCCTCGGGTTTTGAGGCCCGTAAATCATCAAGCTTTGCCATATTGTGGCGCATATCGGCGACCTTGACGATCCGTGCCAGCGCATTTTGCTGCAGGCGTGGCAGGTAATCGTCAAAATAATCTTCGCCGTTACGGCGCGTCATCCCCGCAACACCGGCGCAAATGACGGGACCAAAGGCATCCTCGATCTCATCAAGGGTGACGGACGTATCCTCGACAATATCATGTAACCAGGCAACAATTTCGGCCTGCGCACCGTGCACACTGGCGCGTTTCGCCACATCGGCCACATGGTCAATATAGTCACGGCCCAGTTTATCAACCTGCCCGGCGTGGAAACGCTGCGCCCAGTCCCGGGCCATCGCGATCATTTTTTCATCTGAAACCATTTTTATCGGCCTTGCTTTTGCCAATCCAACGCTTGCCCGCCATCATAAACCGGCCAAGCGGGCAGCATGGCAACAAAATGCGCAAGAAAAAAGGCCACCCGGACATTCCAGGCGGCCTTTCATCAAATCAAAACAGCGATTTACGCCCTTATTAACCGCGGGTCAGCGGTTTGTATTTGATGCGGTGCGGGCGAGAGGCCTCTTCACCGTAACGGCGTTTGTAATCTGCTTCATATTCCTGATAGTTGCCTTCAAACCATTCGACATGCGAATTGCCTTCATAGGCCAGGATGTGAGTAGCGATACGGTCAAGGAAGAAACGATCGTGCGAGATAACCACAGCACAACCGGCAAATTCCAGCAGACCTTCTTCAAGGGCACGCAACGTATCAACGTCAAGATCGTTGGTCGGTTCGTCAAGCAGCAGAACGTTTGCGCCAGATTTCAACATCTTGGCAAGATGTACGCGGTTACGCTCCCCACCGGAAAGCTGACCGACTTTTTTCTGCTGATCGGCCCCCTTGAAGGCGAACTGTGACACATAGGCACGCGAGCTCATCGGGCGCTTGCCCAGAAGGATCTCGTCGAGGCCATCGGATACTTCCTGCCAAACGGTCTTGTTCGGATCAAGCGAGTCACGCGACTGATCGACATAGCCCATCTTGACGGTTTCACCGATCTTGAGATCGCCGGCATCCGGGGTATCTGCGCCAGTCAGCATCTTGAACAATGTGGTTTTACCCGCACCGTTCGGACCGATAACACCAACGATACCCCCCGGCGGCAGCCGGAAATCGAGGTCCTCAAATAGAAGCTTGTCACCAAAGGCCTTAGTCAGGCCTTCTGCGGTGATGACTTCATTACCCAGACGCTCGGACACCGGAATAACGATCTTGGTTGAATCCGGTACGGCCTTTGCGGCTTCGGCGACGAGATCATCATAGGCGCGAACACGGGCCTTGGATTTGGCCTGACGGCCTTTCGGGTTCTGACGAATCCAGTCCAATTCCGATGCCAGCTGCTTCTGACGGTTGCCTTCCTGACGGGCTTCCTGCGACAGACGCTTCTGTTTCTGTTCAAGCCAGGATGAATAGTTGCCTTCATACGGGATGCCCTGACCACGGTCGAGCTCAAGGATCCAGCCGGTAACGTTATCGAGGAAGTAACGATCGTGGGTAACCAGAATAACAGTGCCCTGATAATCCTCGAGGTGACGTTCAAGCCAGGCAACGGATTCAGCGTCAAGGTGGTTGGTCGGTTCGTCAAGCAGCAGGATGTCAGGCTTGGCCAGAAGCAGACGGCACAGGGCGACACGGCGGCGTTCACCACCGGAAAGCTTGGTCACGTCAGCATCTTTGGGCGGGCAACGCAATGCGTCCATCGCAATTTCCAGCGTCCGCTCAAGATCCCAGCCATTGGCAGCATCGATACGTTCCTGAAGCTCGCCCTGCTCGGCCAGCAGATCGTTCATTTCGTCATCGGTCATCGGTTCGGCGAATTTGGCACTGATGTCGTTAAAGCGCGCCAGATCGTCAACAATCTGTCCGCAACCTTCCATCACGTTACCCAAAACGTCTTTTTCCGGGTTCAGCTGCGGTTCCTGTTCAAGGTAGCCGACATTCACACCCTCTGCCGGCCATGCTTCACCGGCATAATCCTTTTCGATGCCCGCCATGATCTTAAGCAGCGTCGATTTACCGGCACCGTTATTCCCGAGAACACCGATCTTAACGCCCGGCAGGAAGGACAGCGTAATGCCCTTGAAAAGTTCGCGACCACCCGGAAGGATCTTGGTCAGGTCCTTCATGACGTAAATATACTGGTAGGATGCCATTAAATTCCCCATCCAAAATGAACCGCGCCCCATGATTATGGGGCGAATATTGTGCGCCGTTTGTAACCGAGCTAACCCGGACAAACAACGGCAAAGACGCAAAACCGGCAATTTCACAACCGATATCAGCCATGCTCCGATCCGCCGCACCGTTGCGACGATCACGGGCAACACGGGTTTTATCTGATCTGGCATTTACGGTTCAATGTGCAACCACACACGCCGAAAAAGCCGACAATGGCCCTGTGACCTGCCCGTCTTTGGCAAGACTTTAGTCGAAGCCTAGCTGGCAAATATCCTCACCAATACGGGTTAAATCATTGTTTTAAAATAATTCCCCATAAAAAAGAACATTAACCCGCAAGGTCATTCGACTAAGGGTTAGTTCATGCGCGTCAAACAAAGCTGGTAGGAAAATTGAATGGTGTTTCGTGCAACCAGCGCGATCATGCATCGCATTTTTCTAAAGTCCGGGTGATCAATAACAATATTACCCAACCCGGCACGGGAAGGTTCATATCCGAGGAAGGAGACGCGCAATGGAAGACAAATCCGGCGCAGAATACTGGAGACGCAACGTCAAACTGGTGCTGACCCTGCTGGTCATCTGGTTTGTGGTCTCTTATGGCTGCGGCATTCTGTTTGTCGATGCCCTCAATACCATTTCAATCGCCGGTTTCCAGCTTGGTTTCTGGTTTGCCCAGCAAGGCTCGATCTATGTCTTTGTGGCACTGATCTTTGTTTATGTCTGGCAAATGAACAAGCTGGACCGTGAGTTTAACGTCCGGGAAGACGAATAGGCCCCGGCGGCCATTTGTATTGGGGAGCATTTTGATGGATCTTACGACCCTTACATATATTGCCGTGGGGCTAAGCTTCGCGCTTTATATCGGTATTGCCATTTGGGCAAAGGCCAGCACGACTGGCGAGTTTTATGTGGCTGGCTCCGGGGTGAACCCGGTGGTCAATGGCATGGCAACGGCGGCGGACTGGATGTCGGCGGCGTCGTTTATTTCAATGGCCGGTCTGATTGCCTTTTTGGGCTATGGCGGCTCGGTTTATCTGATGGGCTGGACTGGCGGCTATTGCCTGCTCGCCATGTTGCTGGCCCCTTATTTGCGTAAATACGGCAAATTCACTGTGCCGGAATTCATCGGCGACCGGTTTTATTCCAAAACCGCCCGTATCGTTGCCGTGATCTGCCTGATTTTCATTTCCTTTACCTATGTCGCCGGCCAGATGCGCGGTGTCGGCATTGTGTTTTCGCGCTTTCTTGAGGTTGACCTTCTGACCGGCCTGATCATTGGCATGGGCATTGTCTTCATCTATGCCGTTCTGGGCGGGATGAAAGGTGTGACCTATACCCAGGTGGCCCAATATTGCGTGCTGATCGTGGCCTATACCGTGCCCGCGATTTTCATTGCCTTTCAGCTGACCGGCAATCCGATCCCGCAGCTTGCCTTTGGCTCCACCGTCAATGGCACCGGCGAATTTATGCTGCAACGCCTCAACCAGGTTGTCACCGAGCTTGGCTTCCTGGAATATACCACCACCAACAAATCCACGATCGACATTTTCGCCATTACCCTGGCGCTGATGGTGGGTACAGCGGGCCTGCCGCACGTTATCGTGCGTTTCTTTACCGTGCCAAAGGTACGTGATGCCCGCTCGTCCGCTGGTTGGGCGCTGGTTTTCATTGCCATTCTCTACACCACCGCCCCGGCTGTGGGGGCAATGGCCCGCCTGAACCTGACCGACACCGTGCAAATCGGCCCGGTTGGATCGCCTGATGGCAACCTGGTCTTTAAAGACCGCCCGGACTGGATGAAACGCTGGGAAAGCACCGGCCTTCTGGGTTTTGAAGACAAAAACGGCGATGGCCGCATCCAGTATTACAATGATGCCAATGCCGACTTTGCCGCCAAGGCCGAACAATATGGCTGGAAAGGCAACGAATTAAAGGTTGACCGTGACATTATGGTTCTGGCCAACCCGGAAATTGCCCAATTGCCCAACTGGGTGATTGCCCTGGTCGCCGCCGGGGGGATTGCCGCGGCCCTTTCAACGGCGGCAGGCTTGCTGTTGGTGATTTCATCCAGTATCTCGCATGACCTTTTGAAAGGCACCTTTACGCCCGACATGACCGAAAAACAGGAACTGCTGACAGGGCGTATTGCGGCGGCGGTTGCCATCGGCATTGCCGGGTATCTGGGCTATAACCCGCCGGGCTTTGTTGCACAGGTGGTTGCCTTTGCCTTTGGTCTTGCCGCAGCATCGCTGTTCCCGGTCATCATTATGGGGATTTTCTCCAAGAAGGTGAACCGCGAGGGGGCGATTGCCGGGATGCTGACCGGGCTTATCTTCACGATGGGCTATATCATCACCTATAAGGGTGTGTTCATCGCCCCGCTGATTGCCAATACCGCCGATAACTGGCTGTTTGGTATCTCGCCGGAGGGGATTGGTGCCGTCGGCATGTTGCTGAATTTCATTGTGGCGTTTGCTGTGTCAAAAATGACCAACGAACCGCCCCAGCATATTCAGACTCTGGTTGAGCAGATCCGCATTCCCAAAGGGGCCGGGGCTGCTGTTGACCACTAAAACCGGCAACATCTCTATGTGGTTGAAAAAATTTCAGCCAAAATGAACGAGACCCCCGCGATGTCAGAGACATGCGGGGGTCTTTGCGTTAGGGTTAGCACGATTGGGCCGTGATATCGTCGGCACCCCTACCCGACCCATTTGCACGCGGGAAATGACATGAGCCTTGAATTAAAAGAAATTCGCGATTTTCTGGCAGCGCATCACCCGTTTGACCTGCTTCCGGACATAACGCTGGACCAACTGCCCGCGCGCCTGACCGCGCGATATTTCCGCAAGGGATCGGTCATTTTACAGCCCGATATAACCTGCCTGCACTTGCATATTGTGCGTACCGGTGCGGTTGAAACCCAATCCCCCGATGGTCACTTGCTGGCCCGATTGTCCGAAGGGGAATGTTTTGGCGTGCGCGCCATGTTTCGCGGCGGCAAGGCGGCCAACCGCATTACCGCGATTGAAGACACGCTGGTTTATCAATTGCCCGAAAGCGATTTTCACGACCTGGCGGGCAAGCATCCGCAATTTGCCTATTTCTTTGAATTGATGGGCGGGGCGCGGTTGCGTGGCGGCATGCAAATGGCCGAAGCCCGCGATGAAGACCAGCTCAAACTCATGAGCCTGCAGGTCAAGGATCTGATTGGCCGGGACGTTGTCAGCCTGCCGGAAACCGCAACCCTGCTGGAAACCGGGCAGCATATGAACCAGGAACGCGTTTCCTGCCTGTTGCTGACCGACGATGCGGGCAAAGTCACCGGCATTGTCACGGACCGCGACCTGCGCAACCGCGTGGTGGCGCAAGGGCTGGATTATGCCACCCCGGTTTCCCACATCATGACGCCCAACCCCATTTCCATCGCACCGAATGCCTTTGCCTTTGATGCCCTGCTGACCATGACACGGCATAATATCCGCCATTTGCCGGTGGTGGCCCCAGGTGCGGCAACACCGGTTGGCGTGATCACCACCACCAACCTGCTGATGCGTCAGTCGCTGTCGGCGGTTTATATGGCCGGGCAAATCAGCAAAATGGATGACCCTGCCGATATGGCCGGTGTGATTAAACAAATCCCCGAATTATTGCGCCAGCTTATTGATGCCGGTGCAACATCGCAAAATGCCGGGCATATTGTCACCACCCTTGCCGATACCGTGACATCGCGCCTGTTGGAACTGGCCGAACAGAAATTTGGCCACCCGCCGGTGCCCTATGTGTGGCTGGCGGGCGGGTCCCAGGGACGGCAGGAACAAACCGCCATTTCCGACCAGGATAATTGCCTGATCCTTGATGATGCCTATGACGCCGCCAAACATGGCGACTATTTCCGCAATCTGGCGGAATTTGTCTGCGATGGCTTAAATGTTGCGGGCTATGTTTATTGCCCCGGCGAGATGATGGCAAAAACCGAAAAATGGCGCCAGTCGGTGGCAACCTGGCAGCGATATTTCACCACCTGGATTCAAAGCCCGGAACCCAAGGCCCTGATGCTGTGTTCGGTCTGGTTTGACCTGCGCCCGATCTATGGCAAAACAAGCCTGTATGAAGATTTGCATCGCCAAATTTTAACAATGGCCTCGGGCAACCGCATTTTTCTGGCCTTTATGGTGGGCAATGCGCAAAGCCATCAGGTACCGCTGGGCTTTTTCCGCAACTTTGTCATGATCCGGGGCGGCGAACATGACCGCACCCTGGATATGAAACATAGTGGCGTGGTGCCGATTGTCGATATTGCGCGCATCCATGCGCTGGGCAATGGCATCGCGGCGGTCAATACCACCGCCCGCCTGCAAGCTGCCCTGCATACCAGTTCGATCAGTGCGCAAGGCGCGCGTGATTTGATGGATGCCTATGAATTTATCAGCATTACCCGCTTAAAACACCAGGTCGCGCAAATTCGCGACGGGGAACGCCCTGATAACTTTTTACCGCCCGAAAGCCTTTCCGCCTTCGAACGAAGCCACCTCAAGGATGCGTTCAACGTGATAAAAACGCTACAATCCGGCCTTGAAAGCAGCTTTGGCAAAAGCGGCACCTGACAGGCAAGCAAACCCGGCAACCACGGCGCGTTTCAGATAAAAGCAATGCAGGACAGGATATGGGGCTTCAGGAAAAACTAAAGGACAGCCAGTTTTACCGGCGCTGGAACCGCAACCGCGCCCAAGGCCCGCTGGCGCAATTTTACGACATCCCGCCGGTTAGCCCGGAACGCCGGGTTTCCGATGTGGAATTTGTTGCAGTTGACCTGGAAACCACCGGCCTGCACCCGAAAAAGGATGCCATTATCAGCATTGGCTGGGTGGTGGTGCGCAATCGCGGGGTGGATTTATCAAGTGCGCATCACACGCTGGTGCGCCCCAACCGCGATGTGGGGGAAAACTCGGCGGTGATTCACGGCATTTTGGATGACCATCTGGAAAATGCGCCCGACATTGACGACATCCTGCGCCAGCTGTTGCCGATATTGGCCGGGCGGGTTTTGCTGGCACATCATGCGCCAATTGAACTGGGCTTTTTGGGCCGGGCCTGCAAACGGCTTTACGGGGCGTCGCTGCAAATGCCAACCGTTGATACACTGGTTTTGGGCCTGCGCGATATTCAACGCCAGGGCACCCCGTTAAAAAGCGGGGCCATGAAATTACAAAACCTGCGCAAGACCCATAATTTACCGCCCTATCGCGCCCATAATGCCTTGACCGATGCGATTGCCACGGCGGAGCTTTTCCTGGCCCAGATCGACAAGCGTGATCCTAAAGGCGAACTTGAGCTGGACCGTGTCCTGCGCTAAGCCATTCACATTGTTTTACCGCGCAGATCGCCGCAATCGCAGGGGCCCGGCACCATGTTTGTCTTTATTTTTACCACCATCGTGGTCGGCTTTGCCTGCGCAGGCATTGTTATGCTGGGCTTTCGGCTGACCGGGCGCAAGGCCCCCAAATATCTGATCCCGCTTACCGCCGCACTCGGCATGTTTGGCTATATGATCTGGGATGATTATAGCTGGTTTGACCGCATTTCGGCCCGCCTGCCGGGCAATGTCAGTGTTGTTGAAACATTCACCACCAGTTCCCCCTATAAACCCTGGACGCTGATCAAAGCACCGATCAATCGCTTTACCGCGATCGATACCGGCAAAACCGTTACCAACCCGCAAAACCCGGCGCAACGGCAAGTCACCACCGTGTATTTGCAAAAGGGCCATGACGCGATGGCAACCACGCGCCTGATTGACTGTACCCGCAAACAGACCGGCTTCATCTCGCCCGCGACCGCCCTTAATGAAAACGGCTTTCCAACAAACGATTTCAAGATGGCCCCCCTGGCAGACAACGACCCGGCCTTAACCGCCGTTTGCCAGAAATAAGCCCGGATATCGGCTTACCCATCCCCCTTAGCGGCTTAATATGACCAGATCGCCCCTCAAACGGGCCAAAGCTTGCTTGACGCATCGCTATATTCTGTGAAATATAGCGATGCGTCATTTCCTGAAAACCGGAGCCCCACAATGTTCAGCCCCCTGCCCCGCCCGCTGCTTTCACTGGCAGCCAGCTTTGCTTTATTCGCCCTGCCAGCCCTGGCCCATGCCAAGGATATTACCGTTTTTGCCGCTGCCAGCCTGACCGATGCGATGGGCGAGGTTGCCAAGGCCTATGAGGCGCAAAACCCCGATGACCATGTGCGCCTGTCTTTTGCCGGTTCATCCACACTGGCCCGGCAAATTTCGGCAGGTGGCCCGGCGGAATTGTTTATTTCCGCCAATGAAAAATGGATGGACTGGCTTTCGGACCAGGACTTGTTAGCCGCAGGGACGCGTAGCGACCTTTTGGGCAATTCACTGGTATTGATCGCCCCTAAAGACAGCAAACTGGGCGACATTAAGCTGGAGCCTAACAGCGATTTAACCCGCCTGATCGGCCCGGATGACCGCATTGCTATCGGTGACCCGGACCATGTGCCCGCCGGTATTTATGGCAAACAGGCGCTGACCAATCTTGGCATGTGGGAAACAACCGAACCCCGCCTGGCGCGGGCCGATAATGTGCGTGCGGCCCTGGCCCTGGTTGAACGCGGCGAAAGCCCGTTGGGCATTGTGTATGGAACCGATGCCGCGATCAGCAAGGGGGTTAAAATTATTGCGACTTTCCCGGCAAACAGCCATCCTGCCATCACCTATCCGGTGGCCATTATGAAGGACATGAAAAACCCGGCATCAACGCACCTGCTGGATTATTTGACATCTGCCAAAGCGAGCGCCATTTTCCGCCAATATGGCTTTACCGTGCCCCACCAATAACTGAATAACAGACCCCACCATGACATTGTCGCCTGCCGAAATTGATGCCCTGCTGTTAAGCCTGAAAATTGCGGCGGTTGCTGTGGCAGGCGCATTGCCCTTTGCCATATTGGCCGCCAGCATTTTAGCCTTCGGGCGCTTTCCCGGGCGCTTCCTGCTTGATGCGTTTGTTCATTTGCCGCTGATCCTGCCGCCGGTGGTGATGGGTTATTTGCTGCTCATCAGCTTTGGCACCCGTGCGCCCATCGGTGCGTGGTTACTTCATACATTTGACATCCGCCTGGTTTTCAGCTGGAGCGGGGCGGCCCTGGCTTCTGGCATCGTCAGTTTTCCCTTTCAGGTGCGGGCCATTCGCATCGCGTTGGAAAATATTGATTCCGGCCTGCATCAGGCGGCCGAAACGCTGGGGGCCGGGCCATTTGACCGTTTTTTCAACATCACCCTGCCCCTGGCCCTGCCCGGCATCATTGCCGGGGCCATTACCGCCTTTAGCGCCAGCCTGGGCGAATTTGGCGCGATCATTACCTTTGTTTCCAACATTCCCGGCGAAACCCGCACCTTACCCCTGGCAATTTACACCGCCATCCAAACACCGGGGGGCGAGCTTGCGGCGGCAAGGTTGGCCGCCCTCTCCATTGGGTTGGCCCTGTGTGGATTGATCATTTCGGAAATGGCCATGCGCGGTATTCGCCAAAAACTGACCGGGCAGGTCCGCCCATGAACTTGAAAATCGATATTCGCCATCAGATTGGCAGCCTTGATTTACAGGCGCGCTTCACCGTGGATCAACCGGGCATCACCGCCCTGTTTGGCCCCTCGGGCAGCGGCAAAACCACCCTGCTTAATGCCCTGCTGGCCCATGAGTACATGCGCAATACCGCCGTTCTGATTAATGAATTTGGTGAAATTGGCCTGGATCATTTGCTGGTACAGGAAATTTCCGAAGATGTGATGTTGCTAAATTCCGGCTGCATTTGCTGTTCGGTGCGCGGCGACCTGATTAACGGCTTGCGTGACCTTTTCATTCGCCGCACACGGGGCGAAGTTGCGCCCTTTAACCGTGTGGTGATTGAAACCACCGGCCTTGCCGACCCGGCCCCCATCCTGCATACCCTGATGACCGACCCGCTATTAACCAACAAATTCCGCCTCGATAGCGTGGTCAGCACAGTCGACGGGGTTTATGGCAGCAACCAGCTTGATGATCATGTTGAAAGTGTCAAACAGGCGGCGGTGGCAGATCGTATTTTGATCACCAAGGCCGATTTGGCAAGCGAAGAAACCCTGCTGGCCCTTGAAGACCGGCTGCATAAACTTAACCCTGCCGCACCGCTTTATCGGGTGCATATGGGCCAGGTGGACCCCGAAAAGCTGTTTAATGCCGGGCTTTATAACCCACTGACCAAATCGATGGATGTGCAGAAATGGCTGCGTGAAGAGGCCTATGCCGACAGCTCCACCGAGCACGCCCATGATCATGGGCATCATGACCCTCATCACGATCACAGCCATGATGAGCATGAGCATGAGCATGAGCATGAGCATGAGCATGAGCATGAGCATGAGCATGAGCATGAGCATGAAGGCCATCACGCCCATCATCATGATGTAAACCGCCATGACGATCATATTGCCTCTTTTTGCCTGACATTCGAGGAACCGTTGCACTGGGATGCGTTTGTGACCTGGGCGGAAATTTTCACCCAGATGCGCGGTGAAAACCTGTTGCGCATCAAAGGCATCCTTAATCTGGTCGGAGAGGATTGCCCGGTCGCCATTCATGCGGTGCAACATATATTTCATCCCCCGGCAACCCTGCCCGCCTGGCCCAGCGACGACCACCGGTCCAAACTGGTTTTCATCACCCGCGATCTGGGGCCCGATGTCATTCGTCAGTCACTGTTACACCTGAATGCCGCCATTGCCGAAACATCCGGGGCAGATGCGCAAAACTCCGCGTAATTCCTTATATTCTCAGCAATTTGACGCATATCAAGGTATAGATAAATACAACCTGTCAGATTAAGGGAGGCTTGATACAGCCTCACTCTAAGTCCTGAAACTTTATAGCCGGTCGCCACATTCACGGCCGGCTTTTTTCTTTTTTGCTCTCCGCCCAAATGGCGGCAAAACGGGGCTTTCGCCCCTCTGTATCGCGCGCCTCATTCCCCTGTACAGGTTGCGGTTCAATTGATCTGAGCTAATTCTGAGTTTAAACTGCGCATAAATGCTCATGCACCACACAATATGATGCGCCGCAAACGGGCCGCATTTGTGCATCAAACGGGCATACGACAATCAAATAACAGGGGATACGCACCATGATCACACGTGACATTCACGGCGTTTCAATACCTGCGCTTGGCTTCGGAACGTTCGAGCTTGATTCAGCGGCTGCCGAAAAGATGGTGGCAAAGGCCGCCGAGATTGGCTATCGCCATTTCGACACCGCCCAGATGTATCATAATGAAGAAGGTGTGGGCCGCGGCCTGAAGGCCAGTGGCCTGGCTAGGGACGATTATTTTCTGACCACAAAAGTCTGGCACGACAAATTCCAAAGCGGGGATTTGCAAACATCGGTTGTTGAATCGCTGCGCAAGCTGGATTGGATACCACACAATGAAGCTGCAATCGAAGCATGTGTGCGAGAATGGTATAGTTTCATGTTGGACAAATATAATGAGTTGCTGCCAGAAGATATTAAAGTTGATCCGTTGAAAACGACACAAAGGCTTCGTCACGCAAATCCGCCAGGGTGACATCCTTCTGACCAAAGAGATGATGTGTCGGCCCGCAAAAAAAGCCAAAATGCTCGCGATAAAGCCGGCGATATTCCAGCCGGGGATGTTGTTCATTAACC
>JBNKVZ010000081.1:0-19153 GCA_050299455.1 Thalassospira sp.
ACCAACCGAGAGCCTGACCGGGCATAACCCGGATTCTTTGGACCCGTTGGCGCTGGAAGGTTTGACCGGCAAAAGTTATGCGATTGCAGATCGCCGGATTGCCCAGGCCTATGTCAAGACACCGGCGATGCTGGCTTATTGGCGCTCGGTCGGGCATTCCATGAATGATTTCTTTTATGAAACATTCCTCGATGAAATGGCCGATAAAGGATCGCAGGACCCTTATGAGATGCGGCTGGCGCTGTTAAAGGACAATAAGCGTCTGACCAATTTGCTTAAAGCTGTTGGAGAGCTTTCTGGTGGTTGGAAGCGCGGGCCGTTCAAGGCCGAAGATGGCAGCATGCGGGCGCGTGGTGTTGGCATGGCCTCGCCCTTTGGCAGCCAAACGGCGGCGATTGCAGAAGTCTCGATGAAAAATGGGCAAGTGGTTGTTCATGACATATGGGAAGCCATTGACCCGGGCAGCATCGTGAACCCGGCCATTATCGAGGCACAGGTGAAATCGGCCGCGGCGTTGGGTCTGTCGCAAATCCTGATGGAAGAGGTCATTTATGAAAAAGGCGAGCCGCGCGCACGCAATTATGACCTTTATCCGATCTTAAGCCCGGATCAGATGCCGGACGTTCACGTTCGGATTATTGAAAGTGGGGCGAAAATGGGCGGCGTTGGAGAGCCGGGATTACCACCGGTTTTGCCCGCCGTTGCCAATGCGGTTTCAACCCTGACGGGCCAGCGGGTGCGCGAAATGCCACTTCGCAACTTGCACCTGGAAAGTTGAGATCGCAGCCATAAACGCAAAATAAATGCAGATATCGGGGCGGTCACATCAAGGTGTGATCGCCAGCTTTTCGGTTGATCTGCTGTGTGTTTATCCATCGCCAAAAAGTTTTAAAGAACGGGGTTTCCGTTGAAAAAGTCTCTGTTGACTGTTTTGGGTGTTATTGTTGTTGGGGCGGCTGGTGCCACCTGGATTGCAACCCATACACCCTCTTCGCCGTTTGATGCCGCAGATGCCACCACCTCACCGTCGGATGATTTGGTTGCGAAAGGTAAATATGTGGCGCGCCTAGCTGATTGCGTGGCTTGCCATACGACGCCGGATGGCAAACCTTTTGCCGGTGGCCTTAAAATGGGGACGCCGCTGGGCGCGATCTTTACCACCAACATCACGCCAGACCCGAAAACCGGTATTGGCAATTATAGTCTGGCCGATTTTGATCGTGCGATCCGGCATGGTGTTGCCGCCGATGGCCATCGTCTTTATCCGGCGATGCCTTATCCGTCTTACGAGAAAATGCCCGATGCGGATGTTAAGGCACTTTACGCCTATTTCATGTCGGAGGTTAAACCGGTTGTACAGGCCAATAAGGCCAGCGAAATTGAATGGCCTTTGAACATGCGCTGGCCGCTGGCGTTCTGGAATATTGTTTTTACCGATGGCGGGGTTTACCAGGCCAAGGCATCGGAAGATGAGATGTGGAATCGCGGCGCTTATCTGGTGCAGGGGCCGGGCCATTGCGGGAGTTGCCACACACCGCGTGGTGTGGTGATGAACGAAAAGGCATTCGATGAAAGCAGTCCGGAATATCTGGCGGGTGCTGTTTTGGACGGCTGGTATGCGCCCAGTCTTCGCAATGATCCCAATATCGGCCTGGGGCGCTGGAGCGAGGATGACGTCTATGCCTATCTGAAAAATGGCCGTAACCAGCATGGCGTTGTGTTTGGCTCGATGGTGGAGGCATTTAACAATTCCACCCAATTCATGACCGATAACGACCTGAAATCGATTGCGCATTATTTGAAGTCATTGCCGGCAAATGCCGATAATGCGCAAACCGCCTGGTCCTATGACCCGGCAACGGCGGATGATTTGTCAAAAGACGTGGCCGATAACGTGCCTGGCGCACGGACATATGCGGCGAATTGTTCGTTCTGTCATGGCCGTGACGGACGCGGAAAAGGCGAATGGATACCGCCGCTGGCGGGTGTGTCTTCCATGCTGGCCCCCCATGCGGATTCCGCCATTAATGTGACGTTGAACGGCTCACCGCGCGTTGTTTCCAATGGTGTGCCCGATTCCTACCGTATGCCGCCTTATCGCGAGAAACTGTCGGACCAGCAGATGGCCGATGTTCTGAGTTATGCCCGCTCCGCCTGGGGTAATACGGGGGGGGCTGTAAAACCAGAGGACGTGGCACAACTGAGAAGCCATACCGACCCGGCCAGCATTGACGTGATCATCCTGCAAATGCGTTGAGCACTTGGCGTTATGTTGGTCACGTATTGGCGTGTGTATTCTGAGGGAAACCTGAAATGAGCCATCAATTATCGGAAATGTTGAATATTTGGTGGTCTGGTCAAGAAGATACGGAATGGGTTCTCGGGACGGTTTACCGGACCGAGGGCTCTGCCTATCGCAAGGCTGGGGCGATGATGCTGATTGATGGTCGCGGTCAGCAGCATGGCCTGTTAAGTGGCGGGTGCCTTGAAGCCGATATTGTCCGCAATGCACGCAAGGCAATGATGACCGAAAAGGTCGTCATGCTTGAATATGACGGCAATGACGAAGATGACGTCTTTTTCAAGCTGGGCGTTGGGTGCGGCGGCAAGGTTTACATCATGCTCCAGCCGGTAAGCCCGGCAAACGATTTGGGCCTGACGGATCTTTATCAAGCCTTGCGCGCCCGCCAAACCGGCTATTACCGCCAGAAAATCGGGTCATTAGAGGCGACCTTCACCCGTGATGAACGGGTTTTGCCCGGTCAACAGATTGCCACGACGGTCAGTGACAGCAATGGCGATGACTGGCTGGTAACGCCGATCCGGCCAGAACCGCATATCCTGATTGTTGGCGGTGGGCCGGATGCGCGACCGGTTGTTAATATTGCCCGGGAAATGGGCTGGCAGGTGACACTGGCAGACCCGCGCCCGGCCAATGCCCGTGTGGATCATTTCCCCAGGGCGGGGCATATCCTCCGGGATATGTCGCAACTTGAAACCTATGTCGAGGATCACAAGGTTGATGCGGCCATTTTGATGGCGCATAGCGTTTCCATTGACGGGGATGCGTTACGCGCGATTGGCAAAACCCGTATCCGGCATCTTTCGGTATTGGGCCCGCGTCATCGCTTTGCCAATGTGCTTGACCATGCCGGCCTGACCCATCAAATGCTGTCCTGTCCTGTTTCCAGCCCGGCGGGGCTTGATATTGGCGGGCAGCTTCCGGAAAGCATCGCGCTTTCTATTCTGTCCGGTGTTCATCAGGCGCTTTATAAAGAAACCGGCCTTCACCTTGCGAAGGTTGCGGAATGACGAATATTGCCGGGATTATTCTGGCCGCAGGCGAAAGCCGGCGCTTTGGCGGGCGAAAGCAACTGGCCGAAGTTTCGGGCAAGTCGCTTTTGCGTCATGCAATGGAAGCTTTGAAAGGGGCCTGCACCGGGCGACCGTTTGTGGTGCTGGGCGCCTATCACGATGAAATTGCCCCGCATATCGCCCATGACGGCGAGGTTGTTTTTAATGCGCAGTGGCCGCAGGGAATGGGCACGTCAATTGCGGTGGGTATTGGCGCTATTAACGATCATCCGGCAAAATTTGACGGGGCCTTGATTGCGGTTTGCGACCAGATTTGCCTGGAAAAACAGGATTATCAAAAACTGGTCGCTGCCTTTGATGGATCTTCAATTGTTGCAACGGCATATGCCGACGGGTTGGGCGTGCCGGCCGTGTTTCCCCGGTCAATGTGGGATGAACTTGCCGTACTTGACGGTGCGACAGGGGCCCGGAAGCTGATTAATCGTGCGAGGCAAAAGGTGACGGCGGTTACCTTGCCAAATGCGACGATTGATATTGATACAAGGCAGAATTTGGCAGACCTGACGTCACATTCATGATGGCGTGCGTCGTGGTCAATGCCATCGGAACAATGCCCGTTTAACGGGGCAGGCGATGATGTTTAAAACCGGTACAGAGGGCAGAAGACCGCTGTGCCGGTTTTGTTTTGGCGCGGAAAGAAGAAAATTGTGACCCATTAAGGAAATTCCCGGCGCGGGATTGGCGTAATCGCGCGGATATGGATATGCTTTGTGTGTATTTATTGTTTGGGGGAACAAATGAATTTTGGTGAAGCGATTAATTCCGGTTTCAGGAATTATTTCAGTTTTCGGGGGCGGTCGTCGCGGTCGGCCTTTTGGTGGTGGCAATTATTTGTGGTGATCTGTGCCGCCGGGTTGTCCGTGGTTGATGCCGAACTGTTTGGCTCGACGAACGATGCCGGGCCGTTAAATAGCGTCTTTAACCTGATTGTGCTTATTCCGAGCCTGGCGCTGTCGGTGCGGCGCTTGCACGATACGGATCGTTCGGGATGGTGGATGTTTATAATATTCATTCCCCTGGCTGGTATTATCGCGCTGATTGTGTGGTGGTGCCAGCGCACACAGCTGGGGCCAAACCGCTTTGGGGCGATGCCGGTGGATTTTTATCGCCAGAGCGCAAGGGGGGAGCCGGAATTTTAAGGGGTTGCTCCTGTGTTTTGCCTGTGTCATAGGGCAGGGGCACCCATAAGCGTCGCCGCCGGTAAACCGGCAGGAAATATGACTTTTTTGCGACCTGTACCTTTGAGGTGTTGACAATTTCCACCCATTGCCATACATGCTGTTAGCACTCGCCGGGGGTGAGTGCTAACATGGCTCGTCCCGGTTAGTGTGGTAAACAAATTGAGCCTTAAGCTTATTAAACGGAGTTGTCGAAAATGAAGTTCCGTCCGTTACATGATCGTGTACTGGTACGTCGCGTCGAATCTGACACCAAGACTGCCGGTGGCATCATTATTCCGGATACCGCGAAGGAAAAGCCTCAGGAAGGTGAAGTCGTTGCGGTTGGCTCAGGTGTTCGCAAGGAAGACGGTTCGCTCGTCGCCCTTGACGTTAAAGCTGGTGACAAAGTTCTGTTCGGCAAATGGTCGGGCACGGAAGTCAAGCTTGACGGCGAAGAACTGCTGATCATGAAAGAATCCGACATTATGGGTATTCTGGCCTAAGTCAGCCCAATTGGGTGATGAAGGTTTGATGTTCATCCGTCTCATAGAGAGGAAAGAATATAATGGCTGCTAAAGACGTAAAATTTTCGACCGACGCCCGCGCCAAGATGCTGCGCGGTGTTGATATCCTTGCTGACGCTGTCAAAGTAACGCTCGGCCCGAAAGGCCGTAACGTTGTTATCGACAAGTCCTTTGGCGCACCGCGCGTGACCAAGGACGGCGTTTCGGTTGCCAAGGAAATCGAACTGTCGGACAAGTTTGAAAACATGGGCGCACAGATGCTGCGCGAAGTGGCTTCCAAAACCGCCGATCTGGCCGGTGACGGCACCACCACCGCGACCGTTCTGGCCCAGTCGATCGTGCGTGAAGGCAACAAGGCTGTTGCTGCCGGCATGAACCCGATGGACCTGAAGCGCGGTATCGACCTCGCAACCGGCAAGGTTATTGAATCGGTCATCAGCCGTGCACGTAAGGTTTCGGGTAAAGACGAAATCGCACAGGTTGGTAACATTTCGGCCAACGGTGACCGTGAAGTCGGCGACATGATCGCTGAAGCCATGGAAAAAGTTGGTAACGAAGGCGTTATCACCGTTGAAGAAGCCAAAGGCCTGCACACCGAGCTCGACGTTGTCGAAGGCATGCAGTTTGACCGTGGTTACCTGTCACCCTATTTCGTGACCAACCCGGAAAAGATGATTGCCGAACTCGACAGCCCGTACATCCTGCTGTTCGACAAAAAGGTTTCCTCGCTGCAGCCGATGCTGCCGCTGCTTGAAGCTGTTGTTCAGTCCGGCAAGCCGCTGCTGATCATTGCTGAAGACGTTGAAGGCGAAGCCCTGGCAACCCTGGTTGTCAACAAGCTGCGCGGCGGCCTGAAAATTGCTGCTGTTAAAGCCCCGGGCTTTGGTGATCGTCGTAAAGCCATGCTTGAAGACATCGCTATCCTGACCGGTGGCCAGGTTGTTTCCGAAGATCTCGGCATCAAGCTTGAAAGCGTTACGCTTGACATGCTCGGTACCGCGAAATCGATCACCATCACCAAAGAAGAAACCACCATCGTTGATGGTGCCGGTGAAAAAGCACAGATCGAAGCCCGCGTTGGCCAGATCCGTGCCCAGATCGAAGAAACCACCTCGGATTACGATCGTGAAAAACTGCAGGAACGTCTGGCGAAACTCGCCGGCGGTGTTGCCGTGATCAAGATCGGTGGCGCTTCGGAAATCGAAGTGAAAGAACGTAAAGACCGCGTTGACGATGCCCTGCACGCGACCCGCGCTGCTGTTGAAGAAGGCATTGTTGCTGGTGGTGGTACGGCTCTGCTGTACGCAACCCGCGCGCTTGAAGGCCTGGAAGGTGCAAACCACGACCAGACCATCGGTATCGACATCGTTCGTCGCGCTCTGCAGGCTCCGGTCCGTCAGATCGCTCAGAACGCCGGTGTTGACGGTGCTGTTGTTGCTGGCAAGCTGCTGGAACAGGACGACGTTGAATTCGGTTTCGACGCCCAGAAGAGCGAATACACCAACCTCGTTAAAGCCGGCATCATCGACCCGGCCAAGGTTGTTCGTACCGCCCTTCAGGATGCCGCTTCGGTTGCTGGTCTGCTGATCACCACCGAATGCATGATCGCTGAAAAGCCGGAAGAAAAATCTGCTGCCGGTGGCGCACCTGACATGGGTGGCATGGGCGGTATGGGTGGCATGGGCGGTATGGGCTTCTAAGCCAAACCAACCCAGTTACCTTACGGTTAGGAAGGGGGCCTCGCAGCAATGCGGGGCCCTTTTTCGTGGTTGATGGCCGTAGCGGTTAAACGGTTGTGGCGTACTCATTTAGGCGCGATAGCGCCGCGCGCGGCCGAAGAGCATTAGCAAGGGCTTCACAAGCCCGCCCGCCGATTGAGGGTTGCACGGGGTGGTTTCGACCGCTGCAGGTTGGTATTAGGCAAGTGCGTTCATAATGGCCGTGGCCAGGCCCTCGGGGTTTTCCAGCCCCATTGAGTGTCCGGCACGCTGAACCACTTCGATGTTGATCCCGTGATCGACCAGGACTTCCATATCTGGATCTGGCAATGATCTTTCGCCAAAGATGTAAGTTTTCATTGCCGGGTGCTTGTAAAACAAATCACGCCAGTCGGATGCTGTCCCCTTAACGAGTGACTTTGCATTATAATAGATCGCCTTGGGATTGCTTCTCTTGACCGTTATTGCCCAATCGATGTTGCCTGTGGTGCTGGCATGTTCAATGGTTTCGCCGTGTTTCTGATGGAGATAAACCTCTTCTGTCACACTCGCGATGTTTTGGCTGAATTGTCCGCCGCCGCGATCAAGATTGGATTCTGATAAAGCCAGGTGTTTGACGCGACTTCCAAGTAACGTTGCGGCTTCAATGGCGATTGTACCGCCCATGCTATGGCCATAGAGATCAATTTTATCGAAGCCAAGGTGCTCAACAAGTTCGAAAATGGTTTGTGCGTGAGTGTCGACACGGTAGTCAAAGTCACGAGGGCTGTCGCTATATCCTGATCCATAGAAATCAACAAGAATGCAGCGCTTGCCTTTCAATGCAGGTGCTGTTGCCACATTTGGATATTCAAAGGAAGACGCACAACCAAGTCCATGCAGGAATATGAGCGGGGTGCCAGTGCCGTGAAGATCAAGATAGCGCAAGGCGCTGGTTTGATTTTTTGGGTAGAACGATTTCACCATTAACCTCAGGGGTGTGACGGGCGGAAAGGCTTTTCCAGGATGCTGGGGTATTCTATGGCGGGCATCCGTTACAACACAAGTCACGTGCACTATCGTATCATGCGACCATTGTGGTTCAGCTTATGCCGGGGTGATGCTTCGTCTGATATTGGTGCGGCAGGAGATGGGCGGACGTAGGGGAGGGGCAGCCCAAATTCTTGAACCGCGCGGCACGGGCTGGAATGTTGCTTGCTGCGGGTATGAGAAAGGCACATCTTGTTTGCCAGGATGTGCCTTTCTGTCGCGGTTACGTTACGTTTGCCAGATGGCAGGGTATTGGCAGGTTAGTGGGTTAGAATAACCTTCATCGCCTTTTCACGCGAGGCATTGCCAAAGACTTCGTAAGCCTGTTCAATGTCGTCGAGTTTGAAGCGATGCGTGATCAGTTGTTCGGGTTTTACCTTGCCCGACTGCATGGTTTTCATCAGCATCGGGGTGGTGTTGGTGTTAACCAGACCCATCGAGATATTGATGTTTTTAATCCAAAGTTCCTCGATATGCAGATCGACGGCGGTACCGTGGACGCCGACATTGGCAATGTTACCGCCCGCAGAAACGATTTTCTGGCAGGTATCGAAGGTTGCCGGGACGCCGACGGCCTCGATGGCAACATCAACACCTAGGCCGTCGGTCATGTCCATGACCGATGCAATGACGTCATCCTTGCCGACGGTCAATGTATCGGTTGCGCCAAATTGACGGGCCATTTCCAGGCGGGCTTCGTCGGTATCGATCATGATGATACGACCGGGGGAATAGAATTGTGCAGTCAGCAAAACCGCCATGCCAACCGGACCGGCCCCAACAATGGCAATGCTGTCGCCCGGTTTGACCTGACCGGCGAGAACGCCGATTTCAAACCCGGTCG
Organism: Thalassospira sp.; assembly: GCA_050299455.1. Lineage (GTDB taxonomy): Bacteria > Pseudomonadota > Alphaproteobacteria > Rhodospirillales > Thalassospiraceae > Thalassospira. The sequence goes on from JBNKVZ010000081.1 coordinate 8,651, forward strand.
GCATAATGTCAGACAGCATGACCAGTGCTTCTTCGTCCGAGCCTTCGGGGATCGGATAAAGCGAGTTGTCGCCATGCGGAATGCGGACATATTCGGCCTGGGTACCGTCAATTAAATGGCCCAAAATCCAGCCCCCATCGGAGCAATGGGAATAAAGCTGGCGTTTGCAATTCGGGCAGGACCCGCAAGAGGTAATGCAGGAGATCAGGACGGCATCGCCCTTTTTAAAATTGCGAACCGCAGAGCCGACTTCTTCAACAACACCAACACCCTCATGGCCCAGGGTGCGCCCTTCGGTTACGGCGGGGACATCACCTTTCAGGATGTGCAGGTCGGTGCCGCAAATCGTTGTTTTGGTGATTTTGACAATCACATCGGTTGGTTTTTGAATGCCGGGGGCTTCTTTTTCGACCCAACCTTTTTTACCCGGACCTTGATATGTAAGTGCTTTCATGGTGTTTCCTTTGTTTGGTGGGTGGCGTGTAAACGTGATGTTTTTTGGCGTCGTTTGATTGGTCCGTTTTTGTACTGATAATCCTTTTTAAGTACACTAAATTTTATGTACAAATAGCTTATCCCTTTTTGCGTAGTGGGGTCAAATTTTAGGGTGTTATGTGAATCACACTTTAAATCTATGCGCGAATAAAGGAATTAGGTGCAACAGATTACGCGAAATATTTTCATTTTTCAAAATTGAGCCGGGCGCCGTGAATATTGGAAAAAATGGTTTTATTGCAAATGTTTATTCGACTCGTTGCCATGTGGGGAAAGACGGATCATCAGGTAGGTGCAGATATCAAAACGGCCCGGTGTCAGACGTCACCGGGCCGTTTCATGGATTATTCGAAAAGCTGTTTCAGGGTGTGTGGCTGACAGCGCAAATATTGGCTGGCTGGCGTAATGGTCACCCCCAATTTTGCGGCAGCATGCCACGGCCAGCGCGGGTCATAAAGAATGCCACGGGCCAGGGCGATGGCATCGGCTTGCCCGGTGCCGATAATGGCTTCGGCCTGTTCGGGTTCGGTGATCAGGCCGACGGCAATCGTGGTCAGCCCTGTTTCGGCCTTGATGCGTTCGGCAAAGGGGACTTGGTAGTTCGGTCCGACCGGAATTTTCTGGTCCGGATGGATGCCACCGGAACTGACATGGATAAAGTCACAGCCGCGTTCTTTAAGGGCGTGGGCAAAGGCCAGGCTTTGATCCAGGTCCCAGCCGCATTCCACCCAGTCGGTGGCGGAAATACGAAAACCGACCGGTTTTTCTGACGGGAAGGCATCGCGCACGGCGTCAAAGATTTCAAGGCCCAAACGCATGCGGTTTTCAAGGCTGCCGCCATATTCATCGTCGCGCTGGTTTGACAGGGGCGAGAGGAACTGATGGATCAGATAACCATGCGCGCCGTGCAACTCGATCACATCAATGCCCAGGCGTGCCGCCCGGTGGGTGGCATCAATAAAGGCCTGTTTGATCTCTTCGATACCTTGTTGGCTCAGGCTTTCCGGTACGGGGTTATCGGCAAGAAACGGGATGGCGGACGGGGCGACAACCTGCCAGCCATTTTCATCATCAGGGGAGAGTGCTGCACCACCATCCCAGGGCTTGGCAGTGCTGGCCTTGCGACCGGCATGGGCAAGCTGCAGGCCAATCGGCATGGGGGAATGGGCGCGAATAGCATGCAGGGTTTTGCCAAGGGCCTCTTCTGTTTCGGTATCCCATAGGCCCAGGTCGCCATAGGAAATACGCCCTTCCGGGGTGACGGCCGTGGCCTCCAAAATCAGCAAACCAGCACCGGACAGGGCCAGATTGCCCAAATGGATGGTGTGCCAGTCGGTTGCTTTGCCGTTATCCGCACTATATTGGCACATGGGCGCAATGATGATGCGGTTTTGCAAATTGAGCTGACCCAGGGCCAAGGACGAGAAAAGTTTGCTCATGAGGGTATCCTGTAAAAGGGGAGGGCGCAGAAAAGCGCCTTTATATGGCGGGCATCTTAAACAGGGTTTTGGTGCCCCGCCAATGCGTTTCGCACAAAGCAGCCGGACACGATTTTGTGTGAAAAGCCGTCGCAAAAAATTGCGAAAAAAATGCATCGGACCCTTGCGATGGGAAAATTGCGATCTATCTTCTGGTTTGAGAGGCCAAGGTGGCCTTCATCGCGCAAAGGTTGCAGCTTGTCTGGACCAAAAAGCGCAAGAATGCTCGTCTATTATGGAGAGTGATTATGACTGGTCAAATGAATGTTAATGGTGCTTCGCGTCGTCTGGTAAATGCTCCGGCATTTGGCGATCCTTTTGGTGTGTTTTCGCGCGATATTGATCGTGTTTTAAGCTCGATTTTACCGCGCGGCAGCTTCCGCACGGCGGAAACCCCGGCGCAGGAAACCGCAAAAACCCTTAATCCCCGCATTGATGTGCACGAAGATGATGCGGCAATCGAACTGAGTGCCGAATTGCCGGGCGTCGAACAAAGCGACGTGGATGTGTCGGTTCTTGAAGGTGTGCTGACCATCAAGGGCGAAAAGAAATCAACCCGCGAAAGCGATGAAGGTGCCCGCGTTGTCGAACGCAGCTATGGCAGCTTTACCCGTTCTTTCCGCCTGCCGGAAAATATTGATGCCGATAATATTTCGGCGACTTTCAAAAACGGTGTTCTGACACTTTCTCTGCCAAAGGTTGTGGAGCAGGCGCCAGAGCCGCGTAAAATTACGGTTGCCGGTGCCTGATTGGCGCTGACAATAGGGTAACGAAGACGGGCGGGGTTTTTCCCCGCCCGTTTTTTGTTCGGTGTAGCGTGATGGCTGTGATCAGGCGCTGTGACGGTCCAGTTTCATATCGAAAATACCGGTTTCATCAAACCGGGCAAAGGCCGCGTGCCACGGGGCAAGGTCAATGCCCTGATCGCTAATCCATTGCGGATTGTAATAGGTGTCGGTGTAGCGGTCACCGCCATCGCACAGCAACGTCACGACAGAACCGGTTTCGCCGGCCTTTTTCATTTCGCTAATCAGGGTCAGCGTGGCAACAAGGTTGGTGCCGGTTGAACCACCACAGCGACGGCCCAAATGCTTTTCCAGATATTGCAGGGCGGCAAAGCTGCCCGCATCGGGTACGCGCATCATATGGTCCACCACATTGGGGTTGAAGCTGGGTTCAACGCGCGGGCGGCCAATCCCCTCCACCCGGGAGCCGCAATTGCCGGTGATGGACACATCGCCCTTGGCATAGGCATCGTAAAATACCGAATTTTCGGGGTCGGCAACGCAAAGCTCACAGCCATTTGCCAGCACCTTGCCATAACGAATGAAACGACCAATGGTGGATGACGTGCCGCCCGTACCGGCACCCACCACAATCCAGCGCGGGGTGGGGTGGGGTTCGCGGGCAAGCTGTCCAAAGATGCTTTCGGCAATGTTGTTATTTCCGCGCCAGTCAGTTGCGCGTTCGGCATAGGTGAACTGGTCCATGTAATGGCCGTTCAATTCGCGCGCCAGACGATGGGATTCGTCATAGATCATGCCGCCATTATCGACCAGATGGCATTCGCCGCCATAAAAGGTGATCTTGGCAATTTTTTGCTGCGAGGTGGTTTTGGGCATGACGGCAATAAAGCGCAGGCCCAGCAGGCGGGCAAAATAGGCCTCTGATACGGCAGTCGAGCCACTGGATGCCTCGATAATCGGGGTGTCCTTTGTGATCCAGCCATTGCAAAGACCATATAAAAACAGCGACCGCGCCAAACGGTGTTTCAGGCTGCCACTGGGATGGGTTGATTCATCCTTAAGGTAAAGGCCGATATCGCCAAGCTGTGGCAGATCAAGTTTGATCAGGTGGGTATCGGCGGAGCGGTTGAAATCGGCTTCGATCCGGGCGATGGCATCGGCCACCCATTGGCGATCCTGGGACATGGTCATCCTGCTTTTGTCAAATGCGTCTTTGGAAGAACTTCAAGCTGTTTCGTTTAGTGGATAATTATACATAAATCCACCGTAGTTTTTGAAAATTGCTTGCTAATCAAATTTTCAGAGATAGGTTATAAACAGTAGGTAACGAACGTTATTCGTTTCCCCTGTTTAGCAAAACCGTTGGTACATATGGCCGATAGTGACAAAGACCCTTACGAAAAGCGCTATGGCGAAAGCGAAATTGGCGCGGCTTATGACATCCCGGTCCGGGTTTCGACCGTGATTGGCAAAAGCCAGATTCAGGTCGCGCAGTTAATGCGCCTGACCCGCGGGGCCGTGCTGGAGCTGGACCGCAAGGTGGGCGAGCCGGTTGATATTTATGTCAATAACCGGTTGGTGGCGCGTGGCGAACTGGTTGTTGTTGATGAACGCCTTGGGGTGACGATTACCGAAGTGATCAAGGCGGGCATGGTGATTGAAACCCACCATTAACGATAAAAGCCGCTAACGTTTTTTACCGATACCAATAAAGTGCATATACAACCCTGCCGGATGGCGGGGTTTTTTATTTCCATCATGGTTGTGGAACCGCACCAGCATGTGTTGCGTTTTAGAATTAAATGCCTTTTACCCGCCTGATAGGTGCTCCCCGGTGCTCTTTGTAATGGCCTGACAACGGCCAGGTGCCTTTTCTGTTTTGTTTCCTTGAAGAAAGATGCTGGCGCGACGTGCCAGCAAGAACGGCAAAGGCCGGTTTTGAGTGCAGGGTCCCCTGTTAAACAAGTGGGTGAATGTGCCGCGAATTAGGGTGACGGTTTTGGGATGTCCAGCTGTGCTGCCGGGATAAACAGGGCAGGGGAGCAGGCCAAAATCGTTGCTGAACTGCAAAACGAAATGGAACAGAAGATGGTTAATCTACTGAGCGTTATCGTCTTTGCATTGATCGGTGCCGTGCTTGCCGCTGGTGGTGCATGGCTGATTTTGCTGGGCGGAAGCTGGTATTACGCCATTGCCGGTATTGCCTTTTTGGTAACGGCATGGCTGCTGCATCGTCGCAAGCCGATCGTGCTTTGGGTTTATGCGGCCTTCTTGATCGGGAGCCTGGTGTGGGCGCTGTGGGAAGTTGGCCTGGATTGGTGGCAGCTTGCCCCGCGTGGCGGTGTGCCTGTCCTGATGGGGCTGTGGTTGTTAACGCCCTGGGTCCGTCGCGGGTTGGTCTCGCGCACGGCTGAGGCAAAAACACCCAGCGGCCTGGGGCTGAGCCTGGCCGTTGTGCTGTCTGTTGTGGTGGCCGTGGCGGGCATGATGAATGACCCGAGTGCCATTAAGGGGCGCCTCAATGACAAGGTTGTGGTCCAGGATGCCGATATGGGCAACAGCATGCCCGACGGTGACTGGCATCAATATGGGCGCACCCAGTATGGCCAGCGTTATTCACCGCTTGATCAGATCAATGTTCAAAATGTTGCCGACCTGAAGGAAGCCTGGCGCTATGAGACCGGCGATGTTCGCCAGTCTGAAGACGTGCCGGAAACCACCTATCAGGTGACCCCGCTTAAGGTCGGCGATAGCCTGTTTTTGTGCACACCCCATAGCTGGGCGATTGCCATTGATGCCAAAACCGGCAAGGAAAAATGGAAGTTTGACCCCAAGGTGGGCATGAATTCCAACCGGCAGCATCAGACCTGCCGGGGTGTTACCTATTATGCCGATCAAAATGCCAAGGCGGGGGATCATTGTGCCGAACGGATTTACCTGCCGACATCGGACGCCCGCCTGATTGCACTGGATGCCAAGGATGGCAGCATTTGCAAAAGCTTTGCGGATAACGGCACCCTGCATCTTGAGCAGAAAATGCAATATGACCCGGCGGGTTATTATTATTCGACCTCGCCGCCGGTGGCTGTTGATGACAAAATCATCATTGGCGGGGCGGTAAACGACAATTATTCGACCAAGGAACAGTCGGGCGTTATTCGCGCCTTTGACATTCATACCGGCAAATTGTTGTGGAACTGGGATTCCGGCAACCCGACCGAGACAGAGCCGCTAAAGGAAGGGGAAACCTACACCACCAATTCCCCCAATAGCTGGTCGGTGTTTTCCGTCGATGACCAATTGGGCATGGTTTACATCCCGCTGGGCAACCAGGTGCCGGATCAGTTGGGGATGAATCGCAGTGCCAGTGTCGAGAAATATTCTTCCTCGATTGTCGCACTCAGCATCAAGACCGGGCAGGTCCAGTGGGTGCGCCAAACGGTGCATCATGACCTGTGGGATATGGATGTGCCCGCCCAGCCGGTATTGGTCAATATTTCCGATGAAATGGGCAATGAAACCCCGGCGCTGGTGGGGCCGACCAAACAGGGCGATATTTATGTCCTGGATCGTCGCACCGGTGAGCCGTTGATCAAGGTGCGCGAAAAGGCCGCACCGGGCGGTGCCATCCCCGAAGATCATACCGCCCCGACCCAGCCGGTTTCCGACCTGACATTCAAGCCGGAAAAACTGACCGGGCATGACATGTGGGGCATTACCCTGTTTGACCAACTGGCATGTCGCATCCAGTTTCATCAGCTGAAATATGAGGGGCGCTATACCCCGCCATCCCTTCAGGGATCGCTGATTTACCCGGGTAATTTCGGGACCTTTAACTGGGGCAGTGTGGCCGTGGACCCGAAACGCCAGGTGATGTTTGGCATGCCGACCTATCTGGCCTTTACATCCAAACTGATCCCGCGTGACGAAGTGCCGCCGCAGGGCTCGAAAAAAGCCAGCGAAATGGGCATTAACCAAAATACCGGCGCACCTTATGCCGTAAGTATGGGGCCGTTCCTTTCGCCGGTTGGTATTCCCTGCCAGTCGCCGCCTTGGGGCTATGTTGCCGGGGCCGATTTGCGGGATGGCAAAATTGCCTACAAGCATAAAAACGGCACCGTTTATGACATGACACCGCTGCCGCTGAAAATCAAACTCGGCGTGCCGGGTATTGGTGGGCCGATGATTACCGGGGGCGGTGTTGCGTTTCTGGGGGCGGCCGTGGATGATTTTTTCCGCGCCTATGACCTGACCACGGGCAAACAATTGTGGGAAGCGCGCCTTCCTGCCGGTGGGCAGTCCACCCCGATGACCTATACCACGGATGATGGCACACAATATGTTGTGATTGTTGCCGGTGGTCATGGCTCTATCGGTACTAAACCCGGTGACTATGTGATGGCCTATAAATTGCCTGAACAGAAAAACTAGGATCGCTTTATGCCAGCCTGTTTAAGGCCTTTGTGGGTCTAAAACAGGTGCTGGATGGATCAGGGAGCCCCCATTGCGGGCTCCCTTTTTTTGGGCGATGTTTTTTAGAACATATCGAATCGAATGGGGCATTACCGGGAAAATGGCGGATTTGGCGCCCGGGGATAACCTGCTGGTTGCAGGTTTGGGCATTTTGCGATCCCGAATATGCCCAAAAGCGGCCCTGTGTGTTTTTAGATGTTTTCCTTGACGGTGTCGGGCTGGTTTCGCCGATTGTTTGCGAATCATTGGATATCCCGGCTTGCAACAAAATTGATACAATCAATGGATAAAAAATTCGGCGTGAATACCAGATATAGTGTTTTCAAACCGATCGGGAACAGGCATATAGATCCCTGCAAACAAAAAGGGACACGGGAACACACCCGTAAGACACCACCAGATACGATATGATTGACTTGTTGTCCGCAGCAGACATGCGCGGATACAGGGCTGTTTTTGTGCGGTCCAAGGTGGGCGGTGTGTCCCGTCGTGAAAGTTTTGACGACGTATCGGTAATGACCGAAAAAACCATAGTTTGAGGGATACCAGCATGAAAATGCTAGATGTCGTGCAGCATGAAAAAGGCGCGCGGGTTATTGTTGACCGGACACGTGACGAATTGCTTACCGATTTTGGCAAGGCCGTCCTGACCGACCGCTACCTGATGCCAGGTGAAAGCTATCAGGATCTGTTTGCCCGCGTTGCCAGCTATTATGGCGATGATGCCGATCATGCCCAGCGCATCTATGATTACATGTCCAAACACTGGTTCATGCCGGCAACACCGATTTTGTCGAATGGCGGGACCACCCGTGGTCTGCCGATTTCGTGCTTTTTGAACGAAGCAGACGATAACCTTTCCGGCATTGTTGACCTGTGGACGGAAAATGTATGGCTGGCTGCCCGTGGTGGCGGTATTGGGTCTTATTGGGGTAATTTGCGCTCGATTGGGGAGAAGGTCGGTAAAAACGGTAAGACATCCGGTGTGGTGCCCTTTATCCGCGTGATGGACAGCCTGACGCTGGCGATCAGCCAGGGGTCTTTGCGCCGTGGGTCGGCCGCGGTTTATTTGCCCGTCAGCCACCCGGAAATTGAAGAATTTTCCGAAATGCGCCGCCCGACCGGTGGCGACCCCAACCGTAAAACCCCCAACCTGCACCAGGGTGTGGCGGTTTCGGATGCCTTTATGCGTGCCGTTGAAAATGACGAGGAATGGGCCCTGACATCGCCCAAGGACGGGCATGTGGTGCGCAAGGTTTCAGCGCGCTCCTTGTGGATCCGCTTGCTGACCTCGCGTGTTGAAACCGGCGAACCCTACATGCTGTTTATCGATACGGTAAACCGGGCGGTGCCGCAGCATCACAAAATGGCGGGCCTCAGTGTCAAAACATCCAATCTGTGTGCGGAAATCACCCTGCCAACCGGGCGGGACCAGCATGGGGGGGACCGCACGGCGGTTTGCTGCCTGTCTTCGTTGAACCTTGAACATTATCTGACCTGGAAGGATGACCCGCAATTCATCGAAGATGTGCTGCGCTTCCTGGATAATGTTTTGGAAGATTTCATCGAAAATGCGCCGGACAGCATGGCGCGCGCCAAATATTCCGCCATGCGCGAACGTTCGGTCGGTTTGGGCGTGATGGGCTTCCATTCCTTCCTGCAATCGCAGGGCATTCCGATTGAAGGGGTGATGAGCAAGGTCTGGAACAATCAGATTTTTGATCATGTGCAAAAACAGGCCGATGCCGCATCTGAAAAACTGGCGGATGAGCGGGGGTCCTGCCCCGATGCCGAGGAATATGGCATGAAAGCGCGTTTTTCCAACAAAACCGCGATTGCGCCGACGGCATCAATCTCGATCATTTGTGGCGGTGCATCGCCAGGGATCGAGCCGATTGCCGCGAATTCCTACACCCATAAAACGCTGTCGGGTTCGTTTAACGTGCGCAACAAGTATCTGGCCGCCGTGCTGGAGGAAAAAGGCCAGAATAACGAACAGGTCTGGACCTCGATCACGGTGAATGAAGGTTCGGTTCAGCACCTGGATTTCCTGTCCGATCTGGAAAAGGATATTTTCAAAACCGCGTTTGAAATTGACCAACGCTGGTTGATCGAACTGGCCGGTGATCGTGCGCCGAAAATTGACCAGGCGCAGTCGCTGAATATTTTCCTGCCTTCCAATGTGCATAAGCGCGATTTGCACCAGATCCATTTCCAGGCCTGGAAGAAGGGTGTCAAAAGCCTGTATTACTGCCGGTCAAAATCGATCCAGCGGGCCGAAGTGGTTGCCAATGTGCCGCGCAAGGAAAAAGCAGCCGAGCTTGATATTGATGCCGTTCTGGCCGCAGCCCGCGCTGCAGGCAGTGCCGTTGCCGCACAGGATGGCGGATCGCAAACCGAATATGAAGAATGCCTTGCCTGCCAGTAAGGCCCCGGCGGAAAAGAGATGGAAATGACTGAAGAAAAGACGATGGACCTTCTGACCGAAAACCCGGTCTATAAGCCGTTTCGCTACCCCTGGGCCTATGAAGCCTGGCTGACCCAGCAGCAGATTCACTGGCTGCCCGAAGAAGTGCCGCTGGCCGATGACGTCAAGGATTGGAACCACAGCATTACCGATGCGGAACGGAACCTGCTGACCCAGATTTTCCGGTTCTTTACCCAGTCGGATATCGAGGTGAATAACTGCTATATGCGGCATTACACCCGTGTGTTCAAACCGACCGAAGTGCAGATGATGCTGGCGGCCTTTTCCAACATGGAAACCATCCATGTTGCGGCCTATTCGCACCTGCTTGATACCATCGGTATGCCCGAGGCAGAGTATGAAGCCTTCTTCCAATATAAGGAAATGAAGGACAAATACGATTATATGCAGATTTGGGGCATTGCCCCGGAAGATGAATATACCGATGAACGGGGTGATTTGCGCCTGACCGAAGATGGCATGCGCAAAATGGCAAAAACGCTGGCAGTATTTGGCGCCTTTACCGAAGGTTTGCAGCTGTTTGCCTCCTTTGCCATGTTGATGAACTTCCCGCGCTTTAACAAAATGAAGGGCATGGGCCAGATCGTGACATGGTCGGTGCGTGACGAAAGCCTTCATTGTGAAAGCGTCATTCGCCTGTTCAAAACTTTCACCCGCGAAAACCCGCAAATCTGGGACGAGGCGATGCGGGCTGACTTGCTTGAAGCCTGCCAAACGATTGTGACCCACGAAGATGCCTTTATTGATCTGGCATTTGAAGCGGGCGCGGTTGAAGGCCTGACACCGGATGATATCAAGCTGTATATTCGCTATATCGCCGATC
>JBNKVZ010000082.1:0-18956 GCA_050299455.1 Thalassospira sp.
CCAGCTTTGGCATGTCGGTGCGGGCGTTCGCTGCTGCGTCTTTCATCGACACATCACCCGGGATCACCAGAACCGCGACGCCGCGTTTGCCAATAGCGGTGCGGATGGCCCGGTGGAGCAATTCGGGTAATTGCGCGGGGTCCTGTACCATCTCGCAGAAATGACTGCATTCGCGGAAGATTTCCGTCGGATGTGTCTCCTGGAAGTAGCTCAGCCCGATCTCGCTTGACGGGATATGGGCGGCGATGGCCAGAACAGGGACATGGTTTCGCTGGCAATCATACAGCCCGTTAATAAGGTGAAGGTGACCCGGGCCGCAGCTGCCAGCGCAAACGGCCAACTTGCCGGTCGCCGCAGCCTCAGCCCCTGCTGCAAAGGCTCCCACTTCTTCGTTGCGGACATGCATCCAGTTGATGCGACCCAATTTTCGCAGCGAATCGTTAATCGCGTTCAGGCTGTCACCCGTCACGCCCCAAATCCGCTCGACGCCGGTTTCGGCCAGTGTCTGCGTAATGAGGTCGGCGACTGACAGGTTTTCCGATTTTCCCAAAAGAGCCATGCCAATAGTCTTTCGTTTTGTGGGTAAAACTGATCATGCCGCGTCGATTTCCGCATAGTCAAGCATGTAGACTATCGTTTTGCTGCGGGTGCGAATATTAGCAGGTCGATTGACCTTAATCTCTCTATATGGCTGAAAATATATTATTATATACGTGCTTAGATGGAGCTATGGTTCTCAAATTATCGCTGTGCGAGGGGAATAGTCTGCTTGTGGCGCGCAAGTCGAGGCTGCCCTGGCTTGCGGCAGTGTGCGCTGCAGCGATAAACAGGGTGTCAGCGATTCGTACGGGACGAGACGCGTCGCTTGGACTGCCAGCCTCATCTCTGGAAAGACATAGAACCTGCAACCATCAACCGACATGTCGGGGAATTGGACGCCGACAGCATTGAGCACCTTGCCAGTGTGCCACTCGCGGCTTTCTTAACCGTTAGCGATGCCTTGTCGGTCGGATTGAACGGCATGATGTCGCCGTTATTCCTATATGTATCCCATTTTCGAGGGATATAGATGGGACAAACCGGAAAACAGTCGATAAAGGCCGGTTAATCAATTGAAACAATTGATTATTTACGACGATTAGATTTTTGGGGAAATGGCGGAGAGACAGGGATTCGAACCCTGGGTACCCGTAAAGGCACGCCGGTTTTCAAGACCGGTGCATTCAACCACTCTGCCATCTCTCCGCAATGTGGTCGTTTTTGGTGCGGCCATTCAATAAGGGCAGGGAGGCGTGCTGTCAATATCTGTTGTTTGGTTATCGTACGATAAAATTTAACTTCTTTTCCCCGATGCGGTACGACACCCCTATGGGTATTTCTGTATGCCTTGCATGCAAAGGGGATGGTGGGGAGGAGAAGGCCGGGTGTTTTTTGTTTTATCAAAGCTTGCGACATTTTTCATTCTGCCGGGAAATCTGGTGACGCTGGGATTCATCTGCGCGTTGCTGATGTTGCTGTTTCGCAAATCGCGCAAGCTGGGACATGGCTTGTTGGTGGTGATTGCCATTTGCTGTGTTTTTGTCTCGCTCATCCCGATTGGGGAAATCGGCGTGCGGTTTTTGGAAGACCGTTTCCCCAAGCCATCACAGGACATTATCGCCCAAAAGGACATTGCTGGCGTGATTGTTTTGGCCGGTGCGGTTGATGGCGACCAGTATGTTGAGCGAGATCAGGTGGAATATAATGCAGCGGCAGATCGGATTCTTGAAATGCTGGCCCTTTCACGGCAATTGCCCAACGTGCCGGTGATTTTTACCGGCGGTGATGGCGTGATCAAGAGCCGCAAATTTAGCGAGGCATTGGCCGTACGTGATGACATGGACCGTCGCAAATTGGGGCGGGATAATATTTTTTACGAAGACAAATCGCGGAATACTGCCGAAAATGCGGCTTATACCCACCAAATGATTGAGCAAAAGTGGCCCGACAAGGTGCAGGGAACCTGGATTTTGGTGACATCGGCCCGGCATATGCCCCGGGCAATGGGGGTATTTCGCCGTTATAACGGGTCCGTGATCGCCTGGCCGGTAGATTATATTGCGAGACCGCAACGTCATTTAACAGATATTAACGTCTCACATTCTATCAAGATGCTGGAAGATGCGTTGAAGGAGTTTGCCGGGCTGACCGCCTATTACTGGACCGGGCGAACAACAGCGTGGTTTCCGGCACCGTAAGTTTCGGGCGCCAAATTCAAAACCGATTAATTCTGATATATAAAAGGACAGGGCAATTAACATGAAAATTCGGACATTCGGAACTGTTGCCACACTTCTTGGTGCGCTTTTGGCAGCGAGCCCGGTTGTGGCTGCGCCCGCAGATGCCCCATTGCCCGCCTTTACCACAGAAGGCTTTGATAGCTGGCTGGCCGACTTTAAAGCTGAAGCCTTAAAAGATGGTATTTCGCAAAAAACGCTTGATGCCGCCTTTGCCAATACCCAGCCGATCCCGCGTGTGATTGAGCTGGACCGCAGCCAGCCGGAATTCAAGCTGACATTCGAGCAATATATGCAGCGCGTTGTGCCGCAATCCCGCATTAACGAGGGCCGCAAGAAATTTGCCGAAAACCGCACTATTCTGGAAGCTGCCGCAAAGAAATACGGCGTGCCGGCACATTATCTGGCGGCTTTTTGGGGCATCGAAACCGGATATGGCAAACATACCGGTGGCTTCTCGGTGATTGATTCGCTGGCAACCTTGGCCTTTGAAGGGCGCCGGGCATCGTATTTCCGTGGCGAATTGATGAAGGCGTTAAAAATTATTGATGCCGGGCATATTTCGGCCGATGCGATGGAGGGCTCCTGGGCGGGGGCCATGGGGCAGGCGCAGTTTATGCCCTCCACCTTTATGGCTTATGCCACCGATGGCAATGGTGATGGCAAGATCAACCTTTGGACCCAGAAAGAGGACGTTTTTGCCTCGGCTGCCAATTATCTGTCGTCCGTTGGCTGGAAAGAAGATGAACGTTGGGGCCGGAAAGTAAGCCTGCCCAAAGGGTTTGATGCCAGCAAGGCCGGGCGCGATGTGCGCAAGCCCATTTCCGCATGGCAAAAAATGGGTGTGCGGATGCCCAATGGTGCCGATTTGCCAAAGGCCGATATGCAGGCCGCCATTGTGCTGGTAAATGACGGTGCCGGTCCTGCCTATATGGTTTATAACAATTTTAACACCATTATGCACTGGAACCGGTCGACCTATTTTGCCATTGCTGTTGGTACCCTTGCCGATGCCATCGCCGGTCGCTGATCGGCCTTTAAGACCCAGAGTGACGAGGAAAAACTGGATGCCAAAATCAGCTCTTAGTCCGGCTCGCCCGTGGTGGCGCCTTGGCTGTCAGGTGACAGGAATCGCGACCATGTTGGTGATGCTGGCGGGCTGTGCGGAAACCCAGCTTGCAGTTCACGGTGTCAAGCGGATCGGATCCCAAAATCATCATAGTGGGCCGGTGCAAACCGGGGCCTATAAAATTGGCAAGCCCTATGAAATTGCCGGGCAATGGTATTATCCGGCCGTGGATTATGAATATCGCGAAACCGGTATTGCATCCTGGTACGGGCCAAAGTTTCATGGAAAATACACCGCCAATGGCGAGATTTTTGACCAGAATGAGGTATCGGCAGCTCACCGGACCTTGCCGTTGCCCAGCATTGTCCGTGTGACCAACCTTGAAAATGGTCGCTCGCTTAAGGTGCGGGTGAATGACCGGGGGCCTTTCGCGCGCGGCCGCATTATCGACATGTCGCGCAAGGCAGCCCAGCTTTTGGGCTTTGAAAAGCAGGGCACGGCTAAAGTGATGGTTGAGGTGCTGGAATCCGAAAGCCAGCAGGCCGCCTTGATTGCACAGGGGAAATCGGTTGCCCCGACGGCGGTGACGGCTGCGGAAAAAAGGACGGTCACGGCAGCTCCCCGGGCGTCGGTCGAGACCGTTTCACTTGATGCGCCGCAAGGAAGCCCGTCGACCAAAGATTTTAACGATCGTCCGCAAACGCCCAAGCGAATGAAATATCAACCGGTTGCCCCGGAAAATAATGTTGCGGTGACGGCCCAGGCCAACCCTCCCGTCGATGTTGCTACCGTGCCGCCCAGCGCCATTTATGTGCAGGCCGGGGCGTTTTCCGTTTATGATAATGCGTTGAACCTGCGTAATCGGCTTTTTAATCTTGCGCCGACAAAAATCGAGCCCATCGACGTTAAGGGAACGAAATTTTACCGTGTTCGCCTGGGGCCGATGGCGACCGTGCCCGAGGCCGATGTTTTGCTTGACCGTGTTCTGGCAACCGGGCAAACCGGGGCAAGAGTGATTGTTGAATGCGCAGGGGCAGGGGAAAAGACTGCTGCCGGATGCTAAATTGATCGGGAAAATAAGGCGCAAATGCAGTATTTGCACATTTTTGCCCGATTTACGACATAGGACGGCCCTGTTGGCCTTTGGCCAATCCTCCGGGGACGAAATAAATCAACAGGACAAGGACGTTATGAATTTACTTCCGTCAATTCCGTGCAAAGCCACTTTTAACCGGCTTCTCGCCGGGGCGGCGCTTCTGGGAACCGTGATGGCCGCGACGGTCGGCCATGCTCAGTCGATCGAAACGATCGCACGCGAGGCGTATCTTGTTGATTATGATACCGGTACCGTCCTGTTAAACAAGAATGGCGACGACCTTGCCGAGCCGGCATCGCTAACCAAGATGATGACGATCTATATGCTGTTTGATCGCATCAAAAATGGCAGCCTGACCTTGCAGGATACCTTTCATGTTAGCGAGCATGCCTGGAAAAAGGGCGGCTCGAAGATGTTTGTTGAAGTCAATTCAGATGTTTCCATCTATGACTTGATCCACGGTATCATCGTGCAGTCGGGCAATGATGCCGCCATTGTTGTGGCCGAAGGGATCGCGGGTACCGAAGATGCCTTTGCCCATGAAATGACGGAAAAGGCCCGCGAAATTGGCATGACCAAGTCGGTCTTTAAAAATGCCACCGGCTGGCCTGCCGAGGGACATTTGGTGACGGCGCACGATCTTGCGACTCTGGCGCATCGCACGATCCATGATTTCCCGAAACTGTATAAATTTTATAGCGAACCTGTTTTCACCTATAACGGCATTCGTCAGCACAACCGGAACCCGCTTTTGGGGACCAGTGCCGGTGTTGATGGCATGAAAACCGGCCATACCGAATCTGCCGGTTATGGTTTGACCGCCACCGCCAAACGCGATGGCCGCCGCCTGATTTTGGTGGTAATGGGCCTGAAATCGATGCGCGAACGCCGCACCGAAGGCCAGAAGCTGCTTGATTGGGGCTTCCGTGAATTTGACAATTACCATCTGTTCAAAAAAGGTGATGTTGTCAGCTCTGCCGATGTTTGGCTGGGCGATAAAGGCAAGGTTGACCTTGTGACCGATCAGGACGTGACCCTGACCATTCCGCGTAAAGATCGCAAGGATATGAAGGTGTCGGTCGTTTATGAAGGTCCGATTCCCGCACCGATCAGTGCTGGTCAGCAGGTCGCGACCCTGAAGGTCGATATTCCCAACCAGGACCCGAAATCCTTCCCGCTTTATGCAAAGGCCGGGGTTGAACGCCTTGGCCTGGTCGGCCGGATTGGCGCGGCGATCAAGTATCTGGTGTGGGGAGGCAGCAACGGGTGAGCCTCCCGGACGGAATTTTTATCAGCTTTGAAGGCGGTGAGGGCAGTGGAAAATCCACCCAGATCCGCCTTCTGGAGCAATGGTTTCGCCATCGTGGTCGTGACGTAATTGTGACCCGCGAACCAGGCGGATCATCGGGTGCGGAGGAAATCCGCGCCCTTTTGCTTACCGGGGAACCGGGGCGCTGGGATGCGGTGACCGAGGCGCTTTTGATGTTTGCGGCACGGCGTGACCATGTGGAGCGCACCATCCGCCCGGCATTGGCGCGCGGGCAGGTGGTGTTATGCGACCGTTTTGCCGATTCTTCGGTTGCCTATCAAGGCTATGGTCATGGGCTGGGCGCGGAATATATCAGGCAGTTATGGAAACTGGCGATTGGTGATTTCAAACCCGACCTGACCCTGATGATGGATTTGCCCATTGAAAAAGGTCTTGCCCGTGCCTTTGCCCGGTTTGCCGATGTCAAAGCAGCCGAAGACCGGTTTGAAAAAATGGAAATGGACTTTCACCATCGCCTGCAACAGGGCTTTCGCGAGATCACCTTAGCCGAACCTGAACGCTGCCGGGTGATTGATGCCGACGGTGATATCGAAACGGTTTCGGAACGCATCAATGCTGTTGTTGCGCATTTTCTGACAGGTCGGTCACTATGACAAGTCATGACAGCACCGAAGGCGGATACCCCGAACCACGTCAAAACCATCAGATTTTGGGCCACGATGCGGTCGAAAAAGTGGTTGTCGATGCCTGGAATAGCGGGCGGATGCACCATGCCTGGCTGTTATGTGGACCGCGCGGCGTTGGCAAGGCAACACTGGCCTATCGCATGGCGCGATTTGTGTTGTCACAGGGCGGTGAAAATGCTGGTGGGGGCCTGTTTAACGACAAACCAACCAGTTTGTATGTCCCGCCGGAAGACCCGGTTTTTCGCAGAATTGCAGGCGGCGGGCATGGTGACCTGAAGGTTGTTGAACGCCTTTATGACGAAAAGAAAAAACGCCTGCAGGGCGAAATTACGGTTGATAATGTACGGGCGGTTGGCGGCTTTATGTCAAAAACCTCGGCCGAAGGGGGCTGGCGTATTGTTATTGTCGATGCTGCAGACGAGCTTAATCGCAATGCCGCCAATGCCATTTTGAAGGTTCTGGAAGAACCGCCCTCAAATGCCATGATGATCCTGATTGCCCATCAGCCCGGTAAGTTATTGCCGACCATTCGATCACGCTGTCGCCGGTTAAATTTGGGTACGTTGGAAGATCAGACCGTGACGTCACTTCTGGCGCAATATTGCCCGGATATGGCAACGGATGATTTATATGCGTTGGCAGGCTTGGCCGATGGCAGCATTGGCCGGGCGTTGCAATTAAATGATGTTGGCGGGCTGGAGCTTTATACCGAGCTTGTCCGTCTTATTTCCGGATTGCCAGAGCTTGACGTGGCAGCCTTGCATAAATTTGCCGAACGTTTTTCCCCCGCAGATCGCGACGAAGCCTTTGTGACGGTAACGGCGCTGCTTAACTGGTGGCTGGCCCGGATGATCCGGTTTGCGGCAACCGGAACCGCCCCGCGTGAAGTGATCGACGGCGAATTGCCCGCCATGCAACGCATGGCTGCTGCGCAACCGCTTGATCAATGGCTGGAGGTGTGGGAAAAGATCACCGACCTGATGTCAGCGACGCGTGGGCTTCATCTGGATCGCAAGCAGGCGATTTTGAATGCCTTTTTCCTGCTTGAAGAAACGATTAGAAGCTAGTGCTGCCGGGCTGATTTAAATATAAATGACCTGACGGCCCGCAAGGGCCGTTTTGCGTCATGCTTTAATACGAAGGATTGCAACCATGACCGGGCAAAAACCGCCCTTTTACATCACGACACCGATCTATTATGTCAATGACAAGCCGCATATTGGCCATGCCTATACCACGCTGGCTGTTGACGTGATGGCACGTTTCAAGCGGCTGGATGGTTATGATGTGATGTTCCTGACGGGAACGGACGAGCACGGTCAGAAGGTTGACGCATCGGCAGCGGCCAAGGGGATTGATCCGCAGACCTTTACCGACCAGGTCTCGCAAAATTTCCGCGATCTGGCCGTGCATATGAATTATTCCAACGATGATTTCATCCGCACCACCGAAGAGCGCCACAAAAAAGCCTGCCAGGCCTTGTGGAAGACACTGGTGGAAAAGGGCGAGATTTATCTGGGCTCCTATGACGGCTGGTATTCGGTGCGCGACGAAGCGTTCTATGCCGAAAAAGAACTGATTGAAAAAGACGGCCAGAAACTTGCCCCGACCGGCGCACCGGTCGAGTGGGTTTCCGAGCCGAGCTATTTCTTCAAACTGTCGGAATGGGGCGACCGTCTGCTGAAATTTTACGACGACAACCCTGATTTCATCGCGCCGAATTCCCGCCGCAACGAAGTGATCAGCTTTGTTAAGGGCGGCATGCACGACCTGTCGGTTTCGCGGACCAGCTTTAAATGGGGCGTGCCGGTTCCGGGTGATGAAAAGCACGTCATGTATGTGTGGGTTGACGCGCTGACCAATTATCTGACGGCTGTTGGCTACCCGGATGTTAACCCGGACATGCTGGAAAAATACTGGCCGGCTGACTTGCATATGGTGGGCAAGGATATTGCCCGTTTTCACGCGGTTTATTGGCCGGCCCTGTTAATGGCCGCCGGGATTAAACCGCCCAAGCGCGTTTTTGCGCATGGCTGGTGGACCAATGAAGGCCAGAAGATTTCCAAATCGATTGGCAATGTCATTGACCCGTATGACCTGACGGCGAAATACGGCCTGGATCAGACCCGTTATTTTCTGCTGCGCGAAGTGCCCTTTGGCAATGATGGCGATTTTTCCCATCAGGCCATGGTCAACCGCATGAACAGCGAACTTGCCAATGACCTTGGCAATTTGTGCCAGCGTGTTTTGTCGATGATTGGCAAAAACTGCAATGCCAAGGTGCCAACGCCAGGTGAATTCACCGATGCCGACAATGCCATTTTGGGCAAGGCGTACGGCATGCTGGAAACGGCACGCGGCCATATTGATGCCCAGGCATTTCATAAAATGATCGAGGCGGTTTGGTCTCTGGTCGGCGATGCCAACCGCTATGTTGATGAAATGGCGCCGTGGGGCCTGAAAAAAACCGATCCGGCACGGATGGAAACGGTTCTTTATGTTCTGGCCGAAGTCATTCGTCATGTCGGTATTTTGGTACAGCCTTTGATGCCGGAATCAGCTGCAAAGATTCTGGATCAGCTGGCACTTGGTGAAGATGTGCGCGGCTTTGACAGCCTGGGTGCTGAACAGGCGCTGGTTGCCGGAACCGATCTTCCGAAACCGGCGGGCGTGTTCCCGCGTTATGTTGAACCTGAAACAGAAGGAGAGAAGGCATGAATGTCGCCCTTGTCGACAGCCATTGCCATCTGGACTTTCCCCAGTTTTCCGAAGATTTTGCGGGCACGATGGCGCGTGCCCGCAATGCCGGTGTTGGCATGATGGTCAGCATTGGTGTGCGACTGTCGGCCTTTGATAAGGTGCGCGAAGTTGCCGGGCGTGCTGACAATATTTATTGCACGGTTGGTGTGCACCCGCATGAAGCAGGGGAAGAGGGGCTTTCGACACCCGATATCCTGATTGAAAAGGCCGCAGACCCGAAGGTTATTGGCATTGGCGAAAGCGGGTTGGATTATTTTTACGATAATGCCCCGCGCGATGCCCAAAAGGAAAGCTTTCGCGCCCATATTGCCGCATGTCGTGCAACGCAGTTGCCCCTGGTTGTCCATACCCGTGATGCCGATGATGACACGATGGATATTCTCGAAGAAGAATATGCCAAAGGTGCCTTTCCCGGGGTGATCCATTGTTTTAGCTCTTCGGCTGAACTGGCGCAGCGTGCGCTCAAGATCGGGTTTTATATTTCGTGTTCCGGCATTATCACGTTTAATTCGGCCACGGCCATTCGCGATGCCGTCAAGGATGTACCGCTGGACCGTTTGCTGGTTGAAACAGATTCACCCTATCTGGCACCGGTGCCCAAACGCGGTAAAACCAACGAACCGGGATATGTGGCCCATACTGCGGCCAAACTGGCCGACATTAAAGGTGTCAGTGTCGAGGAGATTTCCCGGATTACCACGGATAATTTCTTTACCCTGTTTGCCAAGGCCGACCGTTCGCTTCTGAGTGATGTAGGAGCAAGCGCGCAGTGACGAAAATTACCATCCTTGGCTGCGGGTCCTCAAACGGGGTGCCTTCCGTTGGTTTGGGGTGGGGGGCCTGCAACCCGGAGAACCCGAAAAACCGGCGGCTGCGCAGTTCAATCCTGATTGAAGAAGCGGGAAAGAAAATTTTGGTCGATGTGGGGCCAGATTTTCGCGAACAGGCCCTGGCCGCCGATATCCGGCATATTGATGCCATTCTGTTTACGCATTCGCATGCCGATCATGTGCATGGCATCGATGATCTGCGCTGGATCAATGTTGCCATGCACCAGCCGATTGATATTTATGCCTCGGCCGAGACGATCCAGACCCTGGAACATCGGTTCAACTATGTGCTGCAACCGCTGGCCGATGGTGTGGATTTTTATTACAAACCCGTGCTTGTCCCCCATCAGATCGACGGGCATCTCGATATCGGTGGTGTGCCGGTTAAGGTGTTTCCGCAGGATCACGGATTTTGCGAAAGTCTGGGGTTTCGGGTGGGTAACTTTGCCTATTCAACCGATGTGGTAAATTTGCCGGAATATTCGCATCAGTTTCTTTATGATCTTGATGTTTGGGTGGTTGATTGCATGCGCTTAAAACCGCATTCAACCCATGCCCATCTTGAAAAAGTGATGGGCTGGATTGCGGAGTTTAAACCCCGCCAGGTTTATTTTACCCATATGAGCATCCAGGTCGATTATGACCAAATCAACGACATGACCCCGGATCATGTTGGCCCGGCCTATGATGGTCTGGTGATTGAGATCTAAATTCCCTTTTTTCAGGCTGTTAAGTCGATTATTTCATCCATCGTGCGATCATTTTATGCTGTACATTGGCCTGTGCTGCCACACGGTAATAAGATAGCATTTCGCGCATCGGGTCGGACAATCGGTCAAAGCCGGAAATAAAGGCCACCACAATCCCGATGGTGGTTTGTCCATCAATCACCATATATCCGCCGACAATCAACACGATCAATGGCGTCACACCATTAAGGAAATTGATAATCGCCTTCATGCCGAATTTAAGCACGAAGGTCATCATACGATTGCGATAGAGGACATCGATCCGGTCGGGAAGGGCGGTTTCGTCAAGGTTGGTGTCCTTATGGGGCAGGCGGGTGAGGTCATCGCCCACGCGGCGCATGGTATTAACGCGCCGTGCAATAAGAACATTAATCCGTTTTTGAACAACAGGGACCAGCAAAACCTGCGGGATCAGGGCAGCAAGACCAATGGCCGCAACAAGCGGAGCCTGTGACAACATATAGCCCAGGCCGAAAATCAGCATCGCGCTGTTCACCACTGGCTGGGATAAGCATTCGCCTACAAACCCGCCCAGTTTGTCAATTTCGGTGCCGATGATCGATACGACTTTTCCGTCTTCCTCGTGGGCCGCCTTGCTTTCATTATCCTCGTGTAACTGGCTGAGATGCAAGCGGTTATAGCGAATGGAACTTTCGCTGAGCCACCCTTGATAAAGCCGCAACAGATATTTGCACAATCCATGCAGAACCAGGACGCCGGCATAGGCCGCGGCAAGCGTGAACAAAAGGTTCAGTTTGCCATCCGATATGGCATCATCAACCAACCGGCGCTGTAATTCGATGGGCAGCATATTCAGGGCAGCTACAATAACGGCCAGCAATGAAACCCACAGCTGGTGAATCCCACTCATCCGCCAGACATAGCGCCATAGCGAAGGGGCGGGTGTGTCATCACCTGTTTGTTCCGGTTTGCGTGGTTCGATCATGCCGAAATGCCTTTAACAAAGGAGTTCTGAAAACAGGATAAGAATAATGGATTAGATTATTGAGTATGAACGAAAAAAGCTCCCGAATGATCCGGGAGCTTTAAGATGTTTTTTACGATGGCATGGGGGCCGGCTTATTCGGCGGGGTGCGAGACCATCGGAATATGCTCGTTATCATGGCCATGTTGGGTGAGGGGCTTGTTTCCGGTTAAACGACGCATCATTACGTAGAATACCGGGGTTAAAAACAGGCCAAAGGCCGTGACACCGATCATGCCGGAAAACACGGCTACGCCCATTGCGTGCCGCATTTCTGCACCGGCACCGGTTGACAGAACCAAGGGTACAACCCCCATGATGAAGGCCATCGACGTCATCAGGATGGGGCGCAGCCGCAGGCGGCTGGCTTCGATGGCAGCCTGGATCGGGGTTTTGCCGCCAAATTCAAGCTCGCGGGCAAATTCCACAATCAGGATCGCATTTTTGGCCGATAACCCGACCAGCACCATAAGCCCGATCTGGGTAAAGACGTTGTTATCCCCGCCGGAAAGGTAAAGCCCGGTAAAGGCGGAAAGCAGGCCCATAGGCACGATCAGGATAATCGCGATGGGAAGTGTCAGGCTTTCATATTGGGCGGCCAGCACCAGGAAGACAAGCAGCAGCGCAATCGGAAACACGATGATGCCGGTATTGCCCGCAAGGATTTCCTGATAGGTCAGTTCTGTCCATTCATATGAAATACCGGGCGGCAGGGTTTCGTCTGCAATCCGTTCCAGGGCGTCCTGCGCCTGACCTGATGAATAACCCGGGGCAGGGTTGCCGTTAATATCGGCCGACAGGAAGCCGTTATAGTGCATGGCGCGTTCCGGGCCGAATGTTTGCGAAACATTAAGCACGGCCGAAAGCGGCACCATATCGCCATTTGAACTGCGCACTTCAAGCGCACCGATATTGTCTTCATGGGCCCGGAAAGGCGCATCGGCCTGAACCCGTACACTATATGTGCGGCCAAAGATCGTGAAATCGTTGACATAAATACTGCCCAGATAGACTTGCATGGTTTGCAAAACATCACTGACCGAAACACCCAACTGGCGGGCCTTGGTGCGGTCTATGTCGGCATAAAGCTGCGGTACGCTCACCTGATAGGTTGAATACATGCCGGCAAGTTCCGGTGTTTGATAAGCCTTGGCAAGCAAGGCCTTGCGGGCATCATCCAATGCTTTATACCCCAGCGAGGCACGGTCTTCGAGCTGCATTTTAAAGCCCCCAGTGGTGCCCAGGCCCTGAACCGGGGGCGGCGGGAAGATCACGGTAAAGGCCTGCGGGATCGCGGCGAATTGCTGGTTTAACTGCCCGGCGATGGCGCCCGCACTCAGGCTTGGGTCTTTGCGTTCATCAAAAGGTTTAAGAGTGGCAAAAACAATGCCCGAATTCGAGCTGTTGGTGAAACCGTTAATCGACAGGCCGGGAAAGGACAAGGCATGTTCGACACCGGGATTGGCCAGCGCGATATCCCCCATTTTACGAATGACATCGTCTGTACGATCCAGCGTGGCCCCATCTGGCAATTGGGCAAAGCCGATCAGATATTGTTTGTCCTGGGCGGGCACAAAACCGCGCGGAATTTCGCGAAACAGGCCAAATGTGACGGCAACCAGGCCCAGATAAAGGCCCATCATTAAGGTTTTGCGCGTGACAATGCCCCCAACACCTTTGCCATAGGCGCTTGATCCCTTGTTAAAGAGTTTGTTGAACCCGCGAAAGAACCACCCGAATGCGCCATCCAGAATACGGGTGAGCCGGTCTTTGGGTTCGTCGTGGCCTTTTAACAATAATGCCGCCAGTGCTGGTGACAGTGTGAGCGAATTAACCGCGGAAATGACGGTTGAAATGGCAATTGTCAGGGCGAATTGGCGATAAAACTGCCCGGTAAGGCCGCTGATAAAGGCCAGGGGTACGAACACCGCCACCAGAACCAGAGCAATCGCGATAATTGGGCCAGACACTTCACGCATCGCGCGATAGGTGGCCTGGCGCGGCGAAAAGCCAAGTTCGATATTTCGTTCGACATTTTCAACCACCACAATCGCATCGTCGACAACGATCCCGATGGCCAGCACCAAACCAAAC
The DNA here is from genome assembly GCA_050299455.1 of Thalassospira sp. GTDB lineage: Bacteria > Pseudomonadota > Alphaproteobacteria > Rhodospirillales > Thalassospiraceae > Thalassospira. Next base: position 13,816 of record JBNKVZ010000082.1, read on the forward strand.
AGGCTAAGCGCATTGATTGAAAAGCCAAACAGATACATGACGGCAAAGGTGCCAATCACGGATACCGGGACCGCCAGCACCGGAATTAAAGATGCCCGCCAGGTTTGCAGGAAAACAATCACCACCAGCACCACCAGAATAATGGCTTCAAGCAGGGTATGAATGACGGCATCAATGGATGATCGGACAAATTCCGTGGTGTCATAGACGATTTGATAGTCAACGCCTTCGGGCATATAGGCTTTGACTTCCTTCATCGTTTTGCGAACATCGTTGGCGATTTCAATCGCGTTTGATCCGGGGGCCGCGAAAATGCCCAAACCAATTGCGTCCTTGTTATCAAGCATGGCCCGCAAGGAATAATCAGACGCACCAATTTCAATACGGGCCACGTCGCGAAGGCGCGTTACCGAGCCATTCGGGTCCGATCGAATGATGATATTGCCAAATTCCTCCGGGTCTTCCAGGCGGCCCTGGGCGTTGACCGACAATTGCAGGTCAATATCGGGCATGGCGGGCGAGGCCCCAATAACACCGGCAGCAGCCTGTACGTTTTGCGCACGGATTTCGGCGACAATATCGCTGGCAGAAAGGCCTTGTTCGGCTACTTTTTGCGGGTCAAGCCAGATCCGCATTGAATAATCGCCGCCGCCAAAGGCATTAATGTCACCGACACCTTGAATACGGGCAAGGCGGTCCTTGATATTCAGGATCGCATAGTTGCGCAAATAGTTCATATCGTACCGCCCGTTGGGCGATACCAGATTGACCACCATCGTTAAATCAGGCGAACTTTTGATCGTGGTAATCCCCAGGCGGCGCACTTCTTCTGGCAGGCGCGGTTCGGCCTGTGAGACCCGGTTTTGCACCAGCTGCTGGGCTTTGTCGGGGTCTGTTCCCAGGGCGAAGGTGACGGTTAACGTCATCAGGCCATCGGTGGTGGCCTGACTGCTCATATAGAGCATGCCTTCAACACCGTTAATCGCTTCTTCAAGCGGGGTGGCAACACTTTCGGCAACAACTTTGGGGTTGGCACCGGGATAATTGGCGCGCACCACCACAGATGGCGGCACAACCTCGGGATATTCAGACACAGGCAGCAGCGGGATCGAGATAACCCCTGCCAACAGGATGAGCAGTGACAGCACCACCGCGAAGATCGGGCGATCGACAAAAAACTTCGAGATGTTCATAAATTTGGTGTCCCGGACCTCTGATTAAGAGCGGGAATCTCCCTTAACTGCGTCACCGGCCTCGACTATGGCATGACGATCCATAGATACGATTTCGGGGGCGACGGTCATCCCCGGACGAATATGCTGCAGGCCTTCAACAATGATACGTTCGCCGTCTTTAAGGCCGCTGGTGACAATACGCATGCCGTTCTGTTCACCACCAACACGAATTTCGCGATATTCGACAACGTTTTGCGGATTTACCACCAGAACGAACTTTTTATCCTGATCGGTGCCAACAGCACGTTGGGCAACCATAATCGCCTTTCCCGCACTGGCCTGGCCCAATTCAAGACGGGCGAACTGCCCCGGAACAAGACGGCCCTTTTTGTTATCAAATACCGCCTGAACACGAATGGTGCCGCTTTTCGCATTGAATTCATTATCAATCATTTGAACATGACCGGTAATGACATCAGGCCCCATGAAATCACTGCTTAACTGAACCGGGATTTTTTGCACGGTATCGACGGACGGTTCACCATTCTGGTGCATGGCCTGCAACAGCGCCTGTTCATTGACATCAAAGGTCGCGTAAATCGGATCAACCGATACCAACGTGGTCAGGATTTCGGCATTTGCACCGGCGGCAACCAGGTTACCCGGGCTTAGGCGAATATCGCCAACACGCCCTGAAATTGGCGCTCTGATCTCGGTATAACCCAAATTAAGCTTGGCGAAGCGAAGCTGTGCCTGTGATGCGTTCAGGTCGGCTTGGGCGTTTTGTTTGGTTTCCTGGCGTTGATCTAAAACCGTGCGGGTAATAACCCGGGTTTTCCAAAGTTCGTTCCCGCGTTGAAGTTCGGTTGTGGCCAGCTTCAGGCGCGACTGGGCGGAAAAAACGGCAGCTTCGGCCCGGGCGACCTCGGTTTCAAACGGGGCAGGGTCCAGGGTAAACAGTAAGTCCCCCTGTTTGACCAACTCACCTTCGCGAAAATGGACCGCCTTGATTGCGCCAGCAACGCGCGGGCGTATTTCAACACGGTCAATCGCTTCCAACCGGCCGGAAAATTTCGACCAGCGGGTAATATTTTGATTATGAATTTCAGCAACAGTTGCAGGAACCGGCTTGAGCGCCTGGGTGGGAGCAGGGGCCTCTTGCTGTTCTTCAGCGTGAATGAATGGCACGGCAACCAATCCACTCGCGCCCAGGGCAACCAGCGCAACAAGAATGGCGCCAGCCCCGTATCGCAATTTGGATTTAGATGACATTACGTCTCTCCAGATTTCAATTGAGCATATGACATGCAACTTTGGTGCGACCATATGTGCTCATGGCAGATTGCAATAGCCGGTGTTTCCAACACTTTGCGTTCCAGAATAAGAACGAACCTAAATTGCACCATCAGATCAACAGGTTGGACCGCCGTTAAAACCGGCCTGAAAATGACGCAGTGCAATGTAAATGAAGGAATTTCCTGTATGAACAATCCGGGATATTGGCTGGAAAGATAAGAGATATCAGCAAGATCGCGTTAGACTGATCGTCGCGCTTTTTTGCACAATCGCACATGTTTTTGCGGCATCTGCGAAAAATCGGGCATGACGACTGCCAACAATCGTTCCCATTTTGATGGAATTTGACCTGGTAATAAGCCAATGCGCGACTTCTTTGATTAGATCTGGATATCGGCAGATTCGCGTAGATGCACAAAACGCCAAACTGCCTTGAGATGTGTAAATCGCAACAGATGCGAAAGACTACCGAACTGGAAAGCTGCGCACCTTTGATAGAGAGCATCCTGGATGCTCTGTCTAAGGAGAGTTGATCAGATATCTGCAGGGGCAGGTCGTCAATGCAGCCATCGACCGCACGGTCCGTCTCTTATACGGAAAGTAGATGCTGATCTCACAGGACGCTAAGGATGATCAAAGCGCCGGGGGAATTCTTTGCCTGTGTGACGGCACCAACGGCGTTTGAAAGAAATGAGGTCGAACTCCCACAAGAGTGGTTCGAGCGCTGGAAGGCGCTGGGGATAATGGCAATCTAAAATCAGAAATCTGAATGGCAAATGTGCATTAAAATTGCAGAACAAGGGGATGGTTTTTCAGGTTCGTTCGTACAACCTCGTTAAGTTCTATAATATATATTACTGTATAGTATTCAGTTCATTCGTTCGGTGTTTGTGCTATACGATTTGGTGTATTTAGGAGGGGCGGGGCTAAATAGAAGCCCCATTAACCGCCTTGTCAATATTGTCGTGCATAAAGACATAATAAGTTTCTGCGCTGGTGCCTTTTGACCGCCAATAATTGAGATCAAGTAAAGCTGCAAAAGGGTCATTCCCGCCGAGCTTTGATAATTTGATCATTATTTCATCGGTTGGTAGGCCGTGTCCCCGGTGATATCGGGTTATGTTGTTGTTATTAATGCCAAGTTCACGTGCAACAGCGTTGTTTGATGATAGGCTTGAGTGCTTTCTAGCATCATCAATATAATCTCTGATTGACTTCATGGTCACATACTCCGTTTCCCGCCTAAATTGTAACCGCATAAAAAGCCCGTTGACAACGCATTGTAGGTTGTGGCTCGTTGATTAGGCAGTGTTCAGCGATAATGAACAGTGTACAATTCCCGTTTCCCAAGGGGGCCAGCTTCCCGGCTGGCCTCCATCCCGAAACGGGACGGTAGACGGGAAAAGGGAACCGAAAAATGACGCAATCAAAGCAAAATCAGGGCAGCGACACGCGCCTTTAAAGTTTCACCCGGTTGAGGCTGGGGAGCCAAAATTACCGGGGGTTTGGAAGGGGCGTTTTGCGCTTCTCCATCAAGCGGGGCGGCGGTGCCGTAAGTCACCACAAGGTAATGCGCCAGATGTGAGCAACGAAAACCTGCCGCCCCCTTTTAAACCCAAAGAAAACCCCCGCCTTCAGGCGGAACCCAAAGGGGCAAAATCATGGCATTGAATGAAGTTTCTCTGATCGGCAATCTTGGCGCTGATCCCGAAATCAGGTTTACGCAAGCCGGGCGCAAGGTCGCCAATTTTTCGTTGGCAACGTCCGAACAGTGGACCGACAAGGACACCGGGGAGCGCAAGGAAAAAACCGAATGGCACCGGATTGTGATCTTTGCTGAAGGGCTTTCGGGCGTTGTTGAGCAATACGCCAAGAAAGGGTCAAAGCTGTTTGTGCGCGGCAAGCTTCGCACCCGGAAATGGCAGGGCCAAGATGGCAAGGGCATGTACACAACCGAGGTTGTGTTAGAGGGTTTCAACGCAAAGCTGGAACTGTTGGGCGATGGCCGGGGCAACAACCGGCCACCCGAACCGCCCGCGCATGATGACGGTGATTTTGACGGATATGTTCCGTTTTGATGGACGCGGGACACGAGCAAACCGGGGCGCAATCCCCGGCCACAATGCCCTTTTACGGGGATGCTATGGGGCGCGTTCGCAATTGCTTTGTGGAGTGGACCGAACGCAACCAGACATTCGCCGCCTTTGTGTCGCGGGACGATGCCATAGACATGGCGATTGCGCTGGATGCCATGCGACGTGACGGAGAGGTATCCAGCGCGGAAATCTGGCCCATGTGCAAGAGCATCCCGGATTTAACCCGTGATCGCCTTTGGCGGGCGGTGAAGCTGCGGCGGCGGGAATGGTCACAGGTGCGCTGGGCACTGATTTTCAAGCGGTACGGTTATGATGGAGGGTTTGGGCGGTGAGTAACGTTATGTCGGCCATGAGCCGTGAAGAACGCGAGGCGCTGCGCGGAAACGGTCAGGGTGTGATAACGGCTAAGGGGGCTAAAACAGCGTCTGGCGGCTCCCTTGTACACGCCTGCAAGGAATGCGGCGTTGCAGTCTCAAAACAAGGCCGGGACCGGCATTTTTGTTCGCCAGCATGCCGCACGGCCTTCAATAACCGCAAAAAAGCACGGGGCGCTGTCTTGGTTGATTTGTTCATG
>JBNKVZ010000083.1:0-18935 GCA_050299455.1 Thalassospira sp.
AGCCTGATCCACGACCGCGAAGAACTGCGCGATGCGGTAAATGCCGTGATTGTCGCCGCCCAATGCCTGCCCGATCAGGGCTGGTTGATGCGCCTGCAAGATGGTGTCGAGCATGCCAGTGGCCCGGCGGAAATTTTCCTCGCCCATGTCAAGGCGCAGGTCATGGCCCGTGCGGCGGAAAAGGACCGGGGCTATTCGATTGAAACCGATTGCAAACCGGCCGTGACCGAGGTTCTTGCCAGTGCGGCCGATCTCGACCGTGCCCTGGCCTCGCTTGAAAAACCGGCCAAGGCGCTGATCAAAATCATCGCCCATATGCTTGATGAAAAGGCCGACGAGCTTGATTCTGCCGAACGCCAGCGTCTTGATGCCGCCATTCGATCGTTGGAACGGCGCGCCATCATGCAGGTTGCCGCCTGGCGCAGCATGCTGGAATCACTGGTGGATGCCACCCCGGCCGAATTTGTCGACTGGTTCGCCATCGAACGCCAATTTGGCCGCGATTTTGATATTGGCATGCACCGCCATTATATTGATCCGACCCTGCCGCTTACCGCAGCACTCGCCCCCACCACGCATGGCATGGTCGTAACATCGGCCACACTGCGCGATGGCACCGGCGATGACATGTTTGACTGGGCCGTGGCCGAGGACCGCACCGGCGCATCCCACATGCCCCTGCCTGCGGTGCGCGCCGCAATGAAAAGCCCCTATAATTACCGCGAACAAACCCGCGTTTTCATTGTCAACGACCTTGCGCGTGACAATGCCGACCAAATCGCTGCGGCCTATCGCGAATTGTTTTTGGCCTCCAACGGGGGGGCGTTGGGCCTGTTTACCGCCATTACCCGCCTGCGCGCGGTTTATGAACGTTTGACCGGCCCACTTGATGAATCCGGGTTACAATTGCTGGCCCAGCATATTGATGGCATGGATGTTTCCACCCTGATCGATATTTTCCGGGTTGAACGCGATGCCTGCCTTCTTGGCACCGATGCCATCCGCGACGGGGTGGATGTGCCCGGTGACAGCCTGCGCCTGATCGTGTTTGACCGCGTGCCCTGGCCCCGGCCCGATATTTTGCACCGTGCGCGCAAGGCGGCATTCCACGGTGCCCGTTATGATGACATGATCACTCGCCTGCGCATGAAACAGGCCTTTGGCCGCCTGGTGCGCCGTGCCGAGGATCGCGGGGTTTTCGTATTGCTCGATAACCGCATGCCGTCACGTCTGCTCGGCGCCTTCCCCGAGGACGTGACCGTTCAGCGTGTCGGCCTGAAAGAAGCCATCGAACAAACCCGCCTGTTCCTTAATCCCGGCCAACCCGGCCAGCCCGGTGAGCCTGACGGATTTAACGACGAATTGCCGTTTTAAGGCCTTTTGCCTGTAATCCCCCACCTCGCCAAAACGCCGTTTCAGCAGGCATCATAAGCCGGCAAAATGGCGCAGGCCCCTGCACGCCCCAAACTCAACCAAAAATAGATTTCCGTCAAAGTTTCGCCATATTGCGCGCAAAGGTTGGGGCCTTACCCTGACGCGCCATAGAGATATTAAGATATAAAGATATGGAGGAAACTGATGTGCTCTGCCTTGCGCCGGAACCTGACGGGGTGTGCCTTGTCCCTGACCGTCATGCTTACAGCAGCGGTCTCTGCCCAGGCGGCCGATGATGCCTGCCCACCCCTGATCCCGCCGCTCGATGTGCAAAAAATAATGACCGACCCCGATTTGACCGATATCGAACGCCTGAAATTACTTCAGAATTCCGGGCGCGACATTCGGGAACCGGTCACATGGTCGGGCTGTCATACTGTTATCGATAAAATCGACATTTATGCCGCCGTTAAAATCGAACCGGGCACCGTACTGAAATTCAAGGAAAATGCCGGGCTTGATATTAATCGGGGTGGGTCTCTTGACGCCGAAGGCACGAAAGACAAGCCCGTTATTTTCACCGCCGAAGACAACATAAAGGGCTACTGGTACGGGCTGTATTTCAAGTCAAACAGCAGTAAAAACCGCCTGATTCACAGCCAAATTTCCTATGCCGGTGGCGGCCAGAAAGGCGGCAGCGGACATGCGATGAAACGCGCCACGGGGGATTCCGCCCCACCGACACGGGCGATCATGATCCATGAAGGCGCATCACTGCGCATTGAAAACACCCATATCGAACACGCAAAGGGATATGGCATTGAAGCACTGGGCACGCTTCAGGCTTTCAGCCATAACCAGATCGACCACACCGACATTCCCGCCCGCCTGCAACCCGATGATGTCGGCATGATCGATGCTGACAGCACCTTTCGCGACAACACCAAAGACCAGATCGATATTATCGGCCTTGGCGCCCTGAACAAGGATGCAAGCTGGGTTAATCCCGGTATTCCCTATGTCTGGCACTACATCATAACGATTGCCGCCAATCTGGAACTTCAGCCCGGCGTTGAACTCCTGATGGCACCCGAAGCCAACATGAACATCGATCACAGTGGCTCGCTCAAGGCCATTGGCACCGCCGAAAAACCCATTGTCATTCACGGCGTCAGTTCTTTGTCCGGTTCCTGGGATGGCATTTTTGTCAGAAGCAAAAGCGACAAAAATGTCTGGAAATATGTCCGCATCGCCGATGGTGGCGGCGGCACGTACAAGGCCAATATCTATGATGGCGGTTATCTTGATATCAGCAACAGCTGGGTGGAAAACAGCCGGAAGATTGGCATTCTGGTCAACAAAAACAGCGGCATTGACGGCCGCATCAGCATCACCAACGTCAAATACAAAGACAACGACATCGACTATAAAGAAGAAAAATAGCCCTCAACGCTTTGTCTAAGGCAACAACAGGTGTTTCCTGAATTCATTTTCGGGAAACACCTTTTTTAAAAACAAATTATGATTGTGCATCGCAAAGCCGGCCAACGAAAATGGCCAAATGCCGCGCGTGGGCACGAAAACAAACGTAAAGGGCACATTGATCGACACCAAAATCGCGTCCGGTAACTTTTGACAGGCTCCAAAAAACGTTATATTGCAAATCAATATCGTATTGAATTGGGTAGCGACCGTGCGTGCCAACCGGGCCTCATCAGCTTCTGATCTGCATGTGACCATCACGACTGTGGTGGCCTGCATTTTGCTGATCAATACGGTTTTGTTTGGTTTCATGCACGCCCCGCTGGCCGCACAGGCCCAGGATGGGCAAAATAGCTATATCCCCATTCTGATCTGTACCGCCAATGGCATTCAGGCCATCCGCATTCCCGGCGATGCCTTTGATGAGGATAAAACAACGCCAGAGGCATCGGGCCGGTATGACAGTTACGAAGCCTATCAATGTGCGCTTTGCGGCATTGGGCTTCATACCATCGCGCCAAGCCCGTCACCGGAAATTCCCGAAATTCACCGCATCCTGCTGTCAAATACGGTTACGGCCCTTCACATTACCGCCCACGCGCCGGATTTTTATCCCCGCTCGGGGGCGTCGCGTGCCCCACCCCTGTCCCCTGCGGCATAAAAGCATGAACCAACAGGGTTGTGCCCTGGTACGTCAAAAGGCCCTGAAAACAGGCGAACCCGGCTGACGTTTCCAGCATATTTACCGCCTGCCCTTTGGCTCAAATCGTTGCCTGTCGGTGTCTGCATCCGGCCTTATCAAGGTTTGGACGAAGGTCATGTCCAACTCTCATGTGAAATCGCACCTTGATGCGCCATTTCTGCATGCGTTTTGACAGGGCCGGCACCGTCACACCGGTCATACCGGTTGCAACTGCTGCTCTCTTATGCCGCTCCGCCTGCTTCATCCTGCAACGCGCCGCTTAACGGCACACGCTTAATGGCACGATGTTCTGCCCTTCTAACCGGTCCATATTGCCGGTTCTGGCTGGTCCCGTTGCAGGTTCGCACTTCAACCAATTCCCATTGGCATAGGGGACAAAATGTCGACATCTTCTTCAATCTCTCCGCGCGAGACGCGCGGGAAAAACGGGGCAAATGGTGCTTCGGGCACAAAGGGCGTAAACGGGTTTTATCGCGCGGTCTGGCGCTGGCATTTTTATGCCGGGCTGTTTGTGCTGCCCTTTCTTATTTTGATGGCCATAACCGGCGGGGCGTATCTGTTTCGCGACGAAATTGATAATTTCGTCTATTCCGATCTGAAACAGGTCAGCGCGCAATCTACTGCCCCGCTGCCCTACAGCACCCAAATCGCCAATGCCCTGGCCCGGCAGGATGGCAAAGTCGTTAAGCTGACAACGCCGGTTTCCGCCACCGCCAGCACCGAAGTCACCATTGCCGATGCCAGCGGGGCGCGCCATGCGGTTTATGTGAACCCCTATAACGGCAAGGTTCTGGGCGAAATGGGCGACCGCAACACCCTGATGTGGATCGTCCGTCGCCTGCACAGCCTGGCCGAATTTGGCACCTTCACCAATGCCCTGATCGAAATTGTCGGTGGCTGGACCATTCTTCTGGTTCTGACCGGCCTTTATTTGTGGTGGCCCAAACGCACCGATGGTTCATCACGCCTGGCAATCCGGGGGAAACCGGCCAATCGCCGCTGGTGGCGCGACAGCCATGCCGTCGTCGGCCTGTTTGCCGGTTTCTTCATTATTTTTATGGCAAGCACAGGCATGCCCTGGTCGGTTTTCTGGGGCAAATATGCCAACCAGTTCGCCAATGGCACACCAACGGGTTATCCTTCGGGGGTGCGGGTGAATGTCCCGCTTTCCACCATTCCCATGATCGATGCCTTTGGTCAAACCGGCTGGACCACCGAAAACGCGCCCTTGCCCCAATCGGTGGATCACGCCCCGCACGCCATTGGCATTGATGCCGCCACACGCATTTTCAATGACCTGGGCATCACCCAGGGCTACGCCGTTAGCATGCCCGCCGGGGACCGCGGGGTATATAGTGCCGCGATCTATCCCAACGATCTGTCGCTTCAGCGTGTCATCCATCTGGACCAATATTCCGGCAAACCGCTGCTTGATATGACCTATGCCGATTACGGCCCGCTGGGGCGCGGCCTGGAATGGGTGATCAATGTGCATATGGGCCAGGAATTTGGCCTGGCGAACCAGCTTTTGATGCTGGCCATTTGTGCATCGCTGATTTTCATGGCGGTATCGTCCGGCGTCATGTGGTGGAAACGCCGCCCAAGCGGCCAAATGGGGGTGCCCCCGCTGCCGCGTGACATTCGCAAAATTTATGGCGTTACCGCCATTCTGGCCATTGGCGGCATCATCTTCCCGCTGGTCGGGTTGTCCATGATCGTCATTCTTCTGCTTGATCTGTTTTTTGTTGTCCGTCCGCGTTTGCAGCTTCGCAACGCCTGATCACCGCCTGTTTGGGCGCACGGCGCGGTCATCGTGCCGTGCGTCTTTCCCGCAAGCAAAAAGGTCCGGTCATGAATACAAAAGAAGCCCTGCACCAGATCCTTCCCCATGCCGAGGAAAAAGAACATCTTGTTGCCGCAGGTGATGTTCTCGAAACAACACACGGTACCCTTAACCATGCCTGGCTGCTTACAGACGGGCTGGTCATTCAGGGCTATTATAACAGCAATGGCGAACGTGAAATCTGCCGTGTCTATCGCCCCGGCGATATTATCGGCCTCGAAGCCCTGGAACCGGTTGAAAACGCCACATTACAGGGCAATCCGCCCTTAACGACTGAAACAATCGCCCTTAGCAGCTTTACACGCATTCCGCTTCATCGCCTGCGCCAGGAACAGGCGGTTAATCTGGCCGTGGCACAGGGCATTGCGCATTTGCTGTGCCGCGAAGTCATTGCCAGCCATTACTGGAAAATCAATATCGGCACCGGCACGGCCATTCGCCGCATTTCGCGGTTCCTTCTATGGGCATCATCGCGCGACCATTGCATTGTTCCGCCACGCGAAAAACTCGGCAGCATCGTTTCGGTCACCACCGAAACCGCCAGCCGCATCATTGCCAGCCTGCGCCGTCAGGGCTGCCTGACCCCGGATGGAACATCTCGTGGTATTCAAATGCGGATGAACCGCCAGGAATTGCTTCATCACGCGGGGGACTTCTGGGACAATCGCGCGGCCTGAAAACAGGCCGCGCGACACCTTTAATCCGGGAAAACAGCCATGCGCCCGTCACCGTCACATCAGGGGCTGAGGCTGGGGTTGGGACAGGGCCGATCATCGGGCGTGTGCGACCGACGGCGCCTGAGCAAAAGAACCGGCCTAAAACTATGCCGCCGCACTATTAACGTGAATGGCATAAACGCTGGTTGTTGCCGTAATCAGCAATTCATTGCCCCGCGGCCCGCCAAAGGTCAGGTTCGAGACCGTTTCAGGCACCAGAATTTTGCCCAGTAAAACCCCGTTGGCATCCAGGCAATGCACGCCATCTGCCGCCGACGTCCAAACATTATCATGGCAATCCACCCGGAAACCATCCGGCAGGCCCGGCGCGATGGCAGCAAAGTCGCGGCCATTTTCCAGTACATTGCCATCAACCACGTCATAAACACGAATGACCGATGGCACCGTGTCATCATGGCTTTGGCCGGATTCCGCAACATAAAGCCGCTTTTCATCGCGCGAAAAGGCCAACCCGTTGGGCTGGGCAAAATCATGCGCCACACTGGCAAGTTCCCCCGTCACAGGGTCGATGCGAAACACGTTATGATGGCGTTGTTCCGGGGTCGATTTATACCCTTCATAATCGGACAAAATGCCATATGTCGGGTCGGTAAACCACACAGAGCCATCCGATTTAACCACCACATCATTGGGTGAATTCAGGGGCTTGCCCTCAAACTGGTCGGCCAGCACGGTGATGGTGCCATCATGTTCGGTGCGGGTGACAGACCGCGTGCCATGTTGGCAACTGACCAACCGGCCCTGTGCATCGCGGGTATTGCCATTGGCAAAATTGGAATGATCACGGAACACATTCACCGTGCCATCGCACATCCAGCGATAAATTTTCTGATTGGGAATATCGGAAAATAACAGGCATTGATGGGCCGGGAACCATACCGGACCTTCGGTCCATAAATGCCCGCCCGACAATTTGCGCAGGCTGACATTCAACAGCACAAGATCACGAAAACGACTGTCAAAAATTTCATAGGGGCCGTTCATACCCTGCCTCCTTTTTTACTGGCCAGCACCACCACCGACACAATGATCAGCCCGGTCAAAATCAACCGCACACCGGCACCCAGGCCATAGGAATTCAACATCGATACCAGCAAAAACATGAACAATGCCGCCGCCCAAATACCGGGCACATTTGAATTCCCCCCGGCAATCGAGGACCCGCCAATCACCACAACGGCAATCGACATCAGCATATATTCCGTGCCCATATTCAGGTTTGCACCGCCCGAAAAGCTGGCCAGCAAAAAGCCGGTAAACCCGGCCAGCACCGCACAGCCGACATACACACCAAAATGCACCGCCGTAACCGGCACACCACCCAGGCGGGCGGCGCGTTTATTTTGCCCGCTTGCCAAAATCCAGCGGCCAATAATGGCGCGTTCCAGCACAATCCACGCCAGGACCGATACGCCCAGTGCGACCAGTGCGGCATTGGGAATGCCCAATGTGCCGCCTGTGGCAAAATCGGCAAGTCCTTCGGGCGGTTTGATGCGCAAGCCCCGGTTGGACCAAATCGCGACCGACTGAAACAAAAAGGACGAGGCCAGCGTGGCAATGATCGGCGGAATGCGCATCAGCAAAATCAGGCCGAAATTAAACAACCCGCAGCCCAGGCCAACGCCAATCGCAATCAACAGCCCCGGCACCACCAGCGACCCGTCGCTTGCCATAAATTTCAAGGCCACCGTCCCGGCCAGTGTCATGGTTGCGGGAATGGAAAGGTCCACATTGCCCGGCCCCAATGTCACAACAAACATCTGGCCAATCCCGACAATCACGGTAAAGGAGGCAAAGGTAAAGGCGGCATATAAAAGCGATCCTGCCTCGGCCCCGCCGCCGGACCCGGCCATCATCGCGGCAATAAATGTTGCCGCTGCGGCCAGATAGGCCCAAATCCATGCCTTGCGCGATACCAGACCAAACAGGGCCTTCACACCGTTTTGCGGTGCATTTTGCACGTTATTTTCCACAGTCATGCCAAGGCCTCCCGACGGGTAAAGACAAGGCGCACCGCCAGAACCAAAATCAAAATCGCCCCTTGCGCGCCAATCTGCCAGTCCGATGACAGATGCAGGAAAGACAGGAAGCTGGCCGCCAGCGTCAGGGTCATCGCCCCGATCACAGCCCCGATGGGCGACACCCGGCCACCGGTAAATTCACCGCCGCCCAAAATCACCCCGGCAATCGATAACAGGGTATAACGCAAGGCAATATTGGCATCAGCCGAGGTGGTTAAACCCACCAGCGCCATCCCGGACAACACCCCGAACAACCCGGCAATGCCATAGGCCGTTGCCTTCAGGCCCAGAACCGACCAGCCCGAACGGTCAATGGCCTGGCTGTTGCCGCCAACACCGCGCAACAACACCCCCAAGGATGACCGTTTGACAAAATAATGCATGATCAGCCCAATCACGATGGGCGCAATAATCGCAACCGGCACAAAGGGCGGCTTGGCCTTCATCATCGCATGCAGCCACGCCGGGGCCGACCCACCTGGCGAGGGCAAAATCAAAATCGCCATGCCCGACCAGAAAAACGACATGCCCAGCGTAACAACAATCGCGGGCAAGCCACGGGCATGAATAATCGCCCCCATCGCAGCATAAACCGCAATGGCGCCCAACAGCATGGCATAGCCCACCACCGGGTCACTTTGCACAAAGGTTGCCGTGACACAGGCACAAAAACTGACAAAGGTGCCAATCGACAAATCAATGTCATTGACCATCAAAATCATCATCTGGGCAATGGTTGCCAGCGCCACGGGCACGGCCAGATTAAACAGCAAGTTCAGCCCGAAATAGCTCATGGCGCGCGGCTGCAAGTAAAACACCCCTGCGAGCAACAAACCAAGCGAGAAAATCGGCAGCAAAATGCGTAAATGATCGCGTGTCATGATGTGGCCTCCTCCATCTCGAACGAAGCACGCAGCATGTTTTCTTCGGTAATGTCATCACCGGTCAGTTCGGCGGCAATTTCACTGTCGCGAAAGACAAACACCCGGTCACATTCCAGAATTTCGTCGGTTTCCGTCGAATACCACAGGAAGGTGCGGCCCTTTTCGGCTTCATCGCGAACCATACGGTACACTTCCTTTTTGGTGCCCACATCCACGCCGCGCATCGGGTCATCCATCACCACAATCGGGGCGGAGGATGCAAGGGCGCGCGAAAACAGCACCTTTTGCTGATTGCCGCCTGATAACGACAAAATCGAGCTTTCAACGTCATCGGTCTTGATTTTGATTTTCCGGTGCCAGTCCGCTACCAGCTTTTTCTCGGCCTTGCGGTCCACCAAAAACGACCGGCTGAATTCCACCAGGGTTTGCAAACTCAAATTGCGCAAAATCGACCATAGCGGCATCACGCCATCGCGCGCCCGGTCCCCGGCAACAAACACCACCGCTGGCGCCCGGTTGGCCCGCCAGTCCGATGACCGTTCCAGATAACACTGTGCCAGCGCCTCGGCCTGTCCATGCCCGGCAAGGCCCGCCAAACCGACAATTTCGCCCTTGCGCGCCGAAAGGCCATTGGCCATGCGCAAAACTTCATCGCCCAATTCGCGCTGTTTGCGCCCTTCACCACTATCCGCGCCATCGGCCACAACATGGCCCATCGCATCCACCAGGCTGTCGCGGGTGAAGGTCTGCGCCGCATCATTGGCAATAATGCGCCCGTCTTTCATCACCACCATGCGGGTCGCAACGTCAAAAATCTCGCCCAGCATGTGGGAAATAAAAATGACCGCCCCGCCAGCAGCACAGAACTTTTTGATATAGGCCAGCAACTGGTCGGCAATCGAACCATCCAGCGAGGATGTCGGTTCGTCCAAAATCACCAGCCTTGCGTCAATGTCGCGCCGGGAAAAGGCAATGGCAATTTCCACCATTTGCCGTTCGGCAATCGACAGGTCGCCCACCACACGATAGGGGTCAATACCATTGCCGGGAAAAACCGCATCCAGCGCCACCCGCACTGCACTGGCGGCATTCCCGCGCCAATTGCGCCACGGCATATTGCGATAGGGAATGCGCATATTTTCCAGCACGGTCAAATTCGGGCACAGTGACAATTCCTGAAACACACTGCGAATGCCCGCCTGGCGTGCCCGCTGGCCATTGCGAAAATCGGCCTTGCTTTCCGCCCCGTCATAGCGGGCTTCGCCGGCCGTTGGCGACAATCGGCCATTAATCACATTCACCAGGGTGGATTTCCCCGCCCCGTTATGCCCGACCACGCCAACACATTCACCCGGCATGATATTCAGCGCCACGTCACTTAAGGCCCTGACTGGCCCAAAAGACACACCAATACCGGCCAGGGAAATGATCGGCACCTCACTGGTGCCGATCTCCTTGCGGTTTACAACCATAATCCTGTCGCCTTACTTCGTTGACTTGATCAGGTTTTGTGCATCTTTCAGGGAATATTCGACATTGGCAACCGACCCTTCCGGTGTCTTTGCCAGCATCTCTGCCAGGTTGTCCTGGTCCACCCGCAGGAACGGTACGGTCAGATCCTTGGGAACTTCCTTGCCATCCAATACCTGCTGCGCCACCCAGAATGCCAGGGTGCTAACCCCCGGTGCAATCGACAGCGAGGTGGTTTCATAACCGTTTTTGGCATGCTCGTCGGACCACCATTTCAGTTCATCCTGGCGGTTGCCCATAATGATGGTCGGCATCGGGCGATCGGTGGCCGCAAAGGCCCGCGCCGCGCCATAACCGTCCCCGCCCTGGGTCACAACGGCGGTAATGTCGGGCAGGCTGGGCAAAATACCGGCAACGGCCTTTTGCGCCACATCCTGGGCCCAATCGCCATGGACGGAACCGACAATTTTGAACTTGCTGTCTTTGACCGCTTCATGGATGCCCGCACTGATTTCGTCATCAACGAAAACCCCGGCAAGGCCGCGAATTTCCAAAAGGTTGCCGCCTTTAGGATAGCGTTTTTCCAGATATTTAACCTGTTCGCGGCCCATTTGCCGGAAATCAACCGCAATGCGCCAGGCGCACGGTTCGGTCACAATCCCGTCAAAGGAAACCACGGTAATGCCGGCATCGCACGCTTCGCGCACGGCGCCGTTAATCGCGGTTGGCGATGCGGCATCGACCACAATCGCGTCATAGCCCTGCAAAATCATGTTTTGAATTTGCGCCGCCTGTTCCGTTGCCTGGTTTTCGGACGTGGTAAAGGCATCGGCTGCGGCAACAACACCGGTTTTTACCGCTTCACCCGTCACCTTGTCCCAGCTTTGCAGCATGGCCTGGCGCCAGGAATTTCCGGCATAATTGTTGGAAAAGGCAATGCGTTTATCTGCCGTATCGGCCATCGCATGGCTGGATGCCAGAATTGTCGTTCCGGCAATCACGCCCATAAGCATGTTCTTGAATTTCATTTTTCCTCCCTGACGTGACTGCGCACGTCGTGGTCAATACTGGTTATCTCACTTTGCCCGCCCAAATTAGGCGGCAGTATCTTCTTTTTGTTTTCAGGGTCGTGATTTAGCGCCATAAAACCGCGACGGTAAAGAGCGCACACCGCACCCCTGTTGCGGGTTCCCGCATCACCCTTGCGGAAACCCGCAAGACAATTTTTCTCGGCCCGCCTATGATCCGCGCAGGAGGAAACACGACATGTCGGATCTCGCTCATTATCTGCGCATTTCCAATTTACTGGCCGGCAATCTCGATATCAAATCAGCTTTGCATTCGGTCAAATCGGAAATCGAAAACATCATCGAATTCGATCACCTTGATGTCTGCCTGATCGATACCGACAAAACATGGAATACCTCCTACGAGGTCGGCCTGCAAACCAGTTGGAGCACCTCGCGCTCTGCGGTGCGGCTTTCGCCAGTGCGCGACATTCTTTATGGCAAAACCGAACATCTTTTAACGGGTAATGCCCTAAAGGACCCCCGCTATATCTTCCCCGATGCCATAAGCGCCCCATCCTTCACCACGAATTTCGCAGCCGCGTCAATGTGGCGATGAAGGTTTTAGGCGAAGTCATCGGATCGCTGAATTGTTCGTCGAAAAAGGAAAATTTCTACGACGAAAGCCATGTCGAACAGGTGCGCATCCTTGCCGATATTCTTGCCCCCTATTTCTATGCCCTGCGCGCCAATGAAACCGCGCAAAAGGAAGCCATCATTCGCGCCGAAATCCTGGCCCGCGAAGAAGGCCTTCGCCTGGGGGCGCTTAGCCTGACCGACGCCCTGGAGGCCGAACGCCAGCGCATCGGCATGGATTTGCACGACCAAACCCTGGCGGACCTCACCCGCATCGCACGGGACATTCGCCCGGGCCTGACCGATGCCCAACATCATCATTTACAACAGCAAATCCAGAATATGATCCAGGATTTGCGCGGGATCATCGATACATCCATCCCGACGATCCTTGAACTTTTCGGGTTTCACCACGCCATTGTCACCCATCTTGAACGCGCCATCAGCCCTGAAAGCCCAATGCAGTTCAGTGTGGATGACCACACCAACGGTGCTGTCGATGCCTTGCCGGAAACCATCCGTGTTGCCATTTTCCGCATCTGCCAGGAGGCCATCAACAATGCCGTGCTGCATTCGGGCGCACAGCATATTGCCGTTACGGCCAGCAATGAAGACCAGCATTCCCTGACAATCACCATTGCCGATAACGGCACCTTCAATACCGCGCACCGCAAAGCCAGCGGCGGCCTGGCGCATATCAAAACCCGCGCCCAGCTGATCGGCGCGGATTACCACATCAGTACCGAAAACGGCACGCGCATCACCCTTAAACTGCCCCATGCAGGCCAGAACAACAAAAGGTCAGGCAATGAAAATACTGCTGGTTGAAGACGATAAAATGCACGCCGATTTCCTGCGCGAAATTGTCGAAAATGCCCTGCCCGAATTTGACGAAATCCTGCTGGCCCGCGACGGCAAAGAAGGCGAAGAACTGGCACGCGACCATAACATCACCGCCATTGTGATGGATTTGCGCATGAAAGAACAAAACGGCATCGAGGCCGCCCGCACCATTTGGGCGCGGTCCCCGGCAACCCGCATTTTGTTCTGGTCAAACTATTCCGACGAGGCCTATTTGCGCGGCATTGCCAATATTGTGCCCAGCGAAGCAACCTATGGCTATGTCCTTAAAACCGCCACAGAAAACCGGATGAACCTGGCCCTGCGCGCCGTCCTGATCGAAGCACAAATTGTTGTGGATCGCGAAGTCCACCAAATCCAGAACCAGCAAATGCGCTCGCGCAGTGCGCTGACCGAATTTGAATATGTCATTTTGCTCGATATTGCCCTGGGCCTGCCCGACAAGGCGATTGCCACACGGCGCAAACTGTCGCTGCGCACCGTACAAAACCGCCTGTTATCGCTGTATGACAAGCTTGATGTCGGCGCCCTTGATCAAAACGACCTTGGCATTGTGCTCAACAAGCGCGCCCGGGCCGTTTCCAATGCCATTGCACGTAAAATCATCAATCGCGAGGGGCTTTCTTCGGCGGAAAAGGAACTCCGCACCTGGCTGGACCGTAACAAAAGCCAAAATAGTCCGGCTTCATAGCCCGGTCTCATAGTTCCGGCCTCTGCCCCTAATTCACACCGTTCGAGATTTTATCGCGTTTTAGCTGCGCTTCTAACAGGGCTTCCATCTCGGCGGCGGGCAGGGGTTTGCTAAAATAAAATCCCTGCAATTCATCCACCCCCTCGGCGCAAATCCGCTTCAGTTGCTTTTGCGTTTCGATGCCCTCGGCATTTACCGACATGCCAAAGGACCGCGCCATAAAGACCACCGCACGCACAATGGCCGAATTCCCATCTTCCTGGTCCAGATCAATCACAAAGGACCGGTCAATCTTCAGCTTGTCGACGGGGAAACGTTTCAAATAGGCCAGCGACGAATAACCGGTGCCAAAATCGTCAATCGCAATGCGAATGCCCTGATTGCGCAACATACCCAGCGTGATGGCCGCCTCGCGCGGATTATCCATCATCGCCCCTTCTGTCACCTCTAACTGCAACTGGCGCGGGTCCAGGCCGGTTTTCTCCAGGGCGGTAGCAACACTTTCCAGCAAATCTTCATGCCGGGCCAATTCAATCGGCGACAGATTAACCGAAATCAGCAATTTGCCAAATCCGGCTTCGCCCCATTTGCGGGTTTGCACACAGGCCGCGTTTAAAACCCATTTGCCAACCTCGGCAATAATGCCCATGCGTTCGGCGACAGAAATAAAATCAACCGGGCTTACCAGCCCGCGGGTCGGGTGGAACCAGCGTACCAGCGCCTCCATCCCGACAATGCGATGATCTTTCACATCAACAATCGGCTGATAAAACAGCTCGAACTCGCGATTGGCAATCGCCTTTGAAAGGTCACGTTCCAGGGCCTTGCGTTCCTGCACCTCTAGTTGCATCCGGGGTTCAAAAAACTGATAGCGGTTACGCCCGCCTGCCTTGGAACAATACAGTGCCAAATCCACATTGCGCAGCAGGTCTTTCTCGTCCTTGCCATCATTGGGATAAAGGCAAATCCCCACCGATGCTGAAATCATCACTTCATTGCCTTCCAGCATGAAGCGTTCGCTGATCCGCTCGATCAATTGCTGCGCAACATCTGCAATATCGCCAGGCGAACCGGGGTCATACATCAAAACGGCAAATTCATCGCCGCCCAGGCGGGCGACAACATCGTCGCTGCGCAAACACACCCGCATGCGCTCGCCAACACCCTGCAACAACAAATCACCAATCGGGTGGCCCAGCGTATCGTTGATGTCCTTGAAATTATCCAGGTCAAACAACATCAGGGCAAAGCCGCAGCCTTCCCGTTTGCAGCGATCCACCGCATCGGCCATGCGTTCCTGAAACAATGTCCGGTTGGGAAGCCCGGTCAAGCCGTCATGATGGGCCAAAAACTGGATACGCGCCTCTGAACGTTTTCGATCGGTAATATCGGTGATCGATCCCTCGATCAAAACCGGCTTTCCGCGCTCGTCACGCACCAGGCGGGCATTTTCCTCAATCCAGATGATCTTGCCATCCACCCGGCGCAATTCGGCTTCAAATCCCTGCACATACCCATCGCGCAGCAACCGGCCGGTAAATCGCAGCCTTATTCCCGCCTGCAGATAAAACCCGTCGCGAACCATTGTCTCGTCGGCCACAAGCTGCTGCTCGTCACGATAGCCCAAAATGGAAACAAAGGCCGGATTGGCCGACAAAAGCTGCCCTAGCGGCTTTGACTGATAAAGCCCCTCGGCCGAATTTTCAAAAATACCGCGATATTTTTCTTCTGCCAGGCGCAAGGCCCGTTCAACCCCGGTTTTCTCGGTCACATCCTGGCCGATGCAAATCACCCCGGCCACCGCGCCATTTTCGGCAAAATGGGCACGGGCATTCCATTGCAACAACCGGACTTCACCATCCTTGCGCGCAAAGGAAATCACTTCATCCTTAATGATTTCCCCGGCAATCATGCGCTTGATGCGCAAGGCGACATCCTGTCTTTCGCGTTCGACCACCAGCAAATCAAAAAAGTTGCGCCCGGCCGCCTCCATCCACGAATAGCCAAATGTCCATTCGCTTTCGCGGTTATATTCAAGGATACGGCCTTCCGTATCCAAAAACATAATCACACTGCCCGCCGTTTGCACCAACGCACGATAGCGTTCCTGCCGACGACGCAGGTCATGTTCGGCCTGGCGGCTTTTGGTCACGTCAATCAGCGTAACGCTATAGCCCAGCAAAACGCCGCCCTCACCGTAAATGACGGTGGCATTCAACCGCATCCAGATCTGGCTGCCATCCTGACGGCGCATTTCAACTTCGCGGCCCGTAACCCCATAGCCCTGTGCCAGTTTCTGGCGCAGTTCGGCCAGGTCATCATCGCTGGCATAAAACCGTTCCGGATTCCGAAGATAGGCCTGTTTAACCTCTTCTGCGCTGTCATAGCCAAATAACGGGGCCACCGCCTCGCTCACCGATGTCAGGCGCCCGTCGGCCGTCAGGTCCACAATCCCCTGCACCGCATGTTCCAACGCCCGGCGATAGCTCTCTTCGCGGGTGCAATCACGCCCAAACAGCGCAATGCCACGATCATTTAGCAATTCCGTGCGTCGCCATTGAAAAATCCGCTGGCCATAATGAACGGACCGCAAATATTCGCCTTCTTCCGTCGGCCCGGTCAAAGGGCGCTGGCCGTTCGGCGTTGCCAGGGCTGCCACATTGGGCAAGCCCACTTCCAATGCAATCAGTTCTGCGGCCGTATTGCCGTAAAGAAAATCCCCTTCGGGCGTTAACAACAAAACCGGCAGCGGCGAAACCATCAACCCCGATGACACCAGCCGATCCCGATGCCCCAGCACCATCACACGGATCAGGTTTCCACCCTGTGCAGGCAGCCACCAACCCAAAAAGTAAAAATGCTCCCGGCCCTCGATTGGCAAGACAAAGATATCGCCTCGCGGGTCGTCCCGGTCTTCACAGCTTAACGCGTTTTCGATAATCGTGGACAGGTAGGCGCAATCGCCAACGGGCTGCCACAGGCCATTTTCATCACCCGGCCCGTCGAACATGCCTCTCCAGCATGCATTTGCCTGCATTTCATGCCGGTCTGGCGCAATCACCGCTGCCGGGACTTTGTCACAAGCAATCAGGGCCGCAACATGTGCGGCGACATCAAGTGAAATGATAGCTCCCATTTACCCGGCTATATTCATCTGTTTTAGTTATAGCTGCGCGACCATAACTTCTCGCAAACCCGCTGCAAAGGCCTTTTTCGCCCCGGCCAGCTTTGCCTTCGCCCCAACAATGCCCATTTTGCAACTTACAGGTTACCTCCCGGATCCGACAATCTGTCGGGATGTACGCTTCTTTTGCCTATCCCTACCGATAGGGTCGGGCCTTGATGCCGCAAAAAGCCGATTATTTACAAAAATTTCTCGCGCCTATCCCCTTAAACAGTTGCGGGCAACGGGGTTGCGTTCTACCCTTTAAGGGCAATCCGGCATCAGGCCGTTTAAGTGGCACGCCCTTGTCTTACAGGGGCGTCAAACCCGGACGATCGAGGAGAAAAACGGTGATTTCCCATCAGGACGCTTTAATCTACACGATGGTTATGGTTTCGGCCGCCGATAATGACATCACCGATGCCGAACTGTCCGCAATGGCGCGCCGGGTTCGTTATCTTCCCATTTTTGCCGGTTTCGACAACGAACAGCTCACCGATGTGACGCGCGACTGTGCCGCCCGCCTTGCCGAAGAAGACGGGCTTGATAATACCCTTATTCTCATCCGCGATGCGCTTCCCAAAAAATTGCGCGAAACAGCCTATGTCTGTGCCTGCGAAATTGTGCTTTCCGATGGCGAAATCAGCCAGGAGGAATTGCGCATTCTCGAATTGATCCGTCACCGTCTTGATATTGATCGCCTGGTTGGCTCTGCTATTGAACGGGCGATGGCCGCCCGTTATCTGCGCCCCGCCGATGTGTGACGACACGATCATTGCCGCAGGAAACCACGGATTTCGACGCTGATTTGCCATATTAAACTGTAATCTGGCATTCCATAACCCCATCGCTTTTACCGGGCCTGGTTGCGGGTCCGGTTTCTTTGCGCCGGGCCGCCATCATTTTCATGTGTCGTATCTGATACGGCACACCGTCATTGCTAACGCTTGCACGACAAAGGGAAACAACCGTCATGACCGCACTGGCAGGTGAGAACATAGCCTTTATCGGACTGGGGCTTATGGGACGCCCGATGGCACTTAATCTGGAAAAGGCAGGTGCCAAGCTGACTGTTACCACCCGCAACCCCGAAACCCTCAATATGTTCGAGGATCTCGGCATTGAAACCGCCGCCACCCCCGCCGATGCAGCGGCCAATGCCGATATCGTCATCATTTGTGTGGCCGATACCGATGCGGTTGAAAATGTATTGATGGGCGAAGACGGCGTGCTCGATGGCCTGGAAGACGACACCATCGTCGTCGATATGGGCACCACTGCCGTGGACGCCACCCGCCGCTTTGCCGATGCCGTCGAGGATGCCGGCGGCGAATGGCTTGATGCCCCGGTTTCCGGCGGCACCCTTGGCGCGCAAAACGGCACCCTGTCCATCATGGTGGGCGGTGAAGCCGATATTTTCCAGCGGGTCGAACGCATTTTCAAGGTTATGGGCGACCGTGTCACCCATGTCGGGCAGGCCGGGGCCGGGCAAATCGCCAAGGCGGCCAATCAAATGATTGTCGGCATTACCATTGCTGCGGTTGCTGAATCCTTCTCGATGGCCGAAGAAGCCGGGGTTGATATTGCCAGCCTGCGCGAGGCACTGACCGGCGGCTTTGCCGATTCCACCATCTTGCAGCAGCATGGCAAACGCATGATCGAACGCAATTTTGAACCCGGTGGCAGGGCCAAAACCCAGCGCAAGGACCTCTATCAGGCCCTGGAATTTTCCGAAGCCGATCTGGGCCTGGAACTGCCCATGACCCGCCTGACAATGGAACTGTTTGACGAATTGATCGATATGGGCGATGGCGATCTTGATCACGCGGCCCTGATCAAGGTCTATGAAGAA
The DNA here is from genome assembly GCA_050299455.1 of Thalassospira sp. Taxonomy (GTDB): domain Bacteria; phylum Pseudomonadota; class Alphaproteobacteria; order Rhodospirillales; family Thalassospiraceae; genus Thalassospira. Next base: position 18,725 of record JBNKVZ010000083.1, read on the forward strand.
GACTGAGAATCATATATCTGCCGTACTGCATTTTGCGCCCCCGGTCCGCACCGGGGGTTTGCTTTTACCCTGATCATCATGTTGCAAACCGGCTTTCATTTCGCCCTATCTGCCCACTCCAGCCCATCAGGATGACGCAAACCATGTCACAGTCAGACCTCGAAGCCCGCATCATCGAACTTGAAACCCACATTGCCCATCTGGATCAGGC
>JBNKVZ010000084.1:0-18783 GCA_050299455.1 Thalassospira sp.
GGCATTGGCGCGCTGTTGGTGATGTCGGCCAGCCCGCCGGTGGCGGACCGCATTGGCGTGGACAGCTTCCATTTTGTGCGCCGGCAGTTTTTCTTTCTGGGCCTGGCGACGATTTGTGCCGGCGGCATTTCAATGCTGTCGATCAAATGGGTACGCCGGGTGGCCTCCATCCTGTTTTTGGGCATTATCGGCCTTCTGATCATAACCCCCTTTGTCGGCCCCGAGATCAAGGGTGCGGTCCGCTGGATCAATTTTGGTGGCATCACCATTCAGCCATCGGAATTTTTAAAACCCGCCTTTGCCGTGGTAACGGCCTGGATGTTTTCCGAAGGGCGGTTAAACCCCAATTTCCCTGGCTATATCGTTAGCTGCATGTTGCTGGCAACCTGTATCATCCTGTTGATGATCCAGCCGGATTTCGGGCAAACCGTGGTGATCACCACCATTTGGTCGGCACAGATTTTTCTGGCCGGCCTGCCGATTATTCTGGTGTTTGGCCTGGGCATGAGTGTGGTGGGGCTGGCGGCATCGGCCTATCTGATTTTGCCGCATGTTCAATCGCGTGTGGACCGCTTTCTCGACCCGGCAACCGGCGACAATTACCAGATCCAGCGGTCGATGGAAGCCTTCATGAATGGTGGCATCATGGGCCAGGGGCCTGGCGAGGGCACGGTTAAAAACTATCTGCCCGATGCCCATTCCGACTTTATTTTTGCCGTCGCGGGCGAGGAATTCGGCCTTTTGTTCTGTTTGCTGGTGATTGGTATTTTCACCTTTATCGTCATGCGCGGCCTGTCGCGCATGATGGGCGAACGCAACATGTTTGTCGTTTTGGCTGTGACCGGCCTTTTGGTCCAGTTTGGTTTGCAGGCCATGATCAATATGGCCTCCACCCTGCAACTTGTCCCGCCCAAGGGCATGACCCTGCCCTTTGTGTCCTATGGGGGGTCTTCAACCGTGGCAATTGCCATCAGTATGGGCTTCATTCTGGCCCTCACGCGAAAAAGAAGCTCCGACTAGGCTGTTTTTTAACCTGCATTTGAAAGGATATTAACCTTTCTCGGTTTTTCTTGAAGCATCCGGCACCATAGCCATCCGAGTTTCGCGCAGGTTGCAGTCCAGAATGACGACAGAAGAATTTACCATTACCGACACCCCGCTTGACGGGCAGTGCATCGCCCTGACATCCGGCGGCACCGGCGGGCATATGTTTCCTGCGGTTTCCCTGGCACGCGCCCTGGTGCGACGCGGGGCAAAGGTGGTGTTTTTCACCGATGCCCGTGCCGCGCGCTATACCGAAAATCTTGAAGGTGTGACCACGATTTTGCTGCCCGCCGGCGGCGTTGCCGGCAAGGGACTCCGGGGTCGCATCAGCGGCCTGCTGCGTTTGGCACTTGGCACCTGGCAGGCCCGCGGGCATTTGAAAAAAATACGCCCCGCTGCCGTTATCGGTTTTGGCGGTTATGCCTCCATCCCCGCCACCGTATCGGCCAAGGGATTGCATATTCCAATGGCAATTCACGAACAAAATGCCGTGCTGGGCCGGGCCAACCGGGTTGTGGCAAAATCTGCTACCCGAATTGCCACATCCTTCCCCGAAGTGCGCATGATCAGCGATGCCGACAAATCCCGCGTGATCTGGACCGGTAACCCGGTGCGTCCCGAAATTGCCGCCCTTGCCAATATTCCCTATCACGCGCCAGAGGATAACGGCCCGGTAAACCTGTTAATAACCGGGGGCAGCCAAGGGGCACGCATCCTTTCCGAAATTTTGCCCGAAGCCATCATTCGCCTGCCCGACGACCTTAAAGCCCGCCTGCATGTCACCCAGCAAGCCCGTGCTGAAGACCTGGACCAGGTTAACAAAACCTATGAAGGTTCGGGCGTGGATGTGACGTTAAAACCGTTTTTTGACGACATCCCGGAACGATTGCGCGACGCCCATTTGGTCATTGCGCGATCCGGTGCCTCCACCGTCGCGGAACTGACCGTTGCCGGGCGGCCCTCGCTTCTGGTACCGCTGCCCCATGCAATTGACGACCATCAGCGTTATAATGCCGAACAGGTCGAACAGGCCGGTGGCGCCTGGATGCTGTCACAGGAACGCTTTACCGTTGAAATCGTCAGCGAACGGCTCGCAAAACTATTAACCGGACCATCGGCCCTGGCCCGTGCCGCCGAAGGCGCGCGCTCCGCAGCCCGTGCCAACGCCGCCGAACGGCTGGCCGATATGGTGGTTGCCATGCTGGGCCTGAACCCGGCCGGTGCCCCGGTAGATTTGAAACAAGAAACACCCTACGTCCAAGGAGACCGAGCATGAAAACCCTGCCACTTGGCATCGGAAACATCCATTTTGTCGGGATTGGCGGGATCGGCATGTCTGGCATTGCCGAGATTTTGCATAATCTGGGCTATCAGGTGCAGGGATCTGACATGGCGGATAATGCCAATGTCCAGCGCCTGCGCGACAAAGGCATTCAGGTCTTTATCGGCCATGATGCGGCCAATATCGCCGATGCCAAGGTGGTGGTGATTTCCACTGCCGTCAAATCCGACAACCCGGAAGTGGTTGCCGCGCGCGCCAATATGATCCCGGGTGTCCGCCGTTCGGAAATGCTGGCCGAATTAATGCGCCTTAAGGCCGCCATCGCCGTGGGCGGCACCCATGGCAAAACCACCACCACATCGCTGGTTGCCACCATGCTGGATGCAGCCGGGCTGGACCCGACCGTGATCAATGGTGGGATCATCAATTCCTATGGCACCAATGCCCGCCTGGGCGATGGTGACTGGATGGTCGTCGAGGCCGATGAATCCGATGGTACCTTTGTCAAGGTTCCCTCGACCATTGCCGTTGTCACCAATATCGACCCGGAACATCTGGATCACTGGAAGAATTTTGACCAGCTGCGCGAGGCATTTAAAAACTTCGTTCAGAACATCCCGTTTTATGGGTTTGCCGTGCTGTGCATTGACCACCCCGAAGTCCAGGCCCTGATTGGCCGTGTGACCGACCGGCGCATTTTCACATTCGGTTTTTCGCCGCAGGCCGATGTGCGCGCCACCAATGTCCGTACCGAAATTGGCCAAAGCACCTTTGACGTTGTCATTCGCGAACGGGTCGATAGTGCCGAACGCACCATTCACAATGTGCGCCTGCCCATGGTGGGGGACCATAACGTTTCCAATTCCCTGGCCGCCATTACCGTGGCGCTGGAACTGGGCATTGATGACGATAAAATCGTGTCCGCCTTTGATGGCTTTACCGGGGTCAAGCGCCGCTTTACCAAAACCGGCGAGGTTGATGGCGTGACCATCATCGATGATTACGGCCATCATCCGGTTGAAATTCGCGCGGTTTTGAAGGCCGCACGCTCTGCCACGCAAAATAACGTCATCGCCGTGGTCCAGCCGCACCGTTATTCGCGCCTGCATGACCTGTTCGAGGAATTCTGCACCTGCTTTAACGATGCCGATACCGTCATTGTCGCCGATGTTTATACCGCCGGGGAAAGCCCGAGTGACGGGGCATCGCGCGATGCCCTGGTTGAAGGCCTGCGCAATCGCGGGCATCGCAAGGTGATGGCCCTGAACGGACCGGAAGAACTGGCCAATGTGGTGTCGGGCATTGCCAAAAGTGGCGACCTTGTCGTTTGCCTGGGCGCTGGCTCCATCAGTGCCTGGGCCAATGCCCTGCCCGCCCAGATGGAGGCCCTTAAATCGTCATGACACAGGCACCGCACACCCCGATCATTGACCAATTGCCCAAGGTTCGCGGAAAATTGCGCGAAGGCGCATCGCTGGCAAAAGTCACCTGGTTTCAAGTGGGCGGCCCGGCCGATGTGATGTTCCGCCCCGCCGATACCGCCGATCTGGCCGCTTTTTTGCGCGAAAAATCATCGGAAATTCCGGTAACGGTGGTGGGTGTTGGATCGAACCTTTTGGTCCGTGACGGGGGTTTGCGCGGTGTTGTTGTGCGTTTGGGCCGCCCCTTTACCGATGTGACGGTTTCGGGCGACGAAATCCATGCCGGGGCCGGCGCGCTGGATGGCAATGTCGCCCAGCTTGCCCAGGAGGCAGGCCTGGCCGGGCTGGAATTTTTATCGGGTATTCCCGGCACCATTGGCGGGGCCTTGCGCATGAATGCCGGGGCCTATGGCCGGGAAATGCGCGATATTCTGATCCGGGCCGAGGCCCTTGACAGCAAAGGCAACATTCACGACCTGGCCGTGAATGAAATGGGCCTGAATTACCGCCATTGTGACATTCCCGATGACTGGATTTTCACCAAGGCCGTCATGCGGGGCACGCCGGACAATCGCGATGAAATCGCCCGGCGCATGACCGAAATTCAGGAAGCCCGCAATGCCAGCCAGCCGGTCCGCACCCGCACCGGGGGCTCCACCTTTGCCAACCCCACGCCCAAACGGGCCTGGGAGGTGATTGATCAGGCAGGCTGCCGCGGGCTGACCATTGGCGGGGCGCAAATTTCGCCCCTGCATTGCAATTTCATGATCAATCTGGGCAATGCCAGTGCCGCCGATCTGGAAGAACTGGGCGACGAAGTCCGCCGCCGGGTTCGGGAGCATTCCGGTATTGAATTGCGCTGGGAAATCCGCCGCATTGGCGACCGTTTGGGACATTCAATCGTAGGAAAAGACGCATGAGCAAGCATGTCGCGGTTATTTACGGGGGCTGGTCGGCCGAACGCGATGTATCGCTGTCTTCGGGGCGCGAAGTGTCCAAGGCCTTGCGCGAAAACGGCTATATTGTCTCGGAAATTGATGCCACCCGCGACCTTGCCCGCCAAATCACCGATCTGTCGCCCAAACCCGATGTGATTTTCAATGCCCTGCATGGGCGTTGGGGCGAAGATGGCACGGTTCAGGGGCTGTTGGAAATTCTGGACATTCCCTATACCCACTCCGGTGTTCGGGCCTCCGCCGTCGCGATGGATAAAATGAGCGCCAAGGCCATGTTCATCGAAAAGGGCCTGCCGTGCGCCAAGCATGTTTATGTCTCGCGCGATGATATTAAAAATGGCATCGCCTTGCCGCCACCCTATGTTTTGAAACCCAATAACGAAGGCTCGTCCGTCGGGGTTGAAATTATTCTTAATGCCCAGGATGAACAAAACATGCTGGCCCGTGACTGGGTGCATGGCGATGGCGTGATGCAGGAAGAATACGTTGCCGGGCGCGAAATGACCGTGGCCGTCAAAGACGGCGAAGCCATGGAAGTGATTGAAATTTTAACCGGCAACCATGCCTTTTATGATTACCAGTCAAAATATGCCAGTGGCGGGTCACAGCATATTATTCCGGCCGATATTCCATCTGCCCTGCGCACCCGCCTGCGCGATTGCGCCGAACAGGCCTATCATGCACTGGGCTGCAAGGGTGTTGCCCGGGCCGATTTTCGCTATGACCCGGAACGGGACGTGCTTGCCATTCTGGAAATCAACACCCAGCCGGGGCTGACCCCGACATCGCTGGTGCCCGATGCGGCCCGCCATGATGGCATGAACTTTGCCGACATTGTTGCATGGATGGTTGAGGACGCCACATGCGAACGATAACGATCGCCGATCAGGCGCGCGAGCGCCGGGAAAAGGTCCAACGGGAATATGGCTGGTCGGCGGTCTTGCGCAAAACCGCGCGCGTTCTGCGCTGGGTCAGTGCCGCCGCCCTGATCATTGGCGGGCCGGTTGCCTTGTGGCAAAGTGGGAAGACCGAACAATGGCTGGAAATCGCGCGCAATCAGGCGATTGATGCCTCGGCACGGTTTGGCATGGTGATCAATACCATTGATGTGGCCGGGCGCCACCGCACCGACCCCAACGCCCTGCTTGCGGCCATCGGGCAAAAGCCCGGCTCGCCCATTATTACCTTTGATGTCGATGCCGCCCGCGAACGCATCGAACAGCTTTCCTGGGTGCGCAAGGCCAGCGTTGAACGCCGCCTGCCCGATACCATCATCGTCCATGTCGAGGAACGCCAGCCCCTGGCCCTGTGGCAAAATGGCGATAATCATGTGCTGATCGATGCCGACGGCGTGCAATTGCAGGATTACGAACTGGGTGACTATTTAAATCTGCCCGTTCTGGTGGGTGCAGATGCCCCCGAACATGCCGCCGCAATGATCAAGACCCTGAAAACCATACCGCGCCTGTTTAAAATGGTGACAGGCGCCCAGCGCATTGGTCATCGCCGCTGGAATGTACAGCTTTCCAACGGCATGTTCATCCGCCTGCCCGAACATCATATGGACAAGGCCTGGGCCCGCCTGGACCAGCTTGACAAGGCCCACAAACTTTTGGAAAGCGATGTGCTGGTGGTGGACCTGCGCCTGGCCGACCGGACCTTCGTCCGTTTGACGCCAGGTGCCGCCGAACTGCGCCGCAATCCGCCCAAAGAGGAAAAGAAAGGGTCTGTCTGACTCTGCGTCTGACTTTGAGTCTGATCCTGGAACTTGGCTTGCACGCGCCGAGCCCTTTGATACGCGCATGACGCCATTGCGCTTGACCCTGTGCACAATCTTTTTGCAGGGTGCGGCAGGCTATATATTGTGCCTAAAAACAAGGCCCAAGGCGCAAAATTGGGAATTTTCAAAAGAAAACAGGTTTCCGGGCCAATAAAATGCAAAAGATAGGCCCCTGCCTTAACCAATTTGCAACTGCTTTTGGCCGAAAAGCGGGATAAGGGGTATATGATAATGCGGGTAACGCACATCCCCATATCAAGAAGCAAACTCAGAGCAAACAATTGGCACGCAGCAAAACGAGATCAGGGCTAATTGCGGCCCTGGATATCGGGACATCCAAGGTCTGCTGTTTTATTGCCCGACCCGACAAGTCCGGCCAGCCGAAAATCATCGGTATTGGCCACAATATGTCAAAGGGTCTGCAAAGCGGATCGATCGCAAATCTGGACGCAGCACAGGAAGTCGTGCTTGCGGCGGTCAATGCTGCCGAAAAAATGGCGGGCCAGACAATCGAGGCCGTCATCGTCAATTTGTCTGGCGGGCGCCTCGAATCCGAAACCAATACCATCGAACTGCCTTTGGGCTCCCGCCCGATTGGCAATCTGGAAATTCGCAAATTAAACGACCAGAAAGACGCGCTGTTGCGCCAGGCCGGTGATGAACTGATCCATACCGTCCCGCTGGGATTTCGCGTTGACCATTCGGTTGGCCTGGGGGACCCGCGCGGCATGTATGGCACGGTTGTCGGGCTGGATTTGCATTTTGTCCGCACGCAAATTGCCGCCCTGCGCAACCTCGAAACCCTGCTGGCACGCTGTCATCTCGAAATCGAGGAAACGGTTGTCACCCCGCTGGCCTCCGGGCTTTCGGCCCTGACCAAAGACCAGCGCGACCTGGGCGCAACCGTCATCGATATGGGGGCCGGTACAACCAGTGTGGCCGTTTTCCACGGCGGCCAGGTGATTTATACCGCCAGCTTCCCGGTTGGCGGCGCACATGTCACCCGCGACATTGCCTATGGCCTTAATACGTCCCTGTCCCATGCCGAACGGTTAAAAACCCTGCATGGCAGCGCGCTGACATCGCCCTCCGACGATCAGGAAATTCTCGCTGTGCCCGTCATTGGCGACGAGGATGATGCCAACGTCAATCATGTGCCGCGCTCCATGCTGATCAACATCATCAAGCCGCGCCTTGAAGAAACGTTTGAATTGATCCGCGATCAACTGGAAGAAAACGGCCTGTCGCAAATTGGCGGGCGGTCGATCATGTTAACCGGCGGGGCCAGCCAGCTAAATGCCATTGCCGATCTGGCAGGCCAGATGTTTGAACGCCCGGCCAGTGTCGCATCCCCTCATGGCGTGACCGGCATGGCACAGGCAACCTCCGGCCCGGCCTTTTCGGCCTGTGCTGGGTTGCTGTTGCGCGCGGTGGAACAACAACATGACCCGCTCAGCGAAGCCATGACCCACATTCGCCAGTCTGGCGGGCGCTGGGGGCGTTTGGGCCGCCTCGGGGCCTGGCTTAAGGAAAATTTCTAACCCTTCTAAGTTGGGATTTGGGTCGGGACTTGGATTCTAATTTGGATCGGGACCGAGATTAGGATTGGTGAGTTTACCGCGCCCGATTAATCCCGGCCTGGCCCTATCCCGATTCCCCTGTGCTGCTCCGCCCATGTCATGCCGTGGCCAGCCAGCAACCGCAACCCTTCCCAAACCCGTCACTGTTACCGGATTCGGCAAGGCCCTTTTCGCCAAATCGACTAATCGCCCGATTCTATAACAAATTTTCCAAAAACCGGGCCAAGAGTCAGATTTCGTTAACAACCATGCGCCATTTTGGTGACGAGCAAACGATAAAATACGCGCAAAATGAGTCCTTCGCCCGAATCATCTGCCACAGGAAAATATCAAAAACCCTTAAATTCTGCCGACTTTACCGTGCTAAAGTGCGTATCAGCGAAAACAGCAAAAAAATGAGAAAATTTTTGCTGGTTAACGATGTCATTAATACCGCACTAACTCTTTCACCTGTAAAAGATCAGCACGGGTCTAATTTCGGCAAAGGGAAGGCTGATTTTGGATTCAGACTCCTAAGCGCGGAGAAGGAAGAGCAAACATGCCAACAATTAATTTTTCCGTTCCTGAAGCGGAAGAAAATCTAAAACCAAAGATTACCGTTATCGGCGTCGGTGGCGCCGGTGGCAACGCGGTCAACAATATGATCGCATCCGAACTTGAAGGCTGCGATTTTGTCGTGGCCAATACCGATTCACAGGCACTGAACCAAAGCAAGTCCAGCCGCAAGCTGCAGCTTGGCCGCCAGATCACCCAGGGTTTGGGTGCCGGTGCACGGCCAGATGCCGGCAGTGCCGCTGCCGAAGAATCGATTGAAGAAATCCAGGCCCAGCTTGAAGGCAGCCACATGGTTTTCATCACCGCCGGTATGGGCGGTGGGACCGGGACCGGTGCAGCCCCTGTGATTGCACGGGCCGCCAAGGAATCGGGTATTCTGACCGTTGGTGTCGTTACCAAACCGTTCCATTTTGAAGGCACGCGCCGGATGCGCACTGCCGAGCAGGGCATTGAACAGCTTCAGCAATATGTTGATACGCTAATCATTATCCCGAACCAAAATCTGTTCCGGGTGGCGAATGAAAAAACCACTTTCGCAGATGCCTTCCAGATGGCCGATGATGTGCTGCGCAATGGTGTGCGCTCCATTACCGACCTGATGATGGTTCCGGGCCTTGTGAACCTTGACTTTGCCGACATTCGCACCGTCATGAGCGAAATGGGCAAGGCGATGATGGGCACCGGCGAAGCATCGGGCGAAAAACGCGCACTCGAAGCAGCCGAAGCCGCCATTGCCAACCCGCTGCTTGAAGATGCCTCGATGAAGGGCGCACGCGCCGTTCTGATCAACATCACCGGCGGCATGGATATGGCGCTGTATGAAGTTGACGAAGCGGCAAATCGTATTCGTGAAGAAGTCGATCCCGAAGCCAACATCATTTTCGGTTCGACCTTCGATCCGACCATCGAGGGTGGCCTGCGCGTGTCCGTGGTGGCAACCGGCATCGATGCCGAAGAAGTCCGCCGCCCGAAGCCGACCACCATTCCGCTGACCAATGCGCGTTCCGATAAACCGGCCGCAGCAAAACCGGTCGCCGGTTTTGGCACCCATGCCCCGCAGCAGCAACCCGCCGCCGCCGAGCATGCCCCGGCCGCAGCCGCCTATAACGGCCAGGACGAATATGCCGGTGGGTCATCGGTTGAAGACATGCCGTCTGATCGCTTTGCCGCAACCGGCAATGCCCAGCAGCCTGGCCTGTCCAACCCGGCCGGCGAGCCGACCCAGACAGGGTCGATCGAGCTGGGACAAACGGTTCTTAAACCGAACCCGGCCCTGCGCCAGGCACCGCGCGCCCAGCAGCCGCAGCAAAACGCACCGCGCCAGAACGTTGCCGATGATAATGGCGACATGCCGTTTATTCCGCCGCGTGCGGCCCGCCCGACCGACAATGCACCGGCCCGTGGTGAACCCGATGTTTACGACGCGGCGGATACCGGCCACACCGCCCGCCCGCGTTTTGGGGGTATTCGTAACCTGTTTGGTAAAAACAACCACCATACAGACAACGATGCCGCCCCGCGCCAACAGGCCGCGGCCCCACAGCCGCAGGCACCGACCCCGCGCCAGACAGAACTGTCGCTCGGGGATGATGCACGGCCACAATTGAAAGCCGATCCAGCTTCCCGGGTCAAAACGTCTTCGACGTCTGACGACCTTCTGGAGATTCCGGCTTTCCTTCGTCGCCAGGCTAACTGACGACGATTCTCCGCGCGAAAAGGGGAAGGCTTCGGCCTTCCCCTTTTTTAATGGATATCCGTATTACTGCGTAAATCGACAGACACAAATCCGGGCAAAAACAACGCATGCTGCATCGCGGAAATTCTTAATAAATTATTGATTTTACGTTGAAATTCAAACGTTACAATCGGTAACAAAGAGTGATTTGTCGCATTGCGGTCAACCCGGTAGTTTGTGACCCTAGAAAACGGGCCCATACATCGCCCGACCAAAATCAATTGAATTATAACCTGATTTGTCTGGGGGTTCCCCGTGAATAACATTGCCGATATCAGCACTGCTTTGAATGACCATCGCGCCGCACCTTCGTCTGTTGTCTGGCAGCGTAGTCTGAAAAGCGCAATCGGATGTGCCGGTGTCGGCCTGCATTCCGGTCAGAAGATCCAGATCACCCTTCATCCCGCCCCGGTTAATCATGGCGTTGTTTTTCGCCGGGTTGACCTGCCGGGCAAGCCGACCTTTGCCGCCCTGTATGATGAAGTCATCGATACCCGCCTGTGCACCTGCCTGGGCGACCTGGAAGCCGGCATCAAAATCGGCACCATCGAACATCTGATGGCAGCCCTTGCCGGCCAGCGCATCGACAATATCATGATCGATATTGATGCCGACGAAGTCCCGGTTATGGATGGCAGCTCCGCCCCCTTTACCTTTCTGATCGATTGTGCCGGCATTGAAGAACAGAATGCCCCGCGCATGGTGGTCGAGGTTTTGAAAACCGTTGAAGTTGAACATAATGGCTGCCGTGCCAAAGTGGAGCCTGCCGATGGCTTCCATATCGATTTTGAAATCGACTTTGCCAGCAAGGCCATTGCCAACCAGCGCCTGACCGTCACCTTTGACGATGGTGTGTTTGTTAATTCCATCGCCCGTGCACGGACCTTTGGCTTCCTGCACGAAGTCGAAGCCATGCGCAATGCCGGCCTCGCACTTGGTGGCTCGCTCGAAAATGCCGTGGTTCTGTCGGGTGATTCGGTGATGAACGAAGAAGGCCTTCGTTACGAAAACGAATTTGTCCGCCACAAAATTCTGGATGCGCTGGGCGACCTTTATGCTGCTGGCCACCAGTTGCAGGGCAAGGTTACGGCCTATAAATCGGGCCATATGGTCAATAACATGCTGCTGAAGGCCCTGTTCGCCGATAAATCCGCCTGGCGCCTGGTGCCGATGCAGGCCACCGCACTGAATGCCAGCGAACCGGTACGTGCTTCTGCCTGAAGACCATGATGCAGGCAAATTGGCAGGCGTTTCCCATATCGGGGCGCCTGCTTTTTTTATGCCTGCCCGCTTTCCAATCCAGCCCCAGGCAAATATCTCCCACCCCGTAACGCGAATCGCCAATTGAAGGGGCCAGTGATTGGACCTGTCCCCATCTGATTGACTATTATGGGACAGTGCCGCCGGTTTGCAGGCCCTAAGCCTGATAGGGGGCAAGGCACATCGCAGAACACAATCGGCCCCGTGCGCCGATAGCGAGCTGTTTATAAGGGCGCTTTTTGCCCTATGTGTTTCCGGGATGTGATCTGACGACGTATAAAATGCGGGAAAGGGCGGGCTGGAAAGTGCGGATTTGTGCGGTGTTTTGCACAAAAGCGTCGAAAAAGCCATTTTCCTTGATTCAACCACTTGCCGACAGGCGGTATTGGCGTGATATAGTCCCGCCCACACCAGCGAAATCCGATGGGTTTCAGTACGACCGCAGACAGAATTAAGGATTCCAACCTTGCCTCGTTCGGCTCACGCGAAACATCTGATTGCCGTTTGCGGCCTGGCGCTTATGCTGGCTGCGTGTTCCAGCACCAAAGAACCGGAATATGTCGAAAGACCGGTAGCAGAGCTTTACAACACTGCCCAGGACCTGCTGGATCAGAAAGAATATCAAAAAGCGGCCAAAGCCTTTGACGAGGTAGAACGCCAGCATCCCTATTCGTTATGGGCGACCAAGGCGACCTTGATGGCGGCCTATTCGTATTATCAGGACAACAAATATGATGACGCGATCAGCGCACTTGATCGTTTCATTTCGTTGCACCCTGCCAATGCCGATGTGGCCTATGCCTATTATCTCAAGGCGCTGTCCTATTACGAACAGATTTCCGATGTGCGTCGGGACCAAAAGATGACCGAAAAGGCCATGCAAAGCCTTGATGACGTCATCCGCCGTTTTCCCGACAGCAAATATGCCCGCGATGCCAAGCTGAAAAAAGACCTGACGGTCGACCATATGGCGGGCAAGGAAATGAGCGTTGGCCGCTATTATCAGGACCGGGGTGACTATTTGGCCGCGATCAACCGGTTTAAAACGGTTGTCACCAATTACCAGACCACCACACATGTTCCCGAAGCCCTGTCACGCCTGACCGAATGTTACCTGGCGCTGGGCCTGACCGGTGAAGCCAAGAAAACCGCATCGGTTCTGGGCTATAACTTCCCGGGCAGTGAGTGGTACAAAGATTCTTACGACCTGCTGCTCAATAAAAAGCAGGATAGCGATGATGAAAGCTGGTGGGATTCAACAACCACCGCGATCTCTGACCTGTTCTGATCCCCTTCTGATCCCCGGATCGGCCTGTTCTGGCGAAAATCGCCGAATTTTAATGCCCTGCGGACATATTTTGTGCGCAGGGCTTGCAAGCAAGACAATGTTTCGGCACTCTGCAATCGACGCTATGTTCTCGTCCTGTTCCGCGTCTATCTGTAACAACGCCAGTATGCCAACATGCTTCGACGCCTTAGCATTCGTAATGTTGTCCTGATCGACAAACTGGACCTGGATTTCCACGAAGGACTCAGTGTTCTGACCGGGGAAACGGGTGCCGGGAAGTCGATTTTGCTTGATTCCCTGGGGCTGGCATTAGGGGCCCGTGCCGATAGCGGCCTGGTCCGCCACGGCAATGACAAGGCCAGTGTCACCGCCACCTTCCAGCTGCCTGCCGGACACCCGGTTTTTGGCCTGTTACATCAACAGGATATTGATATCGAGGATGACGAACTGGTGGTCCGCCGGGTTGTCACCGCCGATGGCCGTTCGCGCGCCTATATCAATGACCAGTCTGTCTCGATTGGTGTTTTGCGCGACGTTGGCAATTACTGTGTCGAAATTCAGGGCCAGTTTGACCAACACGGCCTTTTGGACCCGACCACCCACCGCGCCACACTGGATGCACATGGCAACCTGACCCAGGCCGCCCTTAAGGTACGTGATCACTGGCGTAACTGGCGCGAAACCCAAAAGGAACTTGCCACCGCCCAGGCCCGCATCACCAAAGCCCGCGAGGAAGAGGAATGGCTGCGCCACGCGGTAGACGAGCTTGATAAACTCGCCCCGGTGGAAGGCGAGGAAGAACAACTGGCCGAGGAACGCCAGTTCCTGATGCATGGTGAAAAGCTGGTCGCCGCCCTGGGTGATGCCGAAAATGACCTGTCACGCGGTAAGGGGGCGGAAAGTGCCATTCGCTCCGCCCAGCGCCATTTGGAACGCGAACTGGAAAAGGCCGATGGCCGCTTTGAACCGATTATCGAGGCGCTGGATCGTGCCGCGATCGAGCTTGAAGAAGCGATGCGCGCCATTTCCGCCGCACAGGCCGACCTGAACCTTGATTCCGGCCATCAGGAAAATGTTGAAGAACGTTTATTTGCCCTGCGTGCTGCGGCCCGCAAATATAACGTCCCGGCCGATGGCCTTCACCCCCTGATGATGGATTTCCGCCGCCAGCTCGAACAGCTGGAATTTGGCGAACAGGAACTCGAACGGTTGAAGGCAGCCGGGGCAAAATACCGGCAATCCTTTGTCGAGGCTGCTGAAAAACTGCACGAAGCCCGCAAAAAGGCGGCGGCAAAAATGGATGGTGCCATTAATGCCGAACTGCCCCCCCTGCGCATGGACAAGGCCCGTTTCATTACAGAAATCACCGCGCTCGAGGAAAATGAATGGGGACCGGACGGCCTGGACCGTGTTCAGTTTACCGTTTCAACCAACCCCGGCAGCCCGGCTGGACCGCTTAATAAAATTGCCTCCGGCGGGGAGCTTTCGCGCTTTTTGCTAGCCCTTAAGGTGGTGCTGGCCCGGGTTTCGGCTGTGCCCAGCCTGGTCTTTGACGAGGTTGATAGCGGCGTTGGCGGGGCAACAGCCGCCGCCATTGGCGAACGCCTGCATTTATTGGCCCAGGAACGGCAAATTCTGGTGATTACGCATAGCCCGCAAGTCGCGGCACGCGGTCGCACCCACCTTAACATTGCCAAGCGCGAAGATGCCGGGGCGATGGTCACACGGGTGAACGAACTGGTGCAGGATGCACGGCGCGAGGAAATTGCCCGCATGCTGGCCGGCCATTCCATCACGGCCGAGGCCCGTGCTGCCGCCGACAGCCTGTTGGGCCTGCCCGCCTGAGAGTTGGCCGCCGATGCCTAAAATGTCAGAACACAAAAGATAATCCGGCCGGGCGATGTCTGACCGGGTATGTCTTTAGCGATTTTGTCAGGAGGACGGAAAAACTGGTGACTACCCCCTCGCCAGAACCGTCGCTGTATTTTAAAAGAGCGGATCTAACGGCCCCCAAATCTGGAACGGAAAACAAAACGACATGAGCGCCGATAAAACAGCGTCTGAAACCGCCAGCGAAACCCCGATCACTGAGGCGACACACGACGCCGACAGCACCGGCCTTGTGCCTGCCATGCCCGAAAGCCGCAGTGATGCGACCCGGCAGCATGCCGAAATTGCCGAGAAAATTCGCAATTTCAACAAGGCCTATTACGTTAATGACGAACCGCTGGTGCCCGATGCCGAATATGATGCGCTGTTTAGCCGCCTGATCGAGCTTGAAAGCCGTTATCCGACCCTGAAAAAAAACAGCCCGACCCAGGAAGTCGGGGCATCCCCCGCCGATGGCTTTGCCAAGGTGCGCCATGCACGGCCGATGCTGTCATTGGCCAATGCCTTTTCACGCGAAGATATCGTCGATTTTCTGGCCCGTATTCGCCGGTTTTTGAACCTGACGGCGCATAGCCCGGTTGAACTGGTGGGGGAGCCGAAAATTGACGGCCTGTCGCTGTCGCTGCGTTATGAAAACCGCACACTGGTCAGTGCCGCAACGCGCGGTGATGGCGCGGAGGGCGAGGATGTTACCGCCAATGTCGCCCATATTAGCGATATTCCCCGCACCCTGCCCGGTGATGCGCCAAAGGGCGTGGTAGAAATTCGCGGCGAAGTTTATATGTCGCGATCTGATTTTCAAAAACTGAACGCAAGCCAGGCCGAAGCGGGCAATAAAACATTTGCCAATCCGCGCAATGCGGCTGCCGGGTCTCTGCGCCAGTTGGACCCTTCCGTCAGTGCCAAGCGGCCTTTACGCTTTTTTGCCTATAGCTTTGGCGAGCTTTCAGAAAGCCTGGCGGAAACGCACTGGAATTTCATCGAAAAGATCAAGGGTTGGGGGTTTGTCACCAATCCCTTCACCCGCATGCTGCATGATGCAGACGAAATCATGGCCTTCTATGAAGAACTGAGCAACCAGCGCGCCGAGCTGGATTACGATATTGACGGCATTGTTTACAAAATCAACGATTTTGAATTACAGCTCCGCCTTGGTTTTGTCAGCCGGTCGCCGCGCTGGGCGATTGCCCATAAATTCCCGGCGGAAAAGGCCAAAACACGCCTGAAATCGATTGAAGTCCAGGTCGGCCGTACGGGTGCCCTCACCCCGGTTGCGCATTTGGAACCGGTCACAGTGGGCGGTGTGGTGGTTTCACGCGCCACCCTGCATAACCGCGATGAAATTGAACGGCTGGGTGTGCGCGAAGGCGACCTGGTAATTGTGCAGCGCGCCGGCGACGTCATCCCGCAAATTTTGGGTTTCGTGCCCGAAGAACGGCCCGAGGACAGTGCCGAATTTCAATTCCCCGATACCTGCCCCAAATGCGGCAGCCACGCCATGCGTGAAGAAGGCGAAGTGGTTACGCGGTGCAGCGGCGGGTTGATTTGCCCGGCACAGGCGGTTGAACGGCTCAAGCATTTTGTCTCGCGCAATGCCTTTGACATTGAAGGCATGGGCGGCAAACATATCGAGGCCTTTCATGACCTCGGCTGGCTCAAACGACCGGGCGATATTTTCCGCCTTGAAAATGATCATGGCGAGGAACTGCGCAAACTGGAAGGCTGGGGCCCCAAATCGGCCGAGAATCTGTTTGCCAGCATCAATGAACGGCGCAGCATTGGCCTGGATCGTTTCATTTACGCCCTGGGTATTCGCCAGATCGGCCAGGCCACGGCAAAATTGCTGGCCCGGCATTATGGGTCTGTTATCGCCTGGCGCCAGGCGATGGTCGATGCCCAGGTGGCCGATAGCGATGCCCTTCGGGATCTGATCAATATTGACCAGATCGGCCCCGGCGTTGCCCATGACCTGCTGGAATTTGCCGCCGAAAGCCATAACCGCGATGTGCTGGATGATCTTCAGGAAATTCTCGACATCACCGATGTGGAAGCGCCGGCCAATGTCGATAGCCCGGTCAGCGGTAAAACCGTGGTCTTTACTGGCAAGCTGGAGCTGTTTTCGCGTAACGAGGCCAAGGCCAAGGCCGAAAGCCTGGGGGCCAAAGTGGCCGGGTCGGTTTCGGCAAAAACCGACTATCTGGTTGCAGGACCGGGTGCGGGTTCCAAATTAAAGAAGGCAGAGGAAGCCGGTGTCACCGTGCTAGACGAGCAAGGCTGGCTGGATTTGATTGCCACATAAGGCACAAACGGGCATCCTTGGTGGAATAAAGGGAAATGATCATGGAAGACCTGACCAGCTTTTTTCACCGCTATGGCGATGCCCATTTGAAACTTTCCGCCGATGCGCTGGAACCTTTTTTCCACCTGCCCTGCCTGATCAATGATCTGAACGGGGTGCATGCGATTTCATCACAGGATGATCTTGCCGCCTATCATGCCGCCTTTATCGAAGAACTTTCAAAGGCCCGCCTTGCGCTGTGCAAGGCGATGCTGACTGAACAGCAATCCGCCTTGCCAGGCGGGGCGCGGGCAAGTGTCTCCTTCCGTTTCGGAAACGAGGCAAACAACCTGATCTTTGATTGCGATTATGCCTTTGCCCTGATGCGGGTTGATCAGGACTGGAAAATCGTTTTCGCCCAACTTGGCGAAATTCGCTATAGCGACCTTTATTAGGGAAAGGCGATGACAATGCCTTTTCCCACCCCCGCCCCGTCAGCGCCCGGCAAAAACCCCGGCCCGAAACCGGGGAAAAAGGCATGGCCGGCAAGGATGCCCGGCATTCTGGTTGCAGCCATGCTGTGCATCCTCATGCCGACCTTTGCCGCACAGGCCGATAACTGGTTTAAACCGCTATCGGGCAAGCCCACCGCCCAGGATGGCGATACCCTGGAATTTGGCTTTAAACTGGTGGATTTATATGGCGCGGACAGCCTGGAACGTTTTCAAAGATGTATTGTTAACGGAAAAGATACCGCCTGTGGGGCCGATGCCTGGCAGGCGATTACCAATCTGATCGCCAAAACCCCGGTAAGCTGCGAAACCAAGGCGCTTAATCGTTATAAACGCAATATGGCGATTTGCCGCAACGCCAATGGCGTGGATATTGGCCAGCAAATGGTGGCACTGGGCTGGGCGGTTGCGCGGACCGATGAAATGCCGTCTTACGCCGCGGCGGAAAGATCGGCCAAGGCCGCCCGCCGTGGCGCATGGGCGGGCAAATTTATCGACCCGCGTAAATGGCGCGAAGGGGAGCGCCTGCCGGAACATAAAATCGAGATTTACTAAGCCAAAGGTGCTCCCCTCGCCCGCGCCTTTTCATTCGGCTTTTTACCTTTAACGCGCCGACCCCTGAAAGGGGCGGGCCAGCAAACGGCCAAATCCTGCCAGGGTCATTTTGTTTTTAAGCGATGCGACACCCAAAATAACCACCACAAAGCCTGCCATTTGCGTGGGGCTCAGGGTTTCGCCCAAAAACAGCCAGGCGGCAAAAAAGGTTAAGGCCGGGCCGGAAAGCGAGATCAACGATGCCTGGGTTGCACCAATGCGGCGAATGCCTTCATACAGCAGGAAAAACGGGATCACGGTGCAAAAAATCGAAATGCCCGTCGTCCATAAGACCCCGGCCAGATTAAGGTTCAACGGCTTTTCAACAACCAGTTCGTAAAGCACCATCGCAATCCCGGCGACCGTATTGATCAGGGCGGAAAAGTGCATGGAACCGATCACATTGATTTTGCGCTGGCTGAAATACAGGTAGAAGGCCTAGGTCAGGGCCGAGGAAAACGCCCAAAACACCCCCAGCCACACATTGTCAGAGACCAGCGAAATACCGTTAGGGGCGACAACCAAAATCAGCCCGCAATAGGTGATCAAAAAACAAACGATCTGGCGCGGGGGCGGCAAGCGCCAGTTATGAACGGCTTCCAATATCA
>JBNKVZ010000085.1:0-18310 GCA_050299455.1 Thalassospira sp.
GGCAGCGCATCCTTTTTTGCCTATTCCACGGTTATGTGGGCCTTTACCCAGGCACCGATTGCCCTGGTTGTTGCCCTTCGTGAAACCAGCATTGTCTTCGCCCTGTTGATCGGCGTTTTCATTCTGGGCGAAAAACTTAACCTGGTTAAACTCGCCTCAACGATGATGACGTTATGTGGCGCGGTTTTGCTGCGCTTTTCACGCAGTTAAGGCACCAGCTTGCCCAACCGCCACAATTTCCCCGCCGCCCTGTCAAAGGAGCGATAAAATTACAAAACGCTATAGGGAAGACGCTTTTCGCCGGTTTCAAACCGATTGAGGCGAAAATCATCCAGATTGATCGAGGGTTGGCCCGTTGTGATCCATTCGGACAGCACCTTGCCAACAATCGGCCCCATGGCAAAGCCATGCCCGGAAAAGCCGGTCGCAACGAAAAAGCCCGCCGGATTTTCAAGCTGGTCGATCACGGGGACGGCATCGGGGGTCGAGTCAATATCGCCGGCCCATTGATCGACGATTTTGGGTGTTTCGGCATCGGGAAACAAACGCTTGAACGCGGCAAGGGCATTGCGCATCCGTTTGGGGTTGGGCAATGCCGTGGTTTGCCGCCGCCCCACTAACGGTTTATCGGCGGCGGGCGAACCGGGCAGATGGTCTCCAGATCATCGATAAAGCGCATCCCAAGATGAAAATTGAAATTGCGCCAGTTATCCTTGTAAGCAGGCCAAAAATCGCCCGCATATTTAAACCGCGACAGGGTAAGATCAATATCGCTGTTCACATCATCGGCCAGATTAAGCGAACCATCGGCGCGCTGCCGAAAGCCCAATCCTTCAATCAGGGCAGAAACAGCCGAAATTGGCGGAACCGGGCTGGTCCGAATAACGGTACTGCGCGTTGTTTGTTGCGGCAGGCGACGGCCAAATTTTGCGACAAATTTATGGGTCATCGCCCCGGCAGCACAAATAACGTTCCGGGTTTTGATCAGCCCTCTCTCGCTCATAACACCGCTGACATGGCAGGCCTCGGTTTCAATATCCACCGCACCGCATCCCTGCACAATCACCGCGCCCAGCGCATGTGCTTTCAGCGCCAGGGCCGGTGCCGCCTTTTTGGGTTCGGCCTGGCCATCATTGGCGGTAAACAGCCCGCCCACGCCCGGTGCGGCCAATCCCGGCATCAGTTTTTCAATTTCGGCCCGGCTCACCGTGCGTGACCCAATGTCATAAGGCCGTATATCTTCAAGCCAATGTTCATAGGAGGCCATTTCTGCTTCCGTCTCGGCGACATATAAAACCCCGCCCTGCCGCCATTCAAGATCGGCGTCCAGTTCACGTTCCAGCTCCGGCCAAATCGAAATACAGGCCTTCATCAAGGGCAGTTCCACCGGGTCGCGGCCCTGCTGGCGCACAAAGCCCCAGGCCCGGCCGGACTGATGCGAGGCAACAGTATCCTTTTCCAGCAACACAACCGACATGCCGGCCTTTTGCAAATAATAGGCGCTGGCTGCCCCCTGAATTCCACCGCCAATGATCACGACATCAGCCTGAGCTGGAATAATTTGGGTTTGCATTTGTGAAATATCTCCGCGGGCCGGGCAAATGGGCGTTTTTTATGGTTCCCCAAAATGATAGGGCGCATTAGGGTAGAAGCAATTAACCACGGCCACCCCGCGCATGGAAATCAAAAAATGCCCCACAAGCCCAATAACCAGCATCCCGCGACCGTCGCGGCACAGGCACTCGGCTGGGTCGATGACGCAACGCGTTCGGTCACCCCACCGCTTTATCCGTCAACGACGTTTGAACGCAACACCGACCTTAGCTATCACGAAGGAAGGTGTTACAGCCGTGCGGACAACCCCACCTATGACCAGGCCTGTGCGGTTTTAAACGCCCTTGAGGGGGGTGCCGATAGCCGCCTGTTTGCATCGGGCATGGCGGCGGCCGTTTGTGTATTGCAGGCCTTGCAACCGGGCGACCATGTGGTGGCGCCCAAGGTGATGTATTGGGCACTGCGCGCCTATATGCAGGATGTTGGCGCACGGTCCGGCCTGACATTTGATTTCGTTGATAATGGCGATGCCGATGCCTGGCAAAGCCACATGCAACCGGGCAAAACCAAACTGATATGGCTGGAAACCCCCGCCAACCCTGACTGGCAAATTACCGACATTGCCGCCGTTGCCAAGGCCGCCCACGATATTGGCGCCATTGTTGCGGTCGATAATACCGTGGCAACGCCCCTTCTGACCCGGCCCATCGAATTTGGGGCCGATATTGTCATGCACTCGGCAACCAAATATCTGAACGGCCATAGTGACGTTTTGGCTGGTACGCTGACCTGCGCCCAAAAAGACGCGTTCTGGGAACAGGTATGCAAGCAGCATAAAGGCGGCGGGGCGGTTCTGGGCGTGTTTGAAACCTGGCTTTTGCTGCGCGGCATGCGGACACTTTCGCTGCGGGTGGAGCGTGCGTCGGCCAATGCCATGACCCTTGCCCGCCATTTTGAAAATCATCCCGAAATCGAACAGGTTCAATATCCGGGCCTTGAAAGCCATATCGGCCACGACATTGCCAAACGGCAAATGACGGGCGGCTTTGGCGGGATGCTGTCGATCCGGGTGAAGGGCGGAACGGAACGTGCTGTTGCCTTTCACAATGGCTGCAAACTTTTCAAACGGGCCACATCGCTGGGCGGCGTTGAAAGCCTGATTGAACATCGTGCCTCTGTTGAAGGGCCGACCAGCCCGGTCCCGGGCGACCTTTTGCGCCTGTCGGTCGGCATCGAGAATTGTGACGACCTGATTTCCGATATTGAAACGGCATTAGCCGATACAAAATAACACCTTCACCAATCTTTATCGCGAACAACACCGAACAGAGACATGCCCGCAATTTACAACAAACCACAGGCCGGAAAGACCGGCTGGCCTTTTTTTGTTTGTCTGCTGATTGTGCTTTGCACCGGTGTTGTCGGGCGATCCTGGGCCAGAAGTTCCTATTTCGGGCCGATGTCACCCACGCCGGGCCTGATATTTGACGTAGCGAAAGACGAATATGTTCGTCTTGAAACATTGCAATCGGCTGCGGCGGGGGCAAAATACATCCTGCTGGGCGAAAGCCACACCAACCTGGTCCATCATCAACGCCAGGCAGAACTGGTTGATCTGCTGTCGGGGGATGGTCTCAAACGCGCGGTTGTCTGGGAAATGATCAACCGTGACCACCAAAAAGAACTTGATGAAGCCTGGAACAACCCAGACCTCGAGATTGAAGATCTGGGGGCCGAAATAGACTGGGAAAACAGTGGCTGGCCATCCTGGCATGATTATTCGCCCATTGCCGAAGCCGCGCGCACCCATCACTTACCAATGATTGCCGGGAATTTACCCGCCGACCTGCTGGGCCCGATGATAAAAAAGGGCCTTGCCGCCCTGCCCGCCAGCCTGGCAAAAAAGCTGGCCCTGCCGCCAATGCCCGCTGCGACAAAAACCCTGTTTGACCAGGAAATTGTTGAAGCCCATTGCGGGATGTTGAAACCAAACCAGGCCCCGCCCTTTAGCACCATTCAGTTTGCCCGCGATGCTTCCCTTGCCCGTGCCATGTTTGATGCCACACACCTAAAAGGCATCAAGGGCGCATTCCTGATTGCCGGGTCCCTGCATGTTCGGGCCAATGTTGGTGTGCCTTGGCATTTAAAACGGTTTGACCCCAAAGGCACCAGCATTGTGATCGCCATGATCGAGGCCCCCGATCTTTCGGCGTCCAATACCAAACCTAGCGATTTCCTCAAGATGTTCGGGCCGGGGCATAGTGTGGATTTTATCTGGTTTACATCCGGTCTGGAACAGCCTGATCCGTGTGAAGGCATTGAAATGCCAAACGTCTCGCCACAAGATGACGGCGTAGATCCCTCTGCTAAGAAAACGGCCCCAACCAATTCGGATGACGGCAGCAATCAAACCGCCCCGGCATCCGCTGACACGGCAGCACCGCAAAAGGGTTCGACATCGGGATCGGGATCGGAAGCAGAGGCGGCACCGACATCAGCCAAAGCCGAAAACGACAAGTCGGGAGACAACGCCCCCAAAACCACCCCGAAAAAGAAACAGCCGACATCGGGCCAGAATACCGGCACAAAAGAGCAGGCAATTAACCCGGAACCATCGGATAATCCGACACGCTTGATCATGCCGATCCCACCGGCGCGGCCCAAGGATTAAACGCGTTGTGCGCTAACAGGGTTATTTAAGGCGGCGGGGCCGCCAGTCGGTGGTGGCAACGGGTTTGCCCTTATGCGAGCGCATAACTCGCGGCCGCACCACATCCTCGGCTTCGGGGGTTGAGGCCGATTTGCGCACAGCCGTATAAAAACGCACCATTTCCTCAAACGAAATCAGCGTTCCGGGACCCGCCTGCCAGGCATCCTGATAGGGGGCGTGATTGCGGATCGAGGCATTCAAATGATCAACCGAATGATGGCCAAACTGCCGCCACACGCTTTCGATAAAATGGCGGGTTTTGTCATTGATGGCTTTTAACCGGACATCCGGGCGGGTTTCTTCCATCAGCACATACAGGTTGGGTTCAATCGGCCCGGCTTCTTCGGCAACAAAAAGGGCCGGCATCAGCATGGCACCATGATAGGATGCGCCGAAATATCCCTGTGCCAGATACAGCAACCGATGCAGTTTTTGCGGCTGAAGATATTCATTATCATTCAGCGCATGATCAATCAGCCGCAACGCCACATCATATACCGAATAAAGAACCGGTTTTTGTTTCATACCTGTCCTGCAAGCCCGCCAATATTAAGACCGTAAAAACGGCCCCATCCGTGCGCGCATGATAGCCAGCCCCCGGGCCGACAACAAGGCCCATCAGAACAGACCTGCCTGTTGGCATCAGGTTTGGAAATCAAGATATTGCCCACGGGCGGGCATGCCGCCATGTGTGACGACATTGACCATCGCATACATGGATTGCGGCGACCGGCGCGCGCCAAGATCCAGCGGGCCTTCAAAATCCAGCAATTCATCAAACCGAAGCCCGTCGGGATTGGTGGACATGCCTGCTTGGCGCCGAAGATCGCCTGCTGTTTTTTGCACACGGCCTTTATCGGCATTTTCGCGGGACTTTTGTTCACGTTGCCCCTCCTCGTGCGAGGTGCCGTGCCCGTTCTTTTCCTCGATAAAGGCATTAAACAGGGTGCCGTCGGTATCAGGTTGATAGCCAAACTGTTCATTGGGCTGTTCAATGCCATCGCTACGGGTAACGGATGCAATTCCGCGCGCACCAGCAGGGGCCAGCCGCGACGCATACATCGTGGCATTGGTGGCCTGTGCAGGAGGCAGATGCGGAATCATGACCCTCACCCTTTAAATATGGATGGATGATCAAGTGATCATTTAAAGTGATTATATCCTAATTTGCCGAAAAAATCAGCAAATTCCGGCAAATCCACCCAACCTGCACTTAATGAACTGATACAGAAAATCAATCGCCCTCAAATTCCACCATGTTAAAAACCGGAACGCCAGCCGCGCGGATGCGGTCTGCCCCGCCCAGATCGGGCAAATCAATGATAAAGCCGCAACAAACCGGCACGCCGCCTGCTTTCTTTATCAGTTCAATCGCGGCAAGCGCGGTCCCGCCCGTTGCAATCAGGTCATCGAGGATCAGAACCCGCTGGCCCGGCTTGATGGCATCAAGATGGATTTCAATAATATCAGACCCATATTCCAGGTCATATTCCACCGATACGGTTTTGGCGGGCAATTTGCCCTTTTTACGCACCGGCACAAACCCGACCCCCAGGGCTAACGCCACGGCCGGGCCAATAATGAAACCGCGGGCTTCGATCCCGGCAATCACATCGATATTTTGATCCTGAAATTCACCAGCCAGGGTATCCACAACCTCGCGCAGGCCTTCGGCATCGCCAAACAGGGTTGTGATATCGCGAAACATGATCCCTTTTTTGGGATAATCGGGAATGGTACGGATCAGTGATTTAATCGACATGGCAGGTCTGGCCTCCGGCCCGAAAAGAAAACAACAAAGCCGCCTTCGATAACATCGAAAGGCGGCCTAAAATCGGGCAGCTTGATAAAAAATGCAATGCCATTCGGCAAATCGGTGTCAGCCCCGGTCAGGCAGCGTTGGAAAATACCATTTTGCGCCCACCGACAATCGCCTGCCCGGTTACATCACTTTGCGCCGCGACAACAAAGTCATCGGCCAGCTTACGGCTTATCTCAGCACGGGTGCCACGTGGCATGCCAATATTCGCCGCACGGCGATTGCCCCATACCGCCCGGTACAAACGGTAATCATGGTCATTGATCTGACCAAAAACCTTTTCAACTTCCATCAGGGTCTGAACATAACTTTTGTTCATGGCGGTCATCCTGCCACTGGGTTCATCTGGGGCGGCCCGGCATTGCTTACCGGCCCTGTCGCAGATCCATGTTGTGGCTGATCACGTTACGGGTGATCTCATAATCAAGCGACCCCCGCCATATAGTCCTTGAAATATGGTTTCTCAACTGCAGGACGGTGACATGTTGGCGAACATTTTGTGACCATTCCTGCAAATAAACCCAAACACGCCGGAAAATGACATCAATGCCAGTATAAATCGTGCTTTAAGGCCGCCCTGACGGGCAAAATGACACGATCATCAAAAAGGCATAAAAAACGGCTTTGGCCCCCTTTCCCCGGAAAACGGGCAACTAAAACCGCCCTTAATGAATATTGTTGGACGGGTCGTCGGTTTCAGACGCCTGACGGTCCATCTGTTTTTGCAGGGCCTCGGCATATTCCCCGTAAATGCGCCCTTCGAGCGACAGCTCAAGAAAGCGGATATAATCCTGCTGATTGTCAATTTTGCGCCGGGCAACCTCGACAACATCAAAGGGAGATTCTGCATCCAACCCGTATTGACGGATCAGCACCAACATCTCGGCGGTAATTTCTTCAAGTTTTTGCTGCGCTTGCGCAAAGGTAATGTTCATCCAAACCCCCAACCATTCGCTGTTTGATATGTTGCCTTCACCGAAGGGTAACGTATTTTGTTGCAGGTCGCATGGTATGCCCGCCTTGCATCGCAATTTCAACTGCGCTTGCGCATGCCGGTGGTAATTTTGCCCCGCCATCAAGGCGCAGATCATGTCGAAAAACAGACAAAACGAAATATAAAATATAAAAGACCATACAACTTGCGATATATTGCCAATGAAATTTGGAATATTTCTCAATATCGCCTTTGACTTGAGGCAAATCAATGTTTCAGAGGTGAAAAAGCGGGATTTTTCAAGTTATTAATTCAATTCTCGCGCAACAGGATTTATGGGGAATCCGGCTATGCGCATTCCAGTCTTTTTGCAGGCTTGAGGGAAATCTATGGCGCTTTTATCCACTTGGAAACGGATGGGTATCCGTAAACGATTCATGATGGCATCAGCCTTTGGTGTCACCGTCGTCATGGTAATTGCCCTGATCCTGATTGCCATGGCTGAACGCCACGCAATGGATGCAAAGCTAAGACAACTAAGTGACAATGAACTGACGTCGCTGCATGCGCTGATCGTCAATGTCATGGCGGCCCGGATTGAGGATTCCGACGATATCGGCATTCGCGTGTTTAATAACTGGTTTGACAGCCGCAACAAGGATTATCCTGGCGAATTGTGGTCGGTATGGGCCCCAAAAACCCTGGCCTATATGAAGGAAAATGACGACAAACCGTTAAAACTTCCGCGTGACGCCATTGACCAGGAAGCCATCGATACCGGCAAACTGGTTGGCCGCTACACCGATGAAGGCACGTATCGTATGTCGATGCCCATTGTCCTGGGTGTCACCGACGGCGCCAATAGAGAAGTCTGCTTTACCTGCCACGGCGGGTTGATGGACGAGAAAAAAGGCGATGTCATTGCCGTTCTGTCCTCCAGCCTGTCGGTCGCCCCGGAAGAACGCAAAACCAACACCATTCTCGCCGGTATCGCGATTGGCGGTATCGTTGTAGCAATCCTGACCGTATTTGGCATTCGCGCCCTGCTGTCAAACATCGTGATTAATCCGCTGTCACAGTTGGGCGGCATCATGCGCGATCTGGCCAATGGCCGAACCGACCTGGATATTACCGGCACCCAGCGCAAGGATGAAATCGGTGCGATGGCCCGCTCGGTCGAGGTTTTTAAAACCAATGCCATCGCCAAACAGCGCATGGAAAAGGAACAAAAAGCCGCCCAGGAACAACGCGAACGCCGCATGATCCGCCTTGAAGGATTGATTGGCGACTTTGAAAACATCATCGCCACCATTGTCGGGTCGGTTTCGGAATCGGCCAATAAAATGCAGACAACGGCCCGTGAACTGGTGGGTGCCGCCGACCGGGCCAGCAAAAATGCCACAATGGTTGCAGCCGCCTCGGAAGAAGCCACAACCAATGTCAGCACGGTTTCCGAAGCAGCGGAGCATTTAACCGCCTCGATCGCGCAAATTGGTGAAAAAGCCCATCAATCGACCGAAATTACGGCCGAAGCCTCGCAGGAAGCCGATGTTTCCAGCCACACGGTCGCGGGCCTGTCCGAAGCGGCGGGTAAAATTGGCGAGATTGTCAGCCTGATTAACGACATTGCCGGTCAGACCAACCTTTTGGCCCTGAATGCAACGATCGAGGCCGCCCGTGCCGGTGAATCTGGCAAAGGCTTTGCCGTGGTTGCCGCCGAGGTGAAAAACCTGGCCAACCAAACCGCCCGCGCCACTGATGAAATTTCCGAGCAGATCAACACCATTCAGAATGAAACCGGCAAAACGGTTAAGTCGATCGAGGATATTTCCGACGTCATCCTGCGCATTACCAATATTACCAACACCATTTCCGACGCCGTGCGCGAACAGGCCGATGCCACCGGCGAAATCGCCCGCAATGTGGAACAGGCCGCGCTTGGCACCCAGGAAGTGACCAGCAATATTGAACGTGTCAGCCACACGGTTGCCGAAACCGACCAGTCGGCCCATTCGGTTTTGCAGGTTGCCGAGGAACTTGGCACCCTTTCGCAGAACCTGCGGGTCGAAGTGGACCGGTTCCTGAAAAGCATCCGCGAGGCATAGAAAGACGCATCGCGGCAAGCCCTGGACCCTGTTTCGGGATAGCATGCCGCCTGCCATACATCTTGCTACTTACGGCAAAAACCTTCGCACCCTGTGTTCAAAATGGGACACAGGGTGCTTTTTATTGTCTTCACAAAATGCATCCCGCGCTTTATCAGCCTTGAAGCAATGGCCTCCCCCAACCATATCAAATACTTCAAGGGGAAATTGTTCGGCGAACAATCTCGGAAGTATTAATTCTGGAATCATTTTCAAGCATCGCACAGCTCTTTGCTTAACGGCATAACAAATGTGGGCTATGGTAGAAAATTCGTCGGCTCTGCCATGGGCAGATCCGCAATTGGGGGCGGAAGTCAGGAAGATTTCTGCATGAAGGAACGTGAGAAGCGATGTCGCTGACAACGATTTTGGGGATTCTGGCCGGTATCGGCCTGTTTGTTACGTCGATTTATATCTCGACTGACAATTATGTCGTGTTTCTCAGCCTATCAAGTGTCTTGATGGTGCTGGGGGGAACGTTCGCTGCAACTTTCATTGCCTATGAAACAATGTATGTTTTTCAGGCAATAAAACTGATTTTTAAAATTTTGCGCGCACCGCGCATGGGCCGTGGACAATTGACCGGCGAAGTCGGCCGTATCGTCAAATGGGGTTACCTGATGCAAAAAAAGGGTGTTAACGCCCTTGAGCAGGAAATCGCCCGTCTTGACAAGGAAGATCCGTTTCTGGGCTGGGCAATGGAAATTGTCGTTACCGGTTATAACGGCGATGACGTCGCCGATATGCTGTTTAACGCCATTGAAAGCTCGTATAACCGTGCTGTGATACCCGTGGATATTTTACGCAGCATGGCGGGTGCCGCACCGGCCTTTGGCATGATCGGGACATTGGTGGGTCTTGTGATCATGCTTGATAAAATGGGTGATGATCCCTCCTCGCTGGGGGCAGGCCTTGCCATTGCGTTGATCACGACACTTTACGGTATTGTCGCGGCAAGGTTCTTTTTTATTCCCGCCGCCAGCAAAATCCAGCAGCGCGAAGAGATCATGAAATTTCGCAATTCGCTGATTGCGGAAGGCCTGATCATGCTGGCTGACCGCAAAGGTTCGCGCGCCATTCAGGACCGGATGAATTCGTTTCTGGACCCCAAGATCCATTTCAACATGGACAAGGCCCCGGAATAACGCGGTTTGGTTCCTTCTGGCTAACAGGAAATTGTCATGGCCCGGCGTCACAATTCACCGCTTCTGGAAAAGAAAAAACCGGAAGAAATCAACGAAGACTGGCTTGCCACCTATGCGGATGCCATCACGCTCTTGATGGCGTTTTTCATCATGCTGGTCAGTTTTTCCAAAATAGAATTGCCGGTATTTGAAAAAATCCAGGCTGGCATTGCGCAAAATCTTGGCAAACGCAGTGTCGTGCGCCCCACCGAAATCCTTGAAACCGACCTGAAGGACGTGGTGTTCAACCTCGCGCTGGATAAATCGGTGCAAGTCTCGACCGATGACGAAGGCATTTTGATGGAATTGGCCAACGGGTCATTTTTCAAGCCCGGTTCCGCCGATTTAACACGCGATGCCGTCCTGTTTTTAAAGGATGTGGGCGATCTTTTAAAACAGCCCCGCTATATGGGGTTCCAGATCGAAGTTAAAGGCCATACCGACGACACCCCGATCAACACCCCGCGCTTCCCGTCCAACTGGGAACTGGCTGCCGGGCGGGCCATTGCTGTGGTGCGTTTCTTTGGCGCGCTTGGCGTGGACCCGCAATCTGACCGGATGCGCGCCATTTCCTATGGCGATACCATGCCAAAGCTGCCCAACGAAGACGACCAGGGCAACCCGATACCCGAAAACCGGGAAGCCAACCGGCGGGTGGAAATACGCATTTTCCCGAAATTTTCGCGCTGAACGTTCAAACCTTTAAAATAGCCGCAAAACCGGGCCGGGCCGTAAAGCCCGGTTTGAATGTGATAAAACCCCGCCCTAACACCATCCCCGACACACACATGCTGCCCATGCATTCGGCACCTTGCCTTCGCCGCAAAAGGCCCTCAAAATTGCCCGTCTTGCCAGTGTGAAACGGGCGAATAGGAAACTTGCGCCTTTATTCTTTATGGCTGAAAGTGACTTGCACCATGCCGCTTAAAAAGATCCTGATTTACGCAAAGGATGTGGCAAAAACAGCCCGCTTTTACGAACAGCATTTCAATTACACGGCCCGGCAAGAGCCCGATGACCGCATCGTCGAACTGGTATCTTGCAACGGGGGAGCAAATATTATGCTGCATCCTGCCGGCAAGGGACAGAAACAGGGCCAAGCCCTGATCAAACTGGTTTTTGATGTCGAGGATGTCGCGGCATTCTGTCGCAAAGCAGCCGAGAACGGGCTGGAATTTGGCACCATTCACCAAGCCGATGGCTATCAATTTGCCAATACCAAGGACCCGTGCATGAATTCTATTTCCGTTTCCAGCCGCGCCTTTCGGCCACAGGACGCAGCACAAAGCTAAAATCACACCACCAAAGCGCTTTAGCTAGCGCGCAACATTGCGCTGTGATCTTTCGCGTCTTTTGTCGTCAAACTAAATCGTCTGATCGCCCTTGATCTCAATCGTCATGTCATCGCGGGCGGCAAAAACCGATGACCATTCGGCGCGGGCCTCTTTTTCAATGCCGGCCATGAATTTATCATCGTGATCAGGGTCATGATGAAACAGGGCCAATTGGCCGACATGGGCCATCTGGCACAAACGGACACCTTCGCGCCAGGTCGAATGGCCCCAACCAATACGCGTTTCAAATTCGGCATCGGTAAAGGTGGCATCATAAATCACCAAATCCGCCCCTTCGATCAGATCAAGAATGGTCTGGTCGGTTTTGCCGGGCTGATGTTCGGTATCTGTCACGTAACAAACAGAAGCGCCATCATAATTCACCCGATATGCCACCGCCCCATTGGGATGACGCAGGGATGCCGTTTGCACCTCCACCCCGGGGCACGGATGCAGGGTCGTCCCGGTTTCAAAATCACAAAAAGACAGGCGCGACCGCATGGCCGATAACGGCACCGGAAAGGTCGGATTTGCCATTTGGGATGAAAAAACCTTTTCCACCCCGCCCTGCCCGGTCAAATGACCGGCAAAAATTTCAAAACTGTTGCCGGGGTCATAAGCCGGCACAAAAAACGGAAAGCCGTTAATATGGTCCCAATGGGTGTGGGTCAGAAAAATCGCGGCACTGGAAATGCCACGACGCACCAGATCCCGGCCCAAATTACGAATGCCTGTACCGGCATCGAAAATCAAAACCTGGTCGCCAACCCGCATTTCCACACAGCTGGTATTGCCCCCATAAACAATATGGTCCGGCGACGGACAGGCGATACTGCCCCGTACTCCCCAAAATTTGACCTTTATGGTCATCGCACGCGTTTCCCGTTCTTATTGGCGACCCAAATTGTCGCGCGCCGTAACTCTGCCCTCATACGGCATTCATCCAGGTAAGAGGACACCCAATTTCAAGCCCTGGCAACTGGTCGGCCCGCCCACCATTTACCGCAATTTCAACCAGACCAAACGAATTTTCATACCAGAAGACGTGGCCTGCCGGCACATCTGAAAAAGTACGCGCCCGGGCAATTTCCAGATCACCCAGAACAAGCACCGCCCCCTCGGCCTGATCGCAATCGCAATCGGGGCTGGCACGCAAGCCCGTCATGGCATTGCCATAACCATCGATATAAATGACCTCGGCCAGGTCATCGGGCCAGTCCCGTGCTTTGGCGAAACGGTCATTCAGCGCCAATTCATGTCGGGCAAAATCGGTATGGGCCGCCAACATGCCCGCCACCGGGCCAAAAATGTCACGCCCGTGAAAACTGGGTGATGCGCCCTCCGGTTCCCAGTCGATTTGCCACAGGCGCACATCCTGTGCACGGCGGATCAGCAATTCAAACAAACCGTTATCAGGCCCGACAAAATAACGATCATCACATTGGGCAATAATCGCGCGTCGGGCACTGCCAACACCGGGGTCTACAACGCACAAACCAATGTCACCCGCCCGAAATTCCCGCTGTAAAGATGCCAGCAAATAGGCCGATCGCATCGGATCACGGTCTGGTGCATCCAGCATCAAATTGGCAACACTTTCCTTCGCCCCGGCATGGCGCAGGACAGCCGCCTGCATCGCACCGCTATAGGGACCGGTAAAATGAAAATCGCTAAAAATCAGAATCATGATGGTAACCTGTTTGCCTGTCAGTTTGATCCTGATTTTGGCACGGGCCTATGACACACATCACAATGGCAATGCGTCACAGTTACGCCCGGCATCGCCATTATTTATGAGGTCCCCCGGATTTTACTTAACATCGCAATACTGGCCGCGACGTTTCAAATCCGAACAAATTTTGTTGGCCTTTGCCGGGTCCAGCCCGTCGGCCAACAGGCGATAGAATGTGCCCTTTCCCGGCACCGATACCCGCCGGACTTCATGGTCCAGACCGGCAAGTTCCTTGGCAAACCGACTGCCCAAAATAAGCCAGCCGCGCTCTGCCTGGGTTTGGTTCCGATAGGAAGCCAAATGAATTTCGGCATTACCCGATTTTTTCACCTTGGACGGCGCCGGGGCGGAAGCCACCTTTTTGACCGGCCGACTTGCCGCATCTGACGCCTGGGCAACCCGGCGTACCGGCTGCCCTTCCTGGGAAATCATGCTGGCATTGGCCGGTTCAATGATCGAGGCCTCGATGGCGTTGCGTTCCTTGGTAAATTCGCTTGGCGTGATCAGCTTTTCTTTTTGCAAATCCTCGATCCGGGCGATTTGACGGGCCGCATCCATCAGGCCTTGCGGCGCGGGTGCCGGGGTTGCCCGTTCGCGCGGTTCGGCTGGCAACAAACCATCCAGAATGGCAGTGCGTTCATTCACATGGTCCTGCACCGTCACGGCCCCCATCTGCAGCGCTTTGTTCAATTGCTCCAGCCGGTCCTGAATTTCACGTCCATCGGGGGGTTCGCGGTCAAGATATGCCGCCGGTGCGGGGGACGTCATGGGCAGCAATGCGCCAATATTGGCCGCACGGCGGGCTGAATATTCTTCCGGCGTGATCAGGCCGGCCTTTTGCAAATTGCGCAAAATTTCGAACCGTTTGGCAATATTGGCTTCCGCGGCCGATTTGGTTGCCGGTATATCCTGCGGTGCGCCCTGGCCGTTATCAAACGGTGCCGACATCATAGACCCGCCCTCGCCCGATTGGGCCGCCATGCGCGGGCCCTCGGGGCCAAAGCCAACAACCCCAGGCAGCCCCTTCTCGAGCCGGTCAAGATTATATTGTGCCGCATCATGCAGGGGACGAAGCTGCATCACAGTTGGCCCTGCCATAACAACCGTTCCAGGCGGGTTGGCGGCAATGACGGCACTATAATCCTGACGGGCCTTATCTGGCCGGCCGGTATTTTGATACATGATGCCACGCCACAAAAGGGCATAGCCATTCAGGGGATTACGCTGGATCGCCGCATCAAGATATTTTTCCGCCGCCGGATAATTTCCCGACACCACCTCGGACAGGCCAAGGGCGGTATCATCCTTGCCGGCAAAGGATGTTGCCTGGTTCCAGAAATCCCGATCCCCAATTGGTGCACATGCCGCCGTAAGCGAAACCAGCCCGGCGACCATCAATACACGCAGCCCATGCCGCCCACGCCCTGCAGGATTCACGGTTTTATTCCTTACCGCGTTCATCGCGCCATCCCTATCTATCGATTTGCAAAACAAGGGACCACTTCCCCGTGTTCCTGTCAAGTTCGCCAGACCACCGCCAGCCATACCCTATATCGTCATAAAGTGACGGGTTATCATGCAATAAATCGTTAAAATCGCTTTGTTAATCCGTTAACTATGCGGTATGGCTAATATCTGCCAAAAAAGTGAAATTATATACAGAATGTCAGGTTCGGTTTCGTCGTTTTAAGTAAATTGCCTTAAACCTGAAAACTGGATCACCCCCGAAGCAACATGCCGGAGAGTTGTAC
Source organism: Thalassospira sp. (assembly GCA_050299455.1). Classification (GTDB taxonomy): domain Bacteria; phylum Pseudomonadota; class Alphaproteobacteria; order Rhodospirillales; family Thalassospiraceae; genus Thalassospira. The sequence goes on from JBNKVZ010000085.1 coordinate 15,163, forward strand.
TTGATCGAACCGCAACAATATGGACAGCAAGCCCTGCAGGAACACCTGCTGCTTGATTACGTGCAACGGCTTGAGACCCGAAAATTCGGGCATCGGGCGGTGCACATCCATTTGTCGCGTCTCAAGTCCTTTCACCGGCGCGATTATCATATCCGCGTGGCAACCAATACCTTTGAAAGCTATGTCAAATTGTTCGTCGGCCGCATTTTTGTGCTGAGCAATAAAGACCTGCTATTCATCTGGAAAGACAAAAGCATTGCCGATGTTGAACCGGGTGTTGAAACGCTGCGGTATCTGTTTCGCGATGATCCGGTCGCGCAGGATGAAAGCGAAGAAACCGGTTTTTGTACCTGGTACAATCTGAATACCGAATTCCAGGAATTTCTGCTTTTGTGCCGCTATATGAGCGAAAATGCCCAAAAGCAGCAACGGCGCGACATGGCGGCCGACCCCCAGGTGCAGTTACAACCCATCAATGCCGACAATCTGGCACAGTTGGAAGAAACCATTCACAGCGCCGATCTGTCGGCACATATTCGCCAGCAACCTGTTTGTGTGCTGTCAAAAGCCAATGGCGGCGAACTGCACCCGGTTTTTGACGAATTTTTCGTCTCGATTGCCGAGTTGCGCGATGCCATCATGCCCAATATTGATCTGGCATCGAATAAATGGCTGTTTCAGCATATGACCGAAGTGCTGGATAAACGCATGTTGAATTATCTGTGCAAACGCACCTTTAAAACACATGCCGCTTCCTTTTCGATCAATCTGAACCTGGCCACCCTGACCTCGCGCGAATTTGAACGATTTGACGAAATCGTGCGGCGCAACTGGCCGGGCAATGTCATTCTTGAGTTTAACCAGGTTGACCTGTTTTCAAATCTGGAAACCTATTTGCGTCTGCGTGATGAATTCCACGAGCGCGGCTATCGCGTGTTGATCGACAATCTGACGGTGGAATCGCTTTCGTTTGTTGACCGCAAAAGCCTGAAGGCGGATTTCATCAAGATCGCCTGGCGCGAAGAAATGACGGACAATGTCATTCGCAAAAAATATAGCGAAATGGACACCCTGGTTCAGCAATCCGGTCGTGAACGGGTTATTTTATGCCGGTGCGATACGCCAACCGCCATCCGCTTCGGGCAATCGCTGGGCATTACCCTGTTTCAGGGGCGCTATGTTGACAATATGGTCGCCCGGACCCGACGCGCCAAAAATGCCAAAAAGCAATCGGCAAAACAGTCCAAAGTGCCCAAATCGCGCACGCCAAGCTAAAACGCTTGCCGTTAACTGACCATCCCCCGACCTCCGCTGTCCGCTGTCCGAAACAACTGTTAGGGGCTAGGGCAAGAGGGCAAAGCCAAAACCACGCCAAACCACGCCCATTCACCATCGGCGGGGACATCGCATGTGACTAAACCGCCTTGGGTCTGACCCATCCTGTCAGGATGGGCCGGCTGGTATGAAAACTTCTTTGCAGAATGCGAACAAAAGAAGTACAAAAACCAGATGGTTTACGCGATTTGCCCCCATTGCCGGCATAAATGGCGCCCGCAGGTTTTAGCGGCGACAGACATGCCCTGCCCGCAATGCGGACAAAAACGCACAATCGCCCATGCGGAACTGCCAGAACTGCATATCGGCCATTTGGATTGCGATGCCTTTTATGCCTCGATCGAAAAACGGGACCGGCCGGACCTGGCAAATCAGCCCTTGATCATTGGCGGCGGCAAGCGCGGCGTGGTGTCAACCTGCTGCTATATCGCCCGCACATTTGGCGTGCGTTCGGCGATGCCAGCCTTTAAGGCCCGCGAATTATGCCCCGATGGCGTTTTCCTGCCGCCCGATATGGCGAAATATCAGCGCGAAGGCATGCGCGTTCGCGAAATGATGCGTGCCGTCACCCCCATTATCGAACCACTTTCGATTGACGAAGCCTTTCTGGATTTGACCGATGCCTATGAACGTACGGGCCAAAGCCCGGCCGAAAATCTGGTGGCCTTGCAACAGCAAATTTTGCGCGAGGTTGGCATTACGGTATCGATTGGCCTGTCCTATAACAAATTTCTGGCAAAAATTGCCTCCGACCTGAACAAGCCATTTGGGTTTTCCCTGATCGGTCAGGCAGAAGCCGTTGAATTCCTGTCTGACAAGCCAGTACGCATGATGTGGGGGGTTGGCCCCGCCATGGAGCGCAAACTCCACCAGGATGGCATTACAACCATCGGACAGCTGCAAAAACTGGATATCCATCAATTGCAGGGGCGCTATGGCAGTATTGGCAAAAGATTTTTCCATTTTTCACGCGGGCAGGATAATCGCCAGGTCGAAACGTCATCGGAACGCAAAAGCCTGTCATCGGAAACAACCTTTAGCGACGACCTGGCCGACCTCGCATCGCTTGCCGATATTTTAACGCGCCTTGTCGAACGCGTGGCCCGCGACCTGGAACGCAAACGCATTTCAGGCCATACGGTGGTTTTAAAACTGAAAACCGCCGATTTTAAAACCCGTACCCGCAATATGCGCCTGACCTATCCGACCCTGAAACAGGATGTCATTTTGCAAAGTGCCATGACCCTGTTACAGCGCGAAATTGACGGCACCAAATTCCGTTTGCTGGGTGTTGGCGTGTCCGACCTGTTTGACGCCGACGCCGCTGACCCGGACGACCTTTTCGCGCCCTCAGCGCAGCATGCGGAAAACGACAAGATTGAGGACAACAACATCCCTCCCCAACGCATCCAGAAGGAAACAGCAGAACCAATGACAGAGCACTGCACAGCATCGCAATCCGCGCCAGAAAACGCCACGGAAACAACACCTGCCATGCGCACGGATTTCCAGAACGATTTTTTGCCGCGCCCAACACTTGAGCAAATTCGCGAAAGTTTGACGCGCCCCTATCGCAAACAAGTCAAACCGGGCAAACCACCACGCCAGCACAAATTTCCGTTCTGATCACGCTTCAGGCCAAAAAATTTCCACCACAGCCCGAAACGACTCACATCACGGCATCAGAGTCGCGAATCCTGACGAAAGAATTTTGTCCAAACCCTTGAAACATGGCCCAAAAACAAAAAATCACCTGACCCGCATGGGAAAGGTGATTGGTCTCATTTCCTGTAAAGGAAATGGCGTCCCCTAG
>JBNKVZ010000086.1:0-18176 GCA_050299455.1 Thalassospira sp.
GCTCAGTTGGTAGAGCAGCTGACTCTTAATCAGCGGGTCCTGGGTTCGAGTCCCCGTGCGCCCACCAATCAAACCCCTGAAAACCTTCGCGGTTTTCCGGGGTTTTGTTTTTCCGGTCAAAAGTTTAGCACTGAAATCAGTAGCAGTTTAGCACTTCGGTCTGACGACCATTATTATTTTGGGTTGTTGCGGAAAAGGTGTTATCGATAATTACAATCAATGATTGTGATTTGTCATCCAAATCTTTACGTTCTTGCGGCACAATTCTCACTAGCAGTTAACATAATATTCTTTAGATGAAATGCTTGCGGTCGCCGCTGCCGATACCAACTCATAAGCAATGAACGAGGAAGGCTTTTAGGTGTAGGTCGCCATCTAAAAACACTCAATTAGGCAACAGAACCTTTGTAGGTTATAGTGCCGCAACAAATTGTCGTTTTCAGAATCCTTACTGTCAGGTGTTGTCATGCCAACCCACTCAGCGGCGCTTGCCAACGAATTCATAGATCGCGCAAATAATTGTGGGAAACAGTTAACGCAAATGCAACTTCAGAAGCTTGTGTACATTGCACATGGCTGGAACTTGGCGATTAATGGGGCCCCCCTCACCGAGGACACTCCCCAAGCATGGGATTATGGCCCCGTATACCGAGATCTATGGCTTGCGCTTCGCAGCTTTGGCAAATCTGCCGTAAACAAGAAAATCAAAATTGGCCAAGTTGGAGCCGGATACTTCTCGGACAATAGAGACGAAGAGATACATGCCGATCTCTCGCCAGAGGAAAAAAGCATTGTCGATAAAGTTTTTGAACTTTATAGCGACTTTCACGCCTACCAATTGTCAGCAATGACTCACAAAGAAGGAACTCCGTGGTATCAAATCTACGAAGTTGAGGGTACGAAAAGGGGCTATATTGATGCAGACCGCATAAAAGAACATTTCGTATCTCTCGCTCAACAACGGCACGCAGCGAATGTCTGACGATTTCCAGCTTAGCGTCGACGACATTCAGGCAGGCGTCTCCTCCGTCAAACAGAAAACGACCCCTGACGATCTCGACAAGGAGGAGATTATAGATGCCGAACTTGAACGAAATCGACAAGAAATTGAGGACCTAAAGTCTGACAGAGAACTTCGTGAAAAGTACGCAAATAGAATACTTCGGTTTTTAGAATGTTATGCGGCAATAGTTGCAATCTTTCTTATACTAAATGGTTTTAGCTTTATATGCTTTTCACTTCCCGATGAAGTTCTTATCACATTAGTTGGCAGTACTGCTGTAGCGGCTATTGGGTTGGTTGGTTTTGTCGCAAAAGGTTTGTTTGGGAAAAAAAGATAAAGTCTTTTTCCATGCACCCACGCCAAAATATGCAGACACCCCGCTCGCAGATGGGATCAAAGTCTAGCTGCTCATTTTAGTTTTTCGTTTTTGCGACTGCTATAAAATGCAACAAGGGGCAAGCTAAAGCACACCCCGATGAAAACCAAATCCTTGTTGACCCTATTCCGCCTTTTCAGCACGCGCGCGGATATCGGCAAAGGAACAATCGCGCAGCAACCTGCCATCGCAGAAAACCGGCTCCAGCAGGGTTTCATTGCCCGCATCTTCTTCTGATACGGTTTGATAGCTGCCATCGCGCCATACAAGGCCCAGACGGCCCCGTTTACTGTGTTTGCCGTGGTCAGTGACCGGGTCCTTGTAAACATCGATCCAGCGGCCACCAATCTGCGCGGCAGAGCATTTCATGGCGAATTTCAGCGTATCGCGATTAAGCTGCTGCAACAGGCCACCGCCCATGCCAAACGCGATATTATCGGCTGCCCATCCTTTATCGGCCAGGTTTTGCAAAATCGCCTCGATGGTGTTGATATTAATGCCATCACCCTGAATGACACGCACGCATGGTGCCAGCACCTTAAAGCCCTTGGCATTGACGCTATAGCCAAACTTTTCGCCCAGGTGGATCACGCAATCAACCGGGACAGTGGCAGGGTCGCCGGAATCCGGCCGGACGACAATGGTCGCCCCGCTATCAATCACGTCCTGGCGCAGTTCCTCGCCCCAGATATGGTCAACCGCATGATAAAGATCATAGCTGTCAGAAACCACGGCGACCAGTTTGCCCGCCCCGCCAAACTGACGGATCATATTGCGATAGGCATCAACTTCATGATCGCGTTCCCAGGCAGTCATGGTTGAATGCTCGGCCGCCGGAATGGAAAATCCGGCCATATCCTCGTTATAATATTTACGGGCGGCCAGAACACCGCTGACGGTATCGGTACCCAGGAAATTCACCAAATGCGCCACACCGCCAATGGCGGCACTTTCCAGGCTGGAAACGCCGCGTGCGCCAAAATCATGCAGCTTGAAGCCAATCTGCCCCACATCTTCCGATGTCTGGTGCAAATATTTCAAAATCACCTGTTTGCAGTGCCATGAATTGGTCGCCACCGTGGTCGGATACCAAACCGCACGCAACAGGGCGGTTTCCAGCGCAGATGTCAGCCAAAAGCATTTGGGGTCGGTATTCACAATGCTTAACAGCACATTATGGGTGGGAATGATGCTGCCTTCCGGGACAGCACAAATCTTTACCGGCAAATAGCCCTGATGGGCATCAAGGATATGCTGCCAGCCTTCACGATAAAAGGGTTCACCATGCCCCTGCCAGAAACGATCCGCTTCATCGATCATCGCCTGGGTGATCGGTTGGGCCAGATATTCCTTTAAAAACATCTGCAAACCAAAAAACACCGCCCGGTCCCATTTGCCCCCCCGGCTTTCGATATAGCTGTAAATATGGGTGGTTTTTGGCGGATACTGATAGGGATGACTGGCCTTGTAACTGTCGACATTCAACAGAATATTCCGCAAAGGATCAGACACGCCCTTATCAGAGCTGACATTGGTCATCGTAACATATCCTCTTTGCCGCATCGTGCTGGCGTCAAACGGGTCATTGCGGCAAAACGCTGTTGCAACGCAAAACTGTGTCCGTTTTGGCCCATGCGGACAGGTCCTGTAAACAGGAACTGTTGCAAACGGATTTTTTTGTGCCGGAATAATCCAGGGGCATCTCACCGATCAGCAAGTATCTGGCAAACGGCGTTAATCGCCCCCTTGCAGGAAATTGGCGGCGGGAACCATCACTTCACACCGGTTTCTGCCATTTTCCTTGGCCTGGTACAAAGCCTTGTCTGCCAGCGAATATAAGGCATCAATGATATTTTCAACTTCGCGCGCCTGGCGCAAAACACCTTCCGTGCCATCGAACGTCCCCTTGTCAAAGTCGCTTTTTGTCGGCAGGCACGCCACCCCCAGGCTGGCGGTGTAGCTAATCGCCATGTCATCCACCTGAACAACGTCACGAGAAATCTCCTGACGCAGGCGTTCGGCAACGGTCATAACGCCTTCTTCATCCTCGTCACTTAACAGCACGGCAAATTCCTCGCCGCCCAGCCGGGCGACAAGGTCCGTTTCGCGTAAAACACGATTAAATACGGCGGCAACCGACTTCAGCACCGTATCGCCGATCTGATGCCCGTAGGTATCGTTCAAGACCTTGAAATGGTCGAGATCGACGATAATCAATCCAACGCGCGTACCGCGACGTTTCCAAACGGCAATGGCATTTTTCAAACGCCCCATCAGGGTACGCCGGTTGGCAAGGCCTGTCAGCGGGTCGGTCGCAGCCAGACGTTCCAGTTTTTCAACCGCGCGATTCAGTTCCTCGGTACGCTGTTCGACACGGCTTTCCAGGGTCTGGTTTGCCGCTTTCAGTTCTTCGCTGACATTGGCAATTCTCTGAACCTTGCTGCGGATCAGGGCCAGCAGACCAATCAGCGACGAGCCCAGCATCTGAATTTCATCATCATGGCGATGTGCGGGCGGTAAAGGCAGGGATTTACTGGCATCAACCCGATTAACGCACACCATATAGCTGATCAATTCCAGCAGGGGTTTGGTCACGATAAAATACGTCACCACGACAAAGGAAAAGATCATTGCCAGCGCAAAGACAAAAACACCGATGAAAGATGCGATCATCCGGTCATATAACAGGGAAATATAGGCCTCTGGCGAAAACGAGATTTGAAACTGACCCGCAATCGCCCTCGCGTTCTCCCCTTCTGCAAGGGAATAAACCGGCAGGCGATAGCTCACCACCCCGCCAAAAAGCAGTTTCGACAACATGTCAGGTGATGCAATCGTCCCGTCACGATATTTTTCAACGATCACCTTGCCATCAAGATCAATCATCCGCACCGACATCACGGTGCGCTCGAACATGGCGGCATTCACAACGGTCTTGGCGAATTGCTCTTCTTCTTCAATAAGCATCGTCTTCGCCACGACACGCATTTCGTTGATCACGCGTGAATTGGTCGCCTCATAATCATCGCGCAAGGACAAATAATCGGAAATGCCCTGATATAAAATAATCAAAACACCCAGCAAAGACGCGATGAGCAACCCGCACCGCAACTGACGGGCAAAAATCGAGTTGCGCGGCTTCAGTTTTTTCAATTCTTCCGTGTCAGGTCCGCCAGGTGATACTCGCAAAAAAGATTATTCCTTATATCTTCATCAGTGATCGGTTTTTATCGCGCCGAGAAGATGTGCGAGATCAAAATGATAGGATGTATCATCACTCTTTCGTTTGGAGAGTAAAAACGTTGAAAAATCAAAGACATCCCAGTCACGACGAGCAAAATGAGCTTCAAACATATCAACATTGTCACGCATAATTGCCTGCATGGGAAAAGAAAAATCCGGCCCAATTTTCTGCAGGTCAATACCGTGACGATAATCATTCACCATAACCATGATCCACGCGCCTGCAAGAAAATGCCCCCCATGCGTCATGGTCATTTTGCCCGCCTTTACTAATTTCAGGCCTTGCGCCGACCAATTCAAGCCCCCGACCATAACATCTTTTCCCGGAACCCGGCCTGCATCCTCGAGGGCGGCAATCGCGCCTTGGGCAATATCGTCATTTGCGGCCCAAATCGCATCCAGGCATCCCTCGGGAAGCCAGGACGCGGTACGATTATAGCCCTCCTCATAGGACCAGTTGGCATATAGGCGACGCTTTTGTTTTAATTGCGGAAATTCTGCCAAGGCCTGATCCAGCCCGTCAAGCCGGGCAAGCGATGCTGGCGTGTTCCGGTCTCCTGCCAGCGATAAAAGGCAAATATCGCGATGCTGCGCGTCGGGATGCTGTTTTTTATCGGCCATGACCAGGGATTGGGCAATCTCATACCCCGCCTGGCGATTATCGGGTGTCAGTGTGGCAATCCAGTAAGGCAACTTTTCACCGGCATGCCCCAAACGACTTTTCTGCGCGTCCGTTAAATCGTTGAGCATCATGAAAACGGGAATTTTCCGGGCATTGGCCTCCAGAATAATGCGTCCACCCTGCTGATATTCGTTCGAGGCCACAATAAAATCGGGCGGCGGGTCCATCGCAAAAACACGGCTGGCATTTTCCGCCATCAATGGCCATTGCCGGTTACTGTCAAACTCGACAATCTTCAGACCGAATTGACGGGCCGCGGCATGCATGGCCTCGCTCACATCTTTCCAAAATCCCTTATCGCCGTAACCCGGATTAATGAAAGCAACGCGCGGCATTTCTGGTTCATCCGCCCATGCGGGGACGCCACTGAACGAAATGATACTCCCTATCGCCAGCGCGCCTAATATTTGCATTACTTTCAACGTTACTGCCCCGCCTTTAAGTCCGGGCCTGTCCGGCATGTCTGAAAAGTGAAGTTACTCTAACAAAGCGCACTCAAGATCATAATCAAGTCTATATCCGGGGTAAATTATCTGACGTTTTTTTTATATTATCCTGTTGTATCCCCTACAAAAATCACATCCAGCTATTCTAACAGTGGATACTCTTGAATAATTCCGACATATTTTAATATTCACCGGGCAGTCCGGGCTTATTGTCGCCATTCAGAATTTAATAATTCTTAAACACTTCCCAAACAACGCGTCATATCGCGTTCCTGCGATACGAACTCCCCTGGACCAACCGGCATGTATTGGAAAATCTCAAAAAAAAGCCCGGCAGCAGGCAATAAAAGGGCCTAATCGCCGCTTGCCTGCCTTGCCAGGATGAACTCTTTTTACGTTCAGGGCCGTAAAAGGTTTGAAATTTTATGTCTTGATTCTAATAAAACAACCCGACCCGTCACTGATGCGTGCGCAGCGCCTGAATCAGTTCATCGGTCGACATCTGGGCGCGCTCTTCAATGCCGCGCATCTGGGCCAGATGGTACAAATCGTCGCGATTCCATTTTTCATATCGCGGATTGGTTCTTTTCCCATCATTCGGGGACACTGAATTGCCCTTGAGATTGGTGTAGCTTGCCATTTTCCTGCTCCTTTCAAGCGTTGCGGATGTCACATTCAGGCAATAAAAAAAACAGCCTGTGATCCCCTGTTCACAGGACTGAATTATTTACGTAGTCACATATCTGCAAAATTCCACCCCATCGGGGCAGATCAATCAACAGGTAAATGCGCCTGACAGCCATGCCACAGACGCAGTTGCTTCATTATATGTTATAAAAACAGTGACTTAGGCCCTTAATACGGCCTAATGATTACGCAAAGCTTCGATCAATTGATCCTTGGTCATGTCCGAACGGCCGTCAATACCGACCTTTTGCGCCTGCGCATAAAGGTCATCGCGGGTCCATTCCTCGTAGGGGGGATGTTTGCCGCCCTTTTTGCTGGCCGACTTACCGGCATTGGCAATGCGGGCGGCCTTTTCCTTGCTTGCCCCCTCGTCACGCAAACGCTGATAGGTTTCGTCATCCTTGATCGATGGCCCGTGATCCTGAACCAAGACAGCCTCCGTCATTTGTTACCATACTGGTTTAACGAACAGGCCAAGGGTCGGTTCCATCACAGGTCCTTGAAGGCGTTTCCCCCAGCAGGGGCGATGCTGAGCGCGCTTAGTATGCCGTTGCAAAATGGTTGCAAAATATCCTGTGCCTCTTGCATCGAAAATTGATAGCGTTCAAACATCCAACGCCACCAACTGCCAACGGGAATGTTACAATGCCCCTGCATTTTGAACGCAGCGAACTCGCCCAACGCCGTGCCGCAACCATCCGTAAACTCGAACAGGCCGGTCTTGATGGTCTTTTGATGTTTCGCCAGGAAAGCATGTTTTATCTGACCGGGTATGACACCTTTGGTTACGTCTTTTTCCAATGTCTTTATCTGGGCAGTGATGGCCGGGTTGCCCTGATCACCCGTGCCCCGGACCTGCGCCAGGCGCGCCATACATCGGATATAGAAGATATCCGCATTTGGGTGGATGGCCCCGATGTGAACCCGGCCCTGCAATTGCGCGACATGCTGGCCGAATTTGGCGCTGCGGGCAAAAAGCTGGGCGTTGAATATGATGCCTATGGCTTAACCGCGGCAAATGGCAAAAAACTTGACGCCGCCCTTGATGGTTTTTGCACGCTCAGCGATGCCTCCCGCCTGGTTTCCGAATTGCGCGTGGTCAAAAGCCCGGCCGAACTGGCCTATATTCGACGCGCAGGCGAACTGGCCGACGATGCCTGGGATGCAGCACTAAACACCGTGCATGCCGGTGCCTTTGAAGGCGATATTCTTGCCGCCATGCAGGGGGCTGTTTTTGCCGGTGGGGGTGATTATCCCGGCAATGAATTTATCATCGGTGCGGGCCAGGATGCGCTGTTATGTCGCTATTTTTCCGGCCGCAAGCATCTGGCCGAAACCGACCAGATCACCCTGGAATGGGCCGGGGCCTATCGCCGTTATCACGCCGCCATGATGCGCACGGTACCCATTGGCACGGCGCATCCGCGCCATGTTGAAATGCACAAGGTTGCCTGCGCCGCAATGGATGCCTGCCGCAATGCCTTAAAACCCGGCGAGCCGATTGGGAATGTCTTTGATGCCTATGCCCGCACCTGCGATCAACATGGCATGCAGCCCCACCGCCTGAATGCCTGTGGCTATTCCATGGGCACAACCTTTGCCCCCAACTGGATGGACTGGCCGATGTTTTACCAGGACAACCCGGTGATTGCCGAACCGGGCATGGTCTTTTTCCTGCATATGATCCTGATGGATAGCGATAGCGGCTTTGCCATGTGCCCCGGCCATTCCGTGATTGTTACCGATACGGGGAATGACGCGCTATCGCGCCATTCACTGGAGCTTGTGACCCGCTAAATCACAATGGGCCACTTCACCGGCTTTGTTGCGCGTCCCGTTTCGCTGACGCGCAACAAAATCCCTGCCCGCAAGGTTAACCGAAAAAAAGCGGCGTCTGGCGACTTACCCCGAAATGCCGCAAAAGAAGTGAAGTCTTAGCGCCCTCGCTAAAGCCTACAAAACGAGGATTGACGAAAAATGGCGTTAATCTTCCGCCACCTCGAGCAGCTTTTGCATGGTTTGTTGTAACGCACCTTCCAATTCCGCAATCATCGGCTGTATCTGATCTAGCGGCCCGTCATAATATTCCAGATCACGCGCCTGACGGGCCACTTCATCGGCGGCCAAATTGCCCGCCATTCCTTTAATCGAATGTGCGGCCCGCCGGAACGTCACCCGATCATGGGTGGTAATTGCGCTGGTCATGCGCTCCCTTTCCTCTTGAAAGGCATCGGGCAGCATATTGATCAACGTGATCATCTGATCTCGGCCCAGGGCATCAAACATTTCACGCACGCGAACCGGATTGACCAGGACAATTTGATTTTCCGTATCGGTTTTATGCGCGTCATCTTTACCCGGCCTACCCGCGCCCTGATCCTGTGCAAAAACGCCGTCGTCTTTAACAATCGTTTCCTCGATCTCTGCCGGATCAGGCTTTGCCGATGTCAGAACACGGCTTGCCGCATTCTTTTGCGGCATATTTTCCGCATCATAAGAAGGTTTGCGGACCGAATGTTGCTGGGCAGGTGGGGGCAAATCCTGCTTGGCGGGCAAATCTTTATTAATCGCCGTTTCAGGCCTGCGGGCTGACTTGGCTTTTTCCTTGACCCCATCATCGGCAACGACCTCCGCCGAGGCCGCCAGGCGGGCGGCGGCACGAATGTCGGCAAGGGTTTTCCACGGAATATCCTCGACAGAGGGCGGATAGGTTTCCCCCCTGTCCGCATCGACCAGAGCACCAAGCCCGGTCAGGTCCGTCAAATCATTGCGACCGCGCAAATGATGGATCAGGGTGGCATATAAACGCCGTTCCTCGATCGGCTTGGTCAGGACTTCATCCATCCCGGCGGCAAGAAAATCACGCTGCCGGTCGGCAAAGACATCGGCCGTCACACCAATAATCGGGATGCGCCCGCCGCTTACTTCGCGTTCGATCTCGCGGATATGGCGGGTCGCCCCTTCGCCATCCAGCACGGGCATGTGCGCATCCATCAAAATGGCATCATATTTGTTTTGCTGAAATGCCTGTACCGCCAGGCGGCCATTCCCGGCAATATCCACTTTCAGGCCCATCCGTTCCAGGAAGGCGACCATCACATTGGCGTTAATTTCATTATCTTCGGCCACCAATATGTGCTTGTCGGCCAAAATGGCGAGCGGGTTTTCACCGGCACTGACGATACTGTTATCGGGCTGATCCTGGGTGACACTATGCACATCAAAGGGCAGCCAACAGTCAAAACGCGTGCCCTGCCCCGGCACACTGTGCAAACCGATATGTCCGCCCATCATCTGAATCAGATTTTGCGAAATCGACAATCCAAGCCCGGTACCGCCAAACTGGCGCATGGTTGTACTATCGCCCTGGGTAAAGGCCTGAAAAATTCTTTCCTGACGCTCCGGGGCGATGCCAATGCCGGTATCACTTACGGAAAAACGGTAAACCTCGCTGCGCGGGCTGCCCTGAATGCGCCCCCCCGCACGGCTGGGGTCATATTCGACAACCAGTTGCACCGTGCCCTTCTGGGTAAACTTTACCGCATTCGACATCAGGTTCCACAATACCTGCCGAAACCGGATTTCATCGCCCATAAAAATCCGGTTCCGCAATATTTTGTCATCCCAAACCAGTTTCAGGTTCTTTTCCTGTGTCAGCGCCAAAATGGCGCTGGATAAATCACAGGTGACGTCATAGGGGCGAAATGGCCGTATCTCGAGATCGGCATGCCCGGCCTCGATCTTGCTCATATCAAGGATATCGTTCAGCAGGGACATCAAGGCCCGGCCTGACGATAAAATGGCATTCACCCGTTCTCGCTGGACCTGGTTCAAATTCGTCTGACGCAGCAACTGCGCCATGCCCAAAACCCCGTTTAACGGGGTACGAATTTCGTGGCTCATGGTGGCAAGAAAGGCGCTTTTTGCCGAACTGGCCTGGGATGCACTACGGTACAGATCACGTAACGCCGCCACCATCGCGATTAAGACAAACCCATAGCTAAACAGGCGCGAAGGCATCAAAAAGGCGGCGGTCAAATCGCGGCCTTTGTCATCAAACAAAACAAACGCCATATGATGATACAGCGCGTTAAGAAGAAAGATCGTAAACAAAACCTCGAATGCCGATGGCCGACGGACCACCCGCATCAAATATCCTGACAGCGCCATGATCGCCAATACCGTGCTGACCAATAGCGGTAAAATCAGGATATGCGACACGACATTCGACACATCATAGGCAAAATTCGGCGAGACCAGCGACAACACCAGTTGCACCGCAATCAGGCACAGCAAAATCACGGGGATGCCGATCCAAAGCTGCTCGCTACGGCAGATATTATCGCGAGAATTGGCACACAGCACACTGGCCAGAAAAAAGCCATTGGCGACAACTCGGCTGGACAGCACAAACCACGACACATCGGAAAACAACGCCCACAACCAGCCCGGCTCTATATGCGCCAGAACAAGCGGGGCGGCAAGTTTCACCCCGTCCCCCACAAACTGCGCGACCATGCCCAGTGCCACATATAACAACTGTCGCCGGCCGGTGGTGTCATAAATGACAAGGCCAATCGCGACCGAAAACAGCGCCATGAATTCCACAACAAAGGCAATGGCGAATGACAATTGTCTGTCCGGTGCCCCGATGAAAATAGGGACCGTATAATAAATACCCGCAATAAAGGAAAACACTGCCAAGCAAATGGCCGCAAGTCGAAGCATTGATCCCCCGGTCCCTCCAAACGCTTCATACTATCTTCATACTATATGCGTTTATTTGCCAGCAGAAGTTGTATTTATGCTGCCTGCATGGTGCCTTATCCCATTTTTGACAACAATATCAAACCTTTTGCCGCAAACCGCCTTTCTAGGCCAAAAGAGCCCGGCTCCAGGTCAGTATGTCATCATCCATCTTTTGCATATGCCGGTATTTTTCAAACTGCCGGGCAATCAGCAAAAGTCTTTCGTGAAAAGACGGGGGCGTTTCCAAGGTCAAAAGCGGATCGCCCAACGGGTCAAAGGCCGCATTCTGAAACTCCAGCGACAGGCTGATCCGCGCAGAAGATGCGTGGCGCGATGCCCGGCTCCCCCAATGATACACATCCTGGCGCCATCCCATAACGGCCCCCGGCCTGGCTGGCAATGCCCTTACATCCTGTAATTCAACGTCCTGGGGCTTAAGGACAGGGGAATCATAGCACCTCTCAAAACTGCGCGGCAATACATACATGCAGCCATTCTCGGGCGTTGCATCCGATAAGGGCACCCACAAAGACAGGCTGATCAACATGTCATCGCCAATGGCGCTGTCACCCTGATAATCCCGATGCGGCGGCCACCCCCGGCCCTGATCACGCGGGTCAACATGCCAGGCCCAGAAATGGGGCAGAAGCGCAACCTTATCGCCCAAAAAATGGGTCAATAACGGACGCAATGCCGCAAAAACCTGCCAGGCCTCGTCATAAAGATAAATCATCGCCGGTGGCAGGCCGTTGGCAACCAGGCGTTCTATCGCTCCACGCAAATCCGCCAGCAGGTCGCCAGGCAAAATATCATGCAGCAGAAAATACCCTTCATCCCAAAACCGGTCGGACAAGGCCGAAAAATCAAACCCGGCAAACAAGTTATCCTGTTCGTTATCTTGTATGCTCCGGGTCGAGTTGGGGTTTGAGGACTTGTTTGTCTGCCTGGGTATTCCAGCCTCACCTGCCCCCGCCAGGCCGGCAATATGCAAGGCAGGGTTCAATTCACGCCAATAATCGGCATTTTGTGCCTGCTCTACTGTTATCATTTAAACACTACCCTATCCTGCCGCCAAAAACGCGCCAGACGATATGACCGATTGCCCCCCTGCGCAAGCCCCGGACAAGCGTGTTGTTCATGGACAAACTCCCCGTCCGGACATCCACCAACAGACACACCGCGCCGTGTGCCTCTTGCCTTGCGCCTCAAGGCACGCTAGGCAGGAACACCCAACCCCAAACGCCCGATGATGGAGCTGCCGATAAAATGAAGGATGACCTTTTCCATCATGGTGGCGCAATTGATTTGGCCGCACAACGATATGGCATCGCGCTGGATCACTGGTTGGACCTTTCCACCGGGATCAACCCGCTGCCCTATCCCGTTGGCGATATTCCCCTGCCATACTGGCACAGGCTCCCCCTCGCCCGGGATCTGGACCAGTTGGTCAACACCGCAGAGGATTATTATAACGTCCTGACCCCCGGCCATCTGTTGTGTGCGCCCGGCACCCAGGCCTTGATCCAACTGTTACCCTTTGTTCTGGCGCAAAAATCGCCCATCAAAAAAGTTGCCGTTTTCGGCCCCACCTATGGCGAACATGCCCCGGCATGGAAGCGTGCCGGTATTACGACGACCGAAATCCAGACAACGGCCGCTGACCGGCAATACATCCTGTCTTCCCCGTCAACAATGCCAGCGTCAGCTGAAATATCGGCCAATTTGCAGGCAACAGGATGGCGTGGCAAACAGGTCAATATCGATTTTTCCCGCCTGATGGCGGATCATGACGTGTTTGTCATCGTCAATCCCAATAACCCCGATGGCGGGACCATTGATGCTGCCACCTTGTACGATTTTGGCCGTTATCTTGGCACGCAAGGCAAATATCTGATCATTGACGAGGCCTTTGCCGATACCTGCCCGGAAATCTCGCTGTGCCGCGAAATCGCAGGTCTTGAAAACACAATCATCCTGCGGTCCTTTGGCAAGTTCTTTGGCCTGGCCGGGCTGCGGGTTGGCTTTGCCCTTGCCGCCCCTGATATAATTGCCCACTTATCGGACCGTCTTGGCCCGTGGTCCGTTCCGGGCCCGGCACTGCACATCGCCACCCAGGCACTGGCCGACAAAGCCTGGCAGCAAGACACGCGCAAAAAACTGCATGAACAGGCCAGGTGGCTTGATGCGCATATCAGCACGGCTACAGCATGCAAACACATTGGTGGCACCGATCTGCTGCGTCTCTATGACGGGCAAAACCTTCCTGCCCTGCAAGATCACTTGGCACAACAGGGGATTTGGGTCCGAGGCTTTGCTGACGCGCCAACCTGGCTCAGATTTGGTCTGCCCGGCGAAACCACCCATAGGGACAGACTGGCAGCCGCCTTGGCAGGCTTTGACACCTAATCGCGCCCAACTTCACCGCGACAACATAATCGACCCAAAATTCTAGCTGATTTCTTCCCAGGCCTGTTTTTTGCGATAAATGGTCGAGGGACTAACGCCCAAAGCCTCGGCAGCGCGGGGGATGGAGCCGTCACACCGGTTAATAGCATCCTCGATTGCGTCTTTTTCCACCATCCAGAGCGGGCGGATCGCCTCTATGCCCTTTGCGGCATCGTCCTCTTTTTTGCGCCCATGCACAGGCCGCGCAGCAAAAATACCCAAACCACTGCTCGGTCTGCTTGGTGCTTGCTGCGCTTGCTGCACTTGCTTGCCCGACAAAAAGGCCAGCGCTTCATGATCATCCATCCACATTCTGCCGTCTTCGCCCCGGCTGGGCGACACAACGGGATGCGGCGGCGGGGCCTCGATCGAGCCATTAACCAGCGACCCTTCAAGGCCAAAATTGCTAACAGGGCGCGGCACCATCGACATCTCGACAGCGGGTCCGTTATTCAACACGACAATATTGCGGATGATATTTTGTAACTGGCGAATATTTCCCGGCCAGGAATAGCGCGAAAACAGGTCCTCAACGTCGGGCGAAAAACATTTGAAGTCCCGCCCTTCTTCCTGGGAAAAGCGCTGCAGGTAAAAATTGGCGATGCGCAATACGTCAAGCCCGCGATCACGCAACGGTGGCATATGCAAGGGAATAACATGCAGGCGGTAATACAAATCCTCGCGGAAACGCCCGGCACGTACTTCCTCAAGCGGGTCACGGTTGGTCGCACAAACAAACCGAACATCCACCGTTTCAAGCGAACTGCCGCCAACCTTTTGAAAAGTCCCGGTCTGGATAAAGCGCAAAAGCTTGGTTTGCAGCTCCAGATCCATTTCGCAAATTTCATCAAGGAACAGGGTGCCATTGGCAGCGCGATGTGCCGCCCCTTCCCGGTCAACCACCGCCCCGGTAAAGGCCCCTTTGACATGACCGAAAATCTCGCTTTCCATCAAATCCTTGGGGATCGCACCACAGTTTAGCGGAATGAAGGGGGCATTTGACCGGTCGCTCCGGCGATGGATGGCTTCTGCCGCCAGTTCCTTGCCCGTCCCGCTTTCACCGGTAATAAAAACGGTCGCCCGGCTGGGGGCTGCGGAATCAATGACGCGGTAAATACCGCGCATGGTGTCGGACGCGCCGATAAAATCGAAATATTTATCCTCTTCCCCAACCGTAACGCCCTGTTCTTTTCTATCCTCGCCGTCTGATCTGGCCTGAAACGGGACGGATAATGTCACATCGGCGCGCTGCGCAGTGCCATGCAGCGCATCTGTTACGGTGGATCGCAATTTTTCCGCACTAAAGGGTTTTAACAAAAAATCATAGGCCCCGTCGCGCATCGCTTCGACGGCCACATTGACCGACCCATGTGCCGTAATCACAATAATCTGGGTTGCTGGCGACACCGCGTGGGCCTTGCGCAGGACCTCGCGCCCGTCCATATCGGGCAACATCAAATCCAGCACAAGCACGTCAAACGGGCTTTCGCGCAACAGGCTGATCGCCTCGCGCCCGAGACCGACATGTGCAATATGATAGCCATCGACGCGCAAATAATCCTGATAGACCCGTGCCAGCGACAGGGTATCTTCGACAATCAGAATACGGGCATCGGAAACGGCCATGCGGGTCAACTACATCCTTTGTCGGACAGGGGCATCAAAGGTATTGTCACCTGCCGGAATTTTCCCAGAGGTTTTTAGCGCAAACAGTGTTAAAAATCATATATATGGATATCCCGTCGTCTGGCAATGCGGGCGATGAGATCGAATTGTCCGTGCGCAAAACGTCACAAGAGTGAATATAGGCGAAGATAAAAATTTCGGCTAAAATATATGCCAACAATTGAAAAATTTTGGAAATTTTTTTAAATGCCGGTTCCGTCGACCAGGAGGAAGACAGCGTGATTTACAAAACGCAGCAAAACGATACAGCTGTTATCATCGAGATGTCCGAACGCTTTACTTTTAGCGACCATACCGTATTCCGCAAACTGATCGACGAACTTTCAAACCAAAATGCTTTGACCCGGATATTTGACCTTTCCGGTATTGAATTTGTTGATTCCGCTGGCCTTGGCATGCTGTTGCTGGCCCGCGACGAAGCGGAAAAAAACCAGGCCACCATTATTTTGCGCGGGGCAAAAGGCCAGGTAAAACGCATGCTGGAGGTTGCCCGCTTCGATACGCTTTTCCAGATGGAAGACTGACAATGTCCACCGGCAGCCACCGGCCGACCAGTGCGCCCATAACGCATCGTGTCGCAATTGCCGGAAATGCGCGCCTTGAAACAGCCAAGCGGCTGATCTTCGAGGAAAACCTTTTTGTTGCCCAGGATGTCTCTGACACTCACTTCTCTCACGGAAGTGGCATTGAGGATTTCCCCCGTGAAACCCGGTTTCAGGTATGTTTTCTTCCCAACCTGGTCGCGCCAGACTGGCTTGGCGCCCTGCCAAGACTGAACTGTAATTATTTCATCGAAGCCTATGACGGGCTGGCACTTGGCGATCTAAGCCCGCTGCGCCGTCCATTTCCCGGCCCGCAATGGGACCTTCTGGTCTGCCTTTCCACCCAAAGTGCTTATCATTTACCCATTGCCCGCAAATTCGTTACCGCCCTGCGCCGGCGGGGCGTATTGCATGATAAAATTGCCCCGACCCTGGAAATTGCCGTGCAGGAAGCTTTTTCCAACTCGCTTTTGCACGGCAATATGGAAATTGACACCACCGGCCATCTATCGATGGAAAAGTTCAATGCGTTGGAGCAAACCACGCGCGAACGCCTTGCCGATCCGAAATTTGGTCATCGCGCCATTATTCTGGCCGCCCGGCAGCTGGTTGATGTGGAAGGCGTTGAAATTTTCATCCATGATCAGGGACGTGGCTTCACACCGCCGCAAGACAGCGACCTGCGGGCCATGCCTGGCAGCGATTCCACATTTGGCCGTGGCCTGTCGCTGATCAAAACCCTGTGCAATGATCTGGATTTTGACCGGGATGGTCGAACAATCCGTATGCGATTTTCCAGCCAGTTGCCGACCGGCGATGATGCTGACGACGCAAATGTGGCAAACAGCGCCCTGTCCGCCGCCTCCCTTTTTGCCGCAGCATCACAAAATACCCAGCGCAGAGCAGCAACCGCCGCTCCCGCAGCATTATCCCCCTTCCAAACCCGGCCCAGTTCAGGCGGGCCGGCCAAGCCTGAACCATCACATCACAGCTTTGTCGGCGAGGAACACAACCCGACAGAGCTTTATCAGGCCTGCATCCTGATTGCCGATGACACCCTGATCTCGCGCGAGATTGTCGCCTCCTATTTACGGGCGGAAGGTTTCACCAATCTGGTTTTTGCCCGTGACGGCAATGACGCCCTGGAACAGGTACGGATCAATCAGCCCGACCTTATCATTCTTGATATCATTATGCCCGGTATGGACGGCTATGATGTCTGCAAGCAGATCCGTGCTAATCCCGACACGTTTGAAGTGCCCATCATTGCGCAAACCGCCCTGGAAGAAAATGAAGGCCGCACCCGCATTTTCGAGGATGGCGCAACCGACCTGATCCTTAAACCGCTGAATAAATCGGAATTGCTGGCGCGGGTTCGCATTCATCTGGAACACCGTATTCTCGTCAAACAATTGCGCGCCTATCGCGACAGAACACAGTCCGAACTGGTCCTGGCGCATGACATGCAGGCCATGCTGGTGCCCCGGCCGGACTATTACCGGATTGTCGGCCGCGATTATGGCCTGTCCATTAGCGCGACCTTCCAAATGTCATCCGAACTGGGCGGCGACATATGGGGGCTGGCACCGCTTGATCGGGATAATCTGGCAATTTATCTGGTTGATTTTGCCGGGCACGGCATTGGGGCAGCCCTTAACACCTTCCGCCTGCATTCCCTTATGTGGGCAGAAGACGAGGATCTGCACGACCCTGGCCTCTATCTCGAATCGCTTAATCTGCAGCTCAAGCGATTATTGCCGGTGGGGCAATATGCCACCATGCTTTATGGCGTTATCGACCGTAAAAAGGCCCTGTTCCGGTATGCCTGTGCCGCCTCGACATCGCCAATCATTGGCAAAAATAACGGTCGGGATATCCGGTTCCTCGATGGGTCGGGCGTGCCGCTGGGCGTGACCAATGATGCCCGTTACGAAACCCGCGAAACCCCGTTTGGCAATGACTCTTTTCTGATGCTTTATAGCGACGCCCTGATCGAAACGCCGTTAAATAACGGCAATATGCTCGACCCTGAGCGACTGCACGATGTCTTGCATCACATCATGAACCGCCCCGGTGGCGGCAGCGACCTGGCATCCCAGGTGACGGACTATTTTTACGACCATACCCCCCGCGATCTCAGCGACGATTTCACCCTGATCACCCTGCAGCCACATGTAATCATGCCCCGCAAGCACTAAAAGCGGCCTTGCCCAAGGGCATGATCAGGTAAATTCAGCGGCGAATGGCCGGATGGGCCGGTTCGCTCCAGAACCAAGCGCGGGCCGAACTGTCCTGTCGTTTGACCTCAATCTGGCTG
>JBNKVZ010000087.1:0-18018 GCA_050299455.1 Thalassospira sp.
GTCGCAATTTTCACGGGAATATCGCCGCATGTTTGGGGCTCCCCCCAGGCGGGATGTCGAACAATTGCGACTCTCGACCATTTCGGGCACGATCGAGGTGGCGTGAATGCTCCTAAAGCAGGAAATGCTTCAAATAATTCTATTTTAGCGGACGATTGTCGGGCGTGTACGGCAGTGTTTTTGCCTTAAAACGGAAGTTTTGCACGTCGCATCTTCTTTATGGTCGCCGCAGAAGGGGAAACGGGGCTTTTCTCAGAAGTTTAGCCTTGACTAACTTTTAAAGTCCGCACAACAATTGGGGACAAATCTTGGCCGGGTTGCGCCCTGTTTACAGGGGGAACGGCGATTCATCAAATTGGAATTAGTATAAATATTAGGTGGGCGCCACCTTCGGAGATGGCATATGGGCGATGTGAGTGACGTGAAACGTAAACCAGGAGACTGGCGGCAAGAGGCAGAACAGCCCTCGCTGGTCGAGGTGTTTCGCTCGATTGCCGTGTCACCGGATGCGGGTTTTTTTCGTAAATTTCTGACATTTGCCGGGCCGGGTTATCTGGTTGCGGTGGGATATATGGACCCGGGCAATTGGGCAACGTCACTGGCCGGTGGGTCGCAGTTTGGTTATGCGCTTTTGTGTGTGGCATTGCTGTCCAATATTATGGCGGTGGTGTTGCAGTCCCTGTGCGCGCGCCTGGCCATTGCCACCGGGCGTGACCTTGCCCAGGCCTGTCGTGATGCTTATCCGATCTGGATGTCGTGGCCTTTATGGCTGTTTGCCGAACTGGCCATTTGTGCCACCGACCTTGCCGAGGTGATCGGTACGGCGATTGCGCTTAATTTGCTGTTCAAAATTCCGCTTGAATTGGGTGTGCTGATTACAGCGGCCGATGTGCTGGTTATTTTGTGGTTGCAAAGCCGCGGCTTCCGTTGGGTCGAGGGCTTTATCATTGCGCTGCTGGGTGTGATTTCACTTTGCTTTGCCGTGCAAATCGCGATGGCCGACCCGGACTGGTATGGCGTGATCACCGGTTTTGCGCCGACGACCGACATTTTACGCAACCAGCATATGTTGTATCTGGCGTTGGGCATTATCGGGGCAACGGTGATGCCCCATAACCTTTATTTGCATTCGGGAATAGTGCAGACCCGCGATTACGAACGCACGGTAAAGGGTAAACGCGAAGCCCTGCGTTTTGCGACGCTGGATTCAACCGTGGCCCTGACATTTGCCTTGGTGATCAATGCGTCGATCCTGATTTTGGCTGCCGCAACCTTCCATGTTTCCGGACAAACAAATGTCGATGATATTGGCGTCGCCCACGAGCTGTTGGCTCCTTTGCTCGGCGCATCGATTGCCCCCATTCTGTTTGGCATCGCACTTTTGTGCTGCGGGTTGAGTTCAACCGTAACAGCGACAATGGCCGGGCAGATCGTGATGGAAGGTTTCATCAAAATGACGATACCTTCCTGGTTGCGACGTTTGATCACGCGGGTTGTCGCCATTATTCCCGCCATCAGCGTGACGATTATTTACGGACAGGCTGAAACGGCAAAGCTGCTGATTCTGTCGCAGGTGGTGCTGAGTTTTCAGCTGCCGTTTGCCGTGGTGCCGTTGGTGATGTTTACCGCCTCACGCGAAAAGATGAAGGAATTATGCGCGCCGCGCTGGCTGACATTCGTCTCGACCATCATCGCGCTGATCATTATCGCGCTGAATGTGAAGCTGCTTTATGATCTGTCGGTCGGGACTATTTAGCAGGGGCATCCTTTGGCCGGAAGGCCGGGGTTAATAAGATAAAAGGGCTGAAAAAACTCACATCAATGTGAGGTGGTTTTTCGGCCCTTTTGCATGTCCGGGCTTGAATATGGGGCAGGGGCACGATACCAATTTTCGCCTTGGCCGCGATTTTCTTGCGATCATTGGTAATTCGCAATTACGTCGTTTGTCAGAATGGTTATAGTATATTAGCAATTTGATGTTTGTTGTTGCCATGCGTGGGCACCCCATGAGGGGGCCGGGCAGGGTGTTCTAAACGTGCCGATCGTCACCACAACAAAAGATGTTGCCATGACTGACCGCCCCGAAGACCACAACGCCAAAGGCAAACGCCGAACCCTGATCGCAATGGGCTGTGCCTTTGCCGTGATGGTGGGCTTGGTAATTTATTCCCCCACCCTGTATCGCATGTTTTGTGCCGTAACCGGTGTGGGCGGGACCGTGCGTCAAATATCGGTGCCCAATAAAACCGCCGATAATGCTGCCGTACCTTCCGGCCAGGGGGCCGATGCGACGGGGGCTGTGGCAGATGCCAGTGATATGGTCGAGGTTTATTTTGATGCCAATGTCGCCAAGGGCCTGCCGTGGGAGTTTCACCCCGAAGAACGCAAGGTTTCGGCCAAACTGGGCGAGCCGGTGAAGACTTATTACTATGCCAAGAACAATTCGGACGAAACGATTGTCGCCCGTGCTGTGTTTAACGTGACACCCTATAAATCCGCCCAGTATTTTTTCAAGATCGAGTGTTTCTGCTTTACCAATGAAAAGCTGGCACCGGGCGAAAGTGCGCGTATGCCGCTGGTCTTGTATATTGATGACCAGATCCACAAAGACCCGAACACGGCAGAGGTTCGGGACATTACCCTGTCTTACACCTTTTATCGGCAATCGGACCTGACGGAGCAGGAAATTGCCGATGCGCGCGAGTTGAAGGCCGGATCGGACCAGATTGATCAGGATTTGTCCAAATCAGAAAAGATTGATCTGGAAAATGATGTGCGCCGTCACTAGGCCGCTCTTCAGGGAACCGGATTTGGCAATAGGGGAGTGTGCATTATGAAACCTCAGAATATCCGTTTGCACCGATGCCTGGTGGCCGCCGCCATCGCGGTGGGGGTTGGTGTTAGTTTCAGCGGCGGCGGTTTCGGCCTTTTGCTGCCGAAGGCCGCAGCGCATAGCTATACGCTGGGCACAATCATGATTGGGCATTTTTGGGCGCCGCCGGTGGCACAGAATGCCAAAGGGGCGGCGGTTTATGGCCCGTTCCTTAATGCCGGGACCGAAGCGGTAACCCTGGAAGGGGCGCATACCGACATTGCCGAGAAGGTCCGGTTTCGGGTTGAAAAGGACGGTGTGGAAAGCTGGGTGGATCATATCACCTTGCCGTCCAACAAGCCGGTCGGGCTTGCGGCCTGGCGCGAGCATATCTGGCTAACAGGTTTGAAAGAACCGCTTGAAGATGGCGGGTCTTTTGACCTGACGCTGGATTTTGGTGATGCAGGGCACAAGACGATCAAGATTGTTATTGAATCGGAAAGTGGTCATTGATCCCGGTTTTCAGAGCACGTCGCGTTTGACCGGTGTGCTGCTACGCTCTGTCGTGCCAAGCGGTTCGCCAAAAACAAACAAAATAATGCGGACTAAACGCGACGTGCTCTCGCGAATAAAAAGGCCCGCAACCGGGATGGTTGCGGGCCTTTTGCGTGAATGCGGATGTGTCTGTTATGACGCGGCGCGGTCGTGGGCCTTCGTGCGCAGGTCATCCAGAATAGCGTTGATGCGGTTGTTCAGAACATGAATTTTCTGGGCGGCATTCTGCGAGGTTTGCAGAACTTCACCGGACAATTCACCGGTTTTTCCGGTTTCATCCGCCACATCGTTGATCGAGGTGGAAACCATCCGGGTCCGGTCGGCAGCATTCCGAACGTTGCGGGTGATTTCGTTGGTGGCAGCGCCCTGTTCCTCGACCGCGGCAGAAATGGTGGTGGCAATTTCATTGATGCTTTCAATGATGCTGCCAATCATTTCAATGGCCGAAACCGATTCACCGGTGGATTTCTGAATGCCGGAAATCTGGCCAGCAATCTCATCGGTGGCTTTTTCCGTCTGGTTGGCCAGGTTTTTCACCTCGGCAGCCACCACGGCAAAGCCTTTGCCAGCGTCACCCGCACGGGCGGCCTCGATGGTCGCATTCAGGGCAAGAAGGTTGGTTTGCTCTGCAATGTCGGTAATCAGGGCAATGACCTCGCCAATGCGATTGGCCGACTGCGACAGGCTGTTGACCAGTTCGTTGGTTTCACGGGCCTTCTGGGCGGCTTCGTTGGAAATGCGGGTTGATTCCGCCATCTGGCGATTGATTTCCGCATTTGATGCCGCCAGCTGTTCGGTTGCTGCTGCCACGGTTTCAACATTGTTGGTGGCTTCGCGTGCCGATGTCGCGACATCTTCGCTTTGGTTCGAGACCTTTTCCGCACTATGCGTCATCTGGCCGGAAACGCCCTGAAGCTGTTCGGCCAAAGCCGCGATTTCGCCAACGGCACTTTCCACTTCACCTTGCAGGGTGTCGGCCAGACCCAGCAATTCATCGCGCAGGGCCTCGTTGCGTTCAATATTGAGGCGTTCTGCTTCGGCCTGCATTTCGCGAACCTTAAGGGCATTGTCCTTAAAGACCTCGACCGCACGGCCCATCGCCGAAATTTCGTCATTGCCCTTGGCGGCAACATGGATATCAAGGTTGCCATCGGCAAGCTGCACCATCGTTTGTTGCAGGCTGCCAAGACGACGCAACAGGTTGCCACGGACATAAACCACGTAAATTGCCAGCGACAGCAAAATAGAGATTGCCGCAACGGTATACAGAATAAGCGAGCTTTGTTTTTGCAGTTCGCGGGCATCGGAAGCGGCGGTATCGACATCGTCTTGCAGGGCACCGACGACCTGATCCACGCTGGCACCCATTGCGCTGGCGAATTCACCGGCCTGTGTGACAAGTTTCTGAGAATCGGTGGTCGCTTTCAGTTCCTGGCTTTGCAAGTCGGGCAGGCTGCCTGTTCCGATCGACAGCTTTTCCATCTTGTCAATCAGGCCTTCATAAAACTTGATCAGCTTGGGGTTACCCAAATCCTTGAGCAAGTCTTTGGCATTGCCATAGCTGCCGCGTGCGCGTACGCCGATAATCGACAGGCGGGTCAAATCGCGTTCCGAGGCCGAACTGATAATAATATTGGAAACCTGGTTGCCAATATTGGTCAGGGCGACCAGCGGTGCCCGCTTGGAGACGCTGTCATGATATTTGAACAGAGAAGAGATCAGGTCTTCACGCGGTTGACGGGTCTGGGCAACCGGGCTTTGGCGCAGATCCTGCACCATTTCCGAAATTTGCGACAGCTCGTTTGATGTCACCGTCATCAACGGTTTCAGGGTGCTAACAAACCGATCTGACAGTTTTTGAAACTCTTGAAGCTTGTCGGCTTTTTCATTGCCGATTTTAAAGCGTTTCTGTGTCAGTTCGTGCAGTGATGCCAGCGTGTTCTGCAGCTTGTCGCTATTGGTTTCGATCTCGTCCAGCGTTGCAGGCTGTATGCCTGACTTGCGCAACCCTTCGATCTGTTTTTTCAAAGAGATGATGCGCGTGTCGAGCTCAGCCTTGACGCTTTCTTCTTCTTTTGGGCTGGATGCCGCTGCAATGCGTGGCGCAATGGCAACGATTTCGGCGCTTTCGGTCGCAAGTTGCTGGGCGCTGAACATGGGGGGCAGTTTTTGTTCGGTGATGTTGTCGAGCTGCGAGCCAAACCGCCCGAATGCGAGCGCCCCGACAGTTGCCGCAATCACAGCCATCAGGCCTACCAGTGTAAAGGAAACGAGCAGTTTGCCCCGAACGCCCATACCACTGTTTTGCGCGGATTTTCGCTGGTTCCGGCTTCCCGTATTCTGTTGCATAAAGTCATAACCCTGTGTGCTGCTGCAGCTTGGTTATGAAGACCTTGTCCCTCGTACGGGAAAAACAGGAAGGACCATGCCGGTTTCACAACACAAAGCTGTGCAGACGCAAAAATGCGACTGCTCGTAATGTCAAAAATGTTTCAGGTATTTTCAGGCCAGAATGTTCTTGGTCCCCTGTCTGGCCCAGCCCCGAATTGGTTTATTTAATTATAACATACTACCAAAGTTCAAGTAATTGGTTTGTTACATATACGTGCGTATGTAGTGGTTATTCTGATATCGGTTTTTCTTATTCCTGTGGAGTTGCCCAGATGACCTAAAGTCGCGAATCTCTGCTGTTGCTGCAAGTGCGAGAAAAAATAACCCCGCCAGGAAGAAGGGCGGGGTTATCGGCTTAAGGATGTTGGGCCTGTTTTAAAACAGGCCCTGATTTCGGGCTGTATTATACCCGATTTATATCCGATCAGGATTTGGCCCGATCGTGCGCCTGTTGGCGTAGATCTTCAAGGATTGAGCCAATTCGTTCACGAAGATTCTCAACCTTTTGCGATGCCGTTTGTGCGGTTTGTAGGACCTGGTCGGAGAGTTCTCCGGTTTTGGTCGTTTCGCTGGCAACTTCATTAATCGAGCTTGAAACGGCACGGGTTCGGTCCGCGGCCCCCCGTACATTGCGGGTGATCTCATTGGTTGCCGAGCCTTGCTGTTCAATTGCGGCCGAAATCGTCGTGGCAATTTCATTAATATTCTCAATGATGCTGCCAATGGTTTCGATGGCCGAAACAGATTCGCCGGTCGATTTCTGAATGCCGGTAATTTGCCCGGCAATTTCGTCGGTGGCTTTTTCCGTTTGATTGGCCAGGTTTTTAACTTCGGCCGCCACCACGGCAAAGCCTTTGCCGGCATCGCCCGCCCGGGCCGCCTCGATGGTGGCGTTTAAGGCCAGAAGGTTGGTTTGTTCGGCGATGTCGGTGATCAGGGCGATGACTTCGCCAATGCGATTGGCCGACAGGGACAGGCTGTTGACCAGTTCGTTGGTTTCACGCGCCTTTTGTGCAGCATCATTTGATATCCGGGTTGATTCCGCCATTTGCCGGTTAATTTCGGCATTTGATGCCGAAAGTTCCTCGGTCGCGGCGGCAACGGTTTCGACATTACTGGTCGCTTCCTGCGCCGAGGAGGCCACATCTTCGCTTTGCGTCGAAACAAGATCGGCACTTTGGCTCATCTGCCCGGAAACGCCCTGAAGTTGCTCGGCCAGGGCGGCAATTTCGCCAACGGCACTTTCCACTTCACCTTGCAGGGTATCGGCAAGGGTCAGCAATTCGTCGCGCAGGCTTTCATTGCGTTCCTTATTCAGGCGTTCTTCTTCGGCCTGCATTTCGCGCACTTTGACCGCATTGTCCTTAAAGACCTCTACCGCCCGGCCCATTGCAGTAATTTCGTCATTACCCCGGACAGGGATCGGTACATCAAGATTGCCACTGGCCAGCGTGACCATTGTTTTTTGCAAGCCGTCCAGGCGACGCAGCAGGCTGCCGCGCACATAGATGACATATATGGCAAGCGACAACAGAATGGCGACAATGCCCACGGCATAGAGAATGGTTGAACTTTGTTTCTGAAGGGTCTCTGCACTGTCGGCGGATGCGTCGACTTTGTCTTGCAGGGCGCTGACCAGCTTTGCAACATTGTCACGCAACGAATTGGCTGCCGTTGCACTTTCCGTCACAAATTTCTGCGCCTTTTCGATCGCTTCGAGTTCTTTGCTCCGCAGGGTCGGAATGCTCTCGTCGCCAATCGACAGTTTTTCCATTTTGTCGATCAGCTTATTATAAAAGGTCTTGAGCCTTTCATTATCCATGCCATTGATCAAAGCACGCGCATCGGCATAATTGCCGCGAATTCGCACCGATACGATTGAAAGGCGAACGGGCTGGGTTTCGGTGCTGGCCGACACAATCATATTGGTCGCCGACGCCCCCTGACGTTCGATATTGAGGATGGGAGACCGCGTTTGCACGGCATCGTGCAGTTTGTAGTAGTCCTTCAGCAAGTCTTCCTTGCTCAATTCCATCACATTGACCGGATCGGAACGCAGCTGTTTCACTTTGGCGTCGGCCTGCGAAATGTCGTTCTGGGTATAGGAAAGTAATGGCTTGAGTGTGTCGCTATAGCGTTTGCTAAGATCGAGGAATTCTTTCGTCTTATCGGTTTTTTCCGACGAAATCGCAAAGCGGGCCTGGGTTGCCTCGTGAAGCGACGTCAGCATATGCTCAAGCTGTTCGCGGTTGGCTTCAATCTGTTCAAGAATTTCAGGTTCAAGACCCGCATCGCGCAATTGCTTGATCTTGTCTTTCATGCCGATCTGGCGCTGATCAAGTTCGTCTTTGACGCTTTGTTCTTCTTCCGGGCTGGTTGCTGCGGCAATACGCGGGGCGATTGCAACAATTTCGGCACTTTCAGTTGCAAGCTGCTGGGCTGCAAACATGGGCGGTAATTTTTCTTCGGTGATATCAGCAAGGGTGATGCCAAATCGCCCGAAAGCAAAAACACCGACAATGACGGCGGCAACCGCCATCAGCCCGACCAGGGCAAAGGAAATCAGAAGTTTGCCTTTTACACCCAGTCCCGAACCGGGCTTCTTGTTTGTGTTTCCTGACCGTTTCGGGTTCCCTATTTTTTTTCCCATTCTGTCCTACCTTTTTGTTGTACCGGTGTTCGTTCTCACCGGTTTTAAGAGGCACGGACCTTTATAAAGGTTTCCGTTGCGTCGCCTTCCCCCTTGTTTGATAACCCTTTTTGGTGGCTCAAACCCGATCGTATTAATTTATTATGTTTATTGCTGTGGCAATATTGTTTCATTCTGTCGTCTTCTGCAATAGGCAAGCAAGATTTGATAAACAAAAAGCAAGTTGTTTATAGACGTGCCAGGATCGTGTTGTTTTTGATTGATTATAAGCGTGATCTTCGGGCCCTGAATTTCGGCGAGATGGCGCAAATTGGCGGCGTGCACTGCGAATATGTGCGCGACCGCTGGACCTTGGCGCACAAACACGTTATAGGAGCCTGCATTGCGTTCGCCTGCATGGTGCCATAGGCAGTCTGGCGGCGGCGAATGCAGGACAGTTTTTCATAATGTTGGGCCGGTGCGGATACGCTCTGTATCTGGTCTCGGTCTGATCGGGGCCCGGGCGGCACCAGATCGATAACGTAATTCAAGAATACAGGTTTCAGGTTATGGCCGGTCATTCCCAGTTTAAAAACATCATGCACCGCAAGGGCGCGCAGGATAAAAAGCGCGCCAAGATTTTTACCAAACTTGCCCGTGAAATCACGGTTTCGGCAAAAATCAGCGACGACATCAACAGCAACCCGCGTTTGCGTGCAGCCATTGCCGCAGCCCGCGGGCAGAACATGCCCAAAGACAATATTGACCGCGCCATTAAAAAGGCACTGGGTGCGGGCGAGGGCGAAAACTTTGAAGAAGTCCGTTACGAAGGCTATGGCACCGCCGGTGTTGCCGTTATCGTCGAGGCCTTGACCGATAACCGCAACCGTACCGCATCGGAAGTGCGTGCCGCCTTTACCAAACATGGTGGTAATCTGGGGGAAACCGGTTCGGTGGGCTTTATGTTCAACCGCATTGGTGAAATCGTGTATCCGGCAGACAAAGGCGATGCCGATACCGTTTTTGAAGCCGCCCTTGAAGCCGGTGCCGCCAATGTGGAATCTGACGAAGAAAACCACGTCATCGAAACCGAAATCGAAGATTTGAACGCCGTTCGCGAAGCCCTGACCGAAACCTTTGGTGATCCGGAAAGTGCCAAACTGGTTTTCCGTCCGACGACCTCAGCGGAAATTTCGGTTGATCAGGCACAAAGCATCATGAAGCTTGTGGATGTGCTCGAAGATAATGACGACGTCCAGAATGTCTGGACCAATGTCGAGTGGACAGACGAAATCGTCGCGGCTCTCGATAACTGATCTTGCCTGCGCCCGTCATTTTGCTTTGAATGACGGGCGTATTTTATCCGGGCGGATGGTCCGTTTTCTGAAAAATAACAACAGGTGATTGTCACGTGGTCAGGGTTCTTGGCATCGATCCCGGTCTTCAGCGCACCGGATGGGGTGTGATTGACCTGCATGACAATCATATGCGCCATGTTGCCAATGGCGTTGTCAGTTCTACCCAATCGCTTTCTTTGGCCGAACGGCTGGTACAGCTTTTTTCCGGTCTGACCGACATTATCAATGAATGGTCGCCCGATGAGGCCGCGGTTGAAGAAACCTTCGTTAATAAAAATCCGGTTTCGACCCTGAAACTGGGGCAGGCCCGCGGGGCTGCCCTGTTGGCACCCGCACGGCTGGGCATTCCGGTTACGGAATATACACCGAATGCTGTTAAGAAAACCGTGGTCGGGGCAGGGCATGCGGCCAAACAGCAGGTGGAAATGATGGTTTCAACCCTGTTGCCGGGCTGTAAAATTGCCGGTCCCGATGCGGCGGATGCGCTGGCAGTGGCAATTTGTCATGCCCAGCATGCAGGAAGCCGTGCCATGATGAACCGGTATCATAACCAGAATGGGGGCTCGGCGCGATGATCGCCAAATTGCGCGGCATTGTCGATTTTATCGGCGAAGATCACGTCATTATTGATGTTAACGGTGTTGGCTATCTGGTTTTTGCCTCGCGCCGGACACTCTCCATGATGCCGCCGGCTGGCGGTGAGGCGGGCTTGATCATCGAAACCCATGTTCGCGAAGATCATATCCACCTTTATGGTTTTGCCGATAACGCCGAAAAGCAGTGGTTTGCCCTTTTGACAACGGTTCAGGGGGTCGGGGCCAAGGTTGGCCTGGCAATTTTATCGGTTCTGTCCCCGACGGATTTGTTGCGCGCGCTGGCATCACAGGACACAACCGCACTTTGCCGCGCACCCGGTGTCGGGGCGAAGGTGGCAACCCGTATTGTGGGTGAACTAAAAGACAAGGCCGCCAAGCTTAACCTTGGCCCGGTTGCCGCACCCGCAGCTGCATCCATGCCTGCGGCTGAAAAGCCGGAAGGTAAAACCAAATCGTCGCGCAAAAAGGCCGCACCGGTTGAAGCGGCAGCCCCTGAAGCCCCGGTCATTGATGACGGGGCGATTATGGCCGATGCTGTTTCTGCATTGGTGAATTTGGGCTATGGCCGGTCCGAGGCCTTTGGCGCGGTGGGCAAGGCTGCCCAGCAGGCGGGGGATAATCGAAACCTTGATACCCTGATCCGGTTGGGCCTAAAGGAGCTTAGCGCGTGAACGAGGAAAACG
This sequence comes from Thalassospira sp., assembly GCA_050299455.1. Taxonomy (GTDB): domain Bacteria; phylum Pseudomonadota; class Alphaproteobacteria; order Rhodospirillales; family Thalassospiraceae; genus Thalassospira. Next base: position 11,025 of record JBNKVZ010000087.1, read on the forward strand.
ACCGCCTGCTCAGTGGTGAACGCAACGCCGAAGATCGCCAGGAAGGGTCTTTGCGCCCCCGTCGGCTGGATGATTTTACCGGTCAGAAAGAAGTCCGTGAAAACCTGGATGTGTTCATTCAGGCTGCCCGTGGTCGCGAAGAGGCAATGGATCATGTGCTGTTTTTCGGGCCACCGGGCCTGGGCAAAACCACATTATCGCAAATTGTTGCCAGTGAACTGGGCGTGGGGTTTCGTGCAACATCCGGTCCGGTGATTGCCAAGGCGGGCGACCTTGCCGCCCTTTTGACCAATTTGCAGCCGCGTGACGTGCTATTTATTGATGAAATCCATCGTTTGAACCCGGCTGTTGAAGAAATTCTGTATCCGGCGATGGAGGATTTCCAGCTTGACCTGATCATTGGCGAGGGGCCGGCAGCGCGATCCGTGCGCATTGATTTGCCACCCTTCACACTGGTCGGTGCGACAACACGGTCCGGGCTATTAACAACCCCTTTGCGGGACCGTTTTGGCATTCCGCTGCGGTTGCGGTTTTACGAGCCCGAAGAACTGGTGGATATTGTCGCACGCGGGGCAAAATTGCTGAATTTTGATATGACCCGCGATGGCGCAATGGAAATTGCCCGCCGGTCCAGGGGCACGCCGCGTATTGCCGGGCGCCTGTTGCGACGCGTAAGAGATTTTGCCGTGGTGGCAGGGAAGTCGCCGGTGAATGCCTTTATCGCCGATGCCGCCCTGACCCGGCTGGAGGTCGATAATCTGGGGCTTGATAGCCAGGACCGACGCTATCTGACCTGTATTGCCAGTAATTATGGCGGCGGGCCGGTTGGCGTTGACACGTTGGCCGCAGCCCTCTCGGAAGAGCGCGATACGATCGAAGATGTGATTGAACCTTATCTTTTACAACAGGGGCTGATCCAGCGGACCCCGCGGGGGCGTATGCTGGGGGTTAAGGGATTTAATCATCTTGGATTAACACCGCCCCGTAGTCAGGCCGGTGTTCCCATGTCGGACCTGTTTGAAAGCGAAGCGTTGAAAAACGCAAATGACGAAGGTGATGCATGAGCGATGCTCTGATGGGACATTTCGACGGGAAGCGCCATATCTACCCGTTTTGTGTGTTTTACGATAACACCGATACTGGTGGGGTTGTATATCACGCCGAGTATCTCGCTTTTGCCGAGCGTGCCCGGACGTCAATGATGAATTTATTGGGATTAACCAACAGAAACATTGCCGAACGCCACAAAGTTGCCATAGCGGTTCGACACTGTACCGTCGATTTTCGCCGGGCTGCCCGGCTCGAGGACCGGTTGACTGTGGAAAGTCGATTGATGCGCATGGGCGGTGCATCGATGGTGTATGAGCAAATGGTTATGCGAGGCGATGAGGAACTGGTCGCAATCGAGATCGTTCTGGCCTGTATGTCGCTCGAAACTGCTAAAGCGAAGCGCCTGCCGGATGAATTAAGAAATGTGTTCAGTGACTATCTGGATGTGAACGAGGGCTAAAGAAACGATGGAAAATCAGGTTGTCGATGCCGTGTCGCTTGGCCAGTCGGTGATGGCGCATGACATGTCGATGTGGGGGCTGTTTGTCCAGGCCGGTCTGGTCGTCAAAGTGATCATGATTGGTCTTTTGCTGTCATCCGTCTGGGTGTGGGCGATTGTCTTTGAAAAAACCTTCCGTCTGCGCAAATTGCGTGCACAGGCCAATCAGTTTGAAGAGGCCTTCTGGTCGGGGGGCTCGCTGGAAGATTTGTATGACCGTATTGCGGATCGGCCCAAAGACCCGATGGCGGCAATCTTTGTGTCAGCGATGCGTGAATGGCGGCGTTCCAACGCGCGCGGTGTTCATGGGGAAACCATGCGCGCACGGTTGCAACAGCGCCTTGAACGGGCGATGGAAGTCACCCTGGGCCGGGAAATGGACCGGGTTGAAAAATACATGACCTTTTTGGCATCGGTGGGCTCTACGGCACCTTTTGTCGGTCTGTTTGGTACGGTTTGGGGCATTATGGCCTCGTTCCAGTCGATTGCGGCATCAAAAAATACCTCATTGGCGGTGGTTGCCCCCGGTATTGCCGAGGCCCTGTTCGCAACGGCCATCGGCCTTGTTGCGGCTATTCCGGCTGTTGTGGCCTATAACAAAATTTCAAGCGACCTGAACCGTTATAGCAACCGGCTCGAAGCCTTTGTGGACGAATTCAGCTCGATCCTTTCCCGCCAGCTTGATGAAAAACGGGATTAATTTATGGGCGCACAACTAGCTTCTGGAAATTCCGGCGGCGGACGTCGCCGTGGTCGCAGGGGGCGCGGCGGTCGTCGCGCCATGAGCGACATCAACGTAACCCCGATGGTCGACGTGATGTTGGTCCTGCTGGTGATTTTTATGGTCACAGCACCATTGATCACGGCCGGGGTGGATGTTGACCTGCCCAAAGCCAGCGCAAGCCAGATGACAGGCCAGGATGAACCCCTGGTGGTCTCGTTGACCAAGGATGGCGACATCTATTTGATGGACAGCCAGGTGAACCGGGATGATCTGGTGGCAAAATTGCGGGCCATTACCGAGAACAAGCGGGATACCCGTATTTTTGTGAAGGGTGACAAGGCTGTTGATTATGGCCAGGTCATGGATTTGATGGGACGCATCAACGAGGCGGGTTTTAGCAAGGTCGCCCTGATTGCGGACCTGCCAGATAAGGGCAAATAAGCGGTCATGCTGCGGAATGTGCTGATTTCACTGGCGGTACATGTGGCAATCATTTTGATTGCTTATTTCGGCTTGCCTGATTTGTTTAAACCCGACCCGCTGGAAATGCAGTCGGTATCGGTTGATGTTGTGACGGTGGATGAATTTGCCGCCGCCCAGAAAAAGGCGCCGCCTTTGCCCAAACCCGCACCCAAACCGGCGGCAAAACCCGAGAAAACGGAAAAACCGACACCCGCGCCAGAGCCCAAGCCAGAGCCAAAGCCCCAGCCGAAGCCGGAACCCAAACCTGAGCCGAAGCCGGAGCCAAAGCCCACGCCCAAACCGGAACCTAAGCCAGAGCCGAAACCGGAGCCAAAGCCCGAACCCAAGCCGAAACCCGAGGTCAAAAAGGCCCCGGAAGCAGCACCCGTGCCCGAAAGTGACGCGGGTGAGTTAAAGGCAAAACCAAAGCCGGAAGAAAAAAAGCCGGAGCCCAAGCCGGAAAAGAAACCGGAACCTGTGGCAAAACCGTTGCCCAAGCCCGAGAAAAAACCGGAGCCCAAACCCAAGCCTGAGCCGAAGCCGGAACCAAAACCCAAGCCTGAGCCGAAGCCGGAACCAAAGGCCAAGGACACGCCGTCTCGCGATTTTACCGACGTCCTCAAAGACCTTAAAAAGGCCGAGGCGAAACCGCAGCCCGTGCCTGACCAGCCCGATAAAAAACCGGCGAAGGAAGCGGCAAGTGAGCAGACGGCAACGCGCCTGTCAGATCGCCTGACCATGAGCGAGCTGGACGCCCTGAAACGTCAGATCGCGCAATGCTGGAACCCGCCAGTCGGGTCCAAGGATGCTGATTTCGTGGTTTATCTGAATGTGAGAGTTGGGCCGGATCGTGTTGTGCGGGATGTTCAAATCGCCAATCAGAGAGAAATTGGCAATGATCCGTCAAAACGGACAATTGCCGAAAGTGCGCGTCGTGCGGTTTTGAACCCGGCCTGTAGCCCGCTTAAGCTGCCGGCAAATAAATATGATCTGTGGAACACCGTTATCATGAGCTTTAACATGAAGGAGATGTTGGGTTTATAGGTGGTATTTGCGAAATATTCGGGGAATTGTGACGATTTCACCGTATTTTTGCCGAAATGATTGCTGATTTTTGTTTTTTAACGTTGGCTCTGCTTTGAAAGCGCGGTCGCGATATTGGCAAGCCGTTGAAGAAAGACAGGAATCGGAACAGAGCCGGGGGCACTTTGGGAAAATGCTGCATAGCAAAATCTGCATCAAGTGGTGTGCTAAAATCGCATTGCTGACCACTGAAAGTGCCGCTGGATAAAAAACAATTGTAGCGCAAATTCACGCTCGGTTTTGACGCGTGTGAATTGCCGGGTTAACGAGCTATCCTTTTGAAAACGCGTGGAGAAAAGCGAGGCAGGATGACAAGCAAGACCAAGGCTTTTAAACGACACTGGCGTGTGCGCGGGCTGGCTGGCCTGTGTGCCCTTGCCGTTGCTGTTGGCTTGACAGTTGTTGCAGCCGCCCCGGCGCATGCGGAACTGCGTGTTGATATTACCCGTGGTGAAGTAAAGCCGATGCCGATTGCCGTGACACGTTTCGCGGGCGAAGGTGTGTCGGAAACCGATGTCGGGCAGAATATTACCAATGTGATCAACAACGATCTGGCGCGCTCGGGTCTTTTCAAAACAATTGATGAAAAGGCCTTTATCCAGAGCGCCAGTTCGCTGGCGGTCAATCCCAATTTCGCCGAATGGCGGACAATCGGTGCCCAGGCCCTGGTCAATGGCCGGGTTGTGACCGAGGCAAACGGGTTGTTGCGGGTCGAATTTCGTTTGTGGGACGTTTTGGCCGAAAACCAGATGGCCGGTGTGGCGTATCGCACGCAACCGGGCAACTGGCGGCGGATCGCCCATAAAATTTCAGACGAGATTTATAAACGCATCACCGGTGAATCCGGGTATTTCGATACCCGTATTGTTTACGTATCCGAATCCGGGCCGGCAACACACCGGATCAAGCGGCTGGCGATTATGGACCAGGATGGGGCAAATCACCGCTTCCTGACCGATGGCAAGTTTCTTGTTCTTAGCCCGCGGTTTTCGCCGACCGCCCAGGAAGTGGTTTATATGTCGTATTTCAACGACAAACCACGGGTCTATGTTCTTGATATTGACACCGGAGAGCTGGAGCTGCTGGGTGATTTCCCGGGGATGACGTTCGCCCCGAGATTTTCGCCAGATGGCAATTCGGTGATCATGAGCCAGGCGCTGGATGGCAATAGCGAGATTTACTCGCTGGATTTGCGCACCCGCGAAAAGCGCCAGTTGACGCGGCATCCCGCGGTTGATACATCGCCTTCCTATTCGCCCGATGGATCGCGAATTGTATTCAACTCGGACCGTAGTGGCGGACAACAACTTTACGTGATGAATGCAGATGGTAGCGGCGTACAACGGATCAGTTTCGGGGGGGGGCTTTATTCTACCCCGGTCTGGTCTCCGCGCGGCGACCTGATCGCCTTCACGAAGACGCAGGGAGGTCAGTTCTATATTGGTGTCATGCGGCCAGATGGCAGCGGTGAGCGGCTGCTGGCCAACGGGTATCTCGTTGAGGCCCCGACATGGGCACCAAACGGACGGGTTTTGATGTTTGATCGCCAAATCCCGTCCAAGGATGGAACCAAGGACCGATTCCGCCTGTTTTCGATTGATCTTACCGGTTATAACGAGCGCGAGATCGTTACACCGGCGGATGGGTCGGATCCGGCATGGTCGCCCTTGATTCCCTGATTTCTCAAATGTATAGTCTTGGCGAAACACCGTATGCGATTCGTTTTTTAAACGAGCATGTGATGGTGTCGCGAGACATGGTAACAAACCAACTCGGGCGAATGCGTCCGGTGTTAAGGGGAAAACTTAAATGAAACTTCGGATTCTGAGTGTTTTTGCTGCGGTCGCTCTTTTGGCTGCTTGTGAAACGGCACCGGACAGCTCTGCGACGTCGCAGGGCCAGGGTGTCTCTACTGTGAACCAGCCTGCAGAAACCACCACGACCAGCTCGCTTTCTGAAAGCAGCCCGGAATGGTTTGCGGTCAATGTTGGCGATCGCGTTTTCTTTTCTTTCGACAAATATGATCTGTCGGCAGAAGCCCGCCGCACCCTGGAACTCCAGGCTGCTTGGCTGAAGAAATATCCGCAATATACCGTTCTGATCGAAGGTAACACCGACGAACGCGGTACGCGCGAATACAACCTTGCACTGGGTGAACGCCGTGCAAACTCTGCCAAGGATTATTTGATTGCTCTGGGCGTTGATCCGTCCCGCATCGAAACCATTTCCTATGGTAAAGAACGCCCGGTTGCTTTGGGTCATAATGAAGCTGCCTGGGCCAAGAACCGTCGCGCTGTAACGGTTGTCCGTTAATCGCGCGCCGGGTTAAAAACCGGTTTGATTTCAGGCGCCTGTCCCGGTTTCGGGGCAGGCGCCTTATTTTTGCCGTTTGACAGCGCAACGATTTTTGTTTGAAATCTGTCGCATGTTATTGAAGTTGACCAAAAAGGACCGGGATATGATCCGACCAGAACCCGTCAAGATCCAATGCGTTCCGATGCTCTCCCGGCAGATGGGCCAGGATGACAGGCCTGTTGCAGTGCAAAAAGGCACATCGCTTCTGACCCGGATGGGCAGTTTGGTGATTTTGGGATTTTTGACGTTCGGCATGGCTTCTCCGGCGCTGGCCCAGGATGCGTCGATGACCCGGCAGGTCGAACAACTTCGCAAGGATCTCGATCTGTTGCAGCGCTATGTTTACCGCGAAGGCCCACCTGCCAATGGGGCTGGTGCCAGCAGCGGTGCCGGGGCCGCGAACAGCGATACACCTGCCGCCGCCCGCCAACAGATCCAGATCGATAATTTACAATCCCAGATCACTCAGCTTACCGGCCAGATCGAAGAACAGGGTTACAAGGTTCGGCAAATGTCGGACCGCCTTGATCGGCTGATTTCCGATGTTGATTTCCGCCTGAGCCAGCTTGAAGGTAAAACGGGTGCATCATTCGGTGGCGCATCTGACGGGATGGCACCCGCCGGGAATGAGGGGGCTGCGGCGGGCGCAGCTTCTGGTGCCGCTGCAGGAGCGGCCGCTGGTGCTGGTGCGGCAAGTGGTGGTTCGGCCAATGCCGGTGCCACTGGCAATCTTGGTGGGGCCGGAAGCGGGCAGCAGCTTGATAAAAATGGTACACGCCTGTTTGGCGTTATTCGCAACGAAGGCAAGGCCCCCGATATTC
>JBNKVZ010000088.1:0-17983 GCA_050299455.1 Thalassospira sp.
GATACTGCTCAATTCAGTCGCGAAAAATTGTTCACTGTTCGCGCGCGTAATCAATATACGCTCTATCGAAAATCTTGACTTCGATAGCATCAGTTTCAAAATTTAGGCTTCGGGTCGTGAACCCTTGGCGAAGAATTTTAGCTGGAAATTGTAATGGATCTAATTTAACGATCAATGCCATTTCTCGGCTCCATTTGGGAGAAATCAGGAAACGGTTTCAAAAATTAATTTACCTCCCTTAAACGATCAAATAAATCACCTGATTTTGGCTCGTAGATTATTTAACACTTCCTCTTGCTATCGATAATGCGCCGTGATGCAAGGTCATGCGCATCGCATGAAGATAACAAAAATTCCCCCGGCAGGTTGTGAACTGCCGGGGGATTTTATGTGTTTATCTTAAAGAACAATCGCGATCAGCTGGACCGTACTTTTGACAGAAAGGTGTTAACAGCCCGATCAAGTTCCTGGGCCTTGGAAGAAAGGTTATTTGCCAGGGCATTTGCCTTATCAGAACGTTGACCATCAACAAACGCGCCTTCGGCGGCCGCATCGATATCCGAATTTACCCGTCCAACACCGCGTGCAGCTTCATCCACGTTACGGGCAATTTCCTGGGTTGCCGCCCCCTGCTGTTCGACCGCAGCCGCGATACGACCCGTCGATGTATCAAGGTCACGAATTGTGCTGGCAATATCAGCAATCGCATCAACAGAGCTTGTGGTGGCTGCTTGTATGTCCTCCACCTGGCGACGGATATTGTCGGTTGCCCGGGCGGTTTGAGTTGCGAGGTTTTTCACCTCGTTGGCAACAACGGCAAATCCCTTCCCGGCATCACCGGCCCGTGCAGCCTCGATGGTGGCATTCAGGGCCAGAAGGTTGGTCTGGTTGGCAATATCGGTAATCAACGCAACAACCTCGCCAATTTCAGAGGCCGCATTGGCCAAAAGCTCGATTTTCTTGTGCGTTCCTTCCGATGCGTCAACCGCCCCAGCAGCAATACCAGACGATTGTGTAACCTGGCTGCTGATTTCGGAAATTGATGCCGTCAGTTCCTCGGCTGCGGCGGCAACCGTATCCACATTCCGCGTGGCATCATGAGAGACAGACGAAACAACCTTCAGGGAATCACCGGCATGGCGGGCTGAATCCGAAATCGCCTTCAACCCCTCCTGCACCTCTGCTGATAACTGAATCACGTCAGCAAGAATTTGCCCGACGGATTGCTCAAATTCATTTGCAATCTGCTGCTGGGCGTCGCGTTTGGCTTCCTCGGCTTTCTTTTCGCTCTCTGCCTGTTTGCTGCGCATATGCGCCATTTCCAAGCTGCGATCCCGAAATGTTTCCATTGTACGGGCCAAATCGCCAATTTCGCTGTGCTGCTCGGTATATTCGACTGTGATATCGTGATCGCCCTCGGCAACAGAATTCATATTGTCGATAATCCGCGACAAGGGACCGGTGATCCCGTTGCTGACAATCATCGACAAGAAGATGACCAAAGCAACCGCAGCAAGCCCGATTGCACCTTGAACCAACAGGCTATGATAAAAAATATCATCAATATCATTTACATAGATACCGGTGCCAACAACCCATCCCCAGGGTTTGAAATTCTTGACATAGGCAAGTTTAGGGCCGGTTTCCTTGCTATTTGGCAAATAGAAATGATATCCGACAAACCCTTCCCCATGTGCCTTGATAACCTTGTCAAAGGCGCGATAATAAAGTTTACCCGACGTGTCCTTTGAATCGCTCATGTCCTGGCCAACCAGCTTGGGCACAACACCATGCACCAGCATGATCTGTTCCTTGACCGTGAACACCCAAAAGTAATTCCCGCCATCATAGCGCAAAGAGCTTACAGCCTTTTTGGCAAGGTTCTGCGCCTCTTCTTCGCTTAAACCTCCGGTTTTCTGCTGCTGATAATAGAAATCCAACAGGCTGATCGTGCTATTAACAAGATTACGTGTATCTTTTTTACGATCTTCAAGTAAATTATCGCGTAAATTATAAAGCGCAAATGCACTAATAACAAAAGACGCCAGAACAGCGCCGATTACGATAATAATCAACCTTGTTCTGATTTTCATATTCGACAGCATAGTCGTGTTCCCCCTAAAACAGGCCGCACATTTTTCAGATAGAAAAGTGCTTTAATTCAAATCCGTAAAGGTTATATCCCATACTTGATCATACAACTATAGCGCTTGATGGCATTCAGGAATGCAAAATTTGCAGTAAACAGTGTCTACCAATAACGAAACACTCCGCAACAAAAGCGATACTATATACAAGTATAGATTTACTTGGGAGAAAGAAAATAATAATTGAATTAGAAAGTTTTAAATATTCCACAAAAGATAAATATCAAACTTTTCTTGGCAAGCGCACCTCTACAGCCATGCCACGCTTTGGCAAGTTCTGTAGGCTGATGGTACCTTCATGGGCATCAATAACCGTTTTCACAATCGAGAGTCCCAGGCCGCTGCCGCCAGTGCTTCGCGCGCGCGATCCTTCGACACGATAAAACGGCAAAAAGACTTTTTCCTGTTCCTGCTCGGGAATGCCGGGCCCTTCATCACGTACAATCACAATCACCTCATCGGCTGTCGCATCCAGGCTGACATAGGCACGATGACCGTATTTCAAGGCATTATTGATCAAATTGGTAAAGGCCCGGCGAAGCGTCCCTGCCCGGCAGGTCAAACGAATGCTGCGTTTATCGCCAAAGGAATGGGCTTCTTCGTTTTTGCTGCCAAAGACCGTATTAACGACGTTAAACGTCAACGGTTTGGGCCCTTCAAACATCACCGGACGCCCCAGATCCGCGTAATCATCACAAATCGCCTCCAGCACGGATGTAAAATCAACTGTGCGCTCTTCCTCCTTGTGGATCCAGTCCCCAAGGAAATCCAGCGCATCGCTTAACAATTCATCCATTTCATCAAGATCACGCAGCACCGTTTCACGTAGCTCGTCATTATCAATGAATTCGGCGCGCAGGCGTAATCGTGTGCTGGGCGTGCGCAAATCATGGGAAATGGCGGCCAGCATGCGTGTACGGTCTTCGAGCATCCGGGCGATCCGAAAACGCAGCGCATTATAGGCTTCCGCCATCGAACGGGCTTCGACCGGCCCACGTTCCACAACCGGGTCGCCTTCAACCTCGTCACCATTTTTACGAATGGCCGTTGCCAGGTTTTTAAACGGCCCTGCCAACAAATCGGCCAATGCGGCAAAAACCGCCAAAACGGCAACAACCCCCACCACGAACATAATAAAGACCACCGATGGCGAGGCATAATCGCTCCAAAGCTGCGCATGAGACAGCAACATCCGTCGCCCGGAAGGCAGGGTCAGTTCAATTTGCGCCTGCAGGCCAAGGCGGGCAATTTCACGCGACAGCTGGGCAAAAAACAGGCTTGGGCTTTTGGCTTGCTCAATCACATCGCGCTGTTCGGAACTTAACCGGCCATGCCGAAAATGAACCTTAACCGAGGTTGGCCAGCCCGCATCCCCCAGCCGAACCGGCATCGCAATATGCTGTGCCGGGCGGGAAAACCGCAAAAGACTGTCAACTTCCTGGGCAGGTAAAATTTCCACCTGCAGGCCATCCTGTGCCGCAACATTGCGGGCATTGCCCCGTAATTCCGGGTTTTCGGCAATCAGGACCAGTTCGCGAATGGTAAATCCCAGCGTATAGGCACGGCTGATACGTTCGGATCGGTCAATGATGTAAAGCGATGCCATGCTGGCAAGGGCAGCGATGATAACCCCGCCAATCATCATGATCAGGAAAATACGCCCGCCCAGGGTGCGGGGCTTGTACCAGCGGGGTTTTACCGTTGCCACCTGCTTTTGCCCCGTTTCAGATCAGGCGGGCACGACATCAGCACAAAACTGATAGCCGATCCCGCGCACCGTTTTGATCAGCTTAGGATTTTTGGCGTCTTTTTCGATTTTGCGACGCAGCCGGCTGATTTGAATATCAATACTGCGATCAAACGGAATAGAACTTTGTCCCCTGACAATATCAACAAGCTGATCGCGCGATAATGGCCGTTTATTATGCTTGACCAAGGCACGTAACAATGAAAATTCGCCGGTTGAAAGATGCACGACAACATCATCGGCATCACGCAATTCCCGCGACCCCAAATTAAGCACCCAGCTGCCAAATTTTACCTTTTCGGCACTGCTTTCCGTCATGTCACTGGTGCTACCGTTTTCGGCACGACGGAAAATTGCCCGAATGCGGGCCAGCAATTCACGCGGATTAAACGGCTTGGTCAAATAATCATCCGCACCAAGCTCCAGGCCCAGAATACGGTCCGTATCCTCGCCAACAGCTGTCAGCATAATGATCGGCACTTTTGATGTGCGGCGCACATCCCGGCACAGGGCAAAACCATCCTCGCCGGGCAGCATGATATCGAGAATCAACAGATCAATATTCCAGTCTCGCAGGGCTTTGCGCATTTCGGTTCCATCGGAAACCGTCGTCATGCGATAGCCATGCTGCATCAGAAACTTTTTCAGCAGTTTCTGGATTTCCTGGTCATCATCGACAACCAGAATATGGGGTTCACGACGGGAATTCAGCCTCTGTCTCCTGCAAAATCAATGGCTTTTTGCTGATCGCGGCGGAGTGTAATCGTTTTTTGTAACAAATTGAAGCATTCTGCACAGGCAATATGCATCAAATCCGATACATAACACACAACCAACCGCTGACATTGCCTGGTCACAAGACAGGGGCAAACCAAACCTTCGTTTGATCTGCCCCTGCCCGTCCCGGTTTTCGACCGCTAAAATCTTTCCCGGTCGGTTATTCGTAATGCCGGTTTATTTCAAATCATAAAATTTGGTGCTGCCGGAAACTTCGGATGCCACCACCAGCATTGCATTGCCAGACGGGCTATGCGCGGCATCAATGAACACCATTCCTTCCGGCGCCAGTTCGCCTGCGGTATCTTTGGCAGGATCACCGTCAAAATTGCGATCCGTATGATAGGTGACAAATTGCGGATTTACCGGATTGCTCAAATCATAAACCATGAAACCGCCCTGGCGTTCCAGACCGATAAAGGCATATGGCACGCCGTTGACATAGCCTGCGGCGGCCCCTTCGGGCTCCGGTCCTTTATCATCGGAACGATTATCAAAGCTGCCATTTTCGCTATTATTGGAATTGAAATTCTTCGGCAAATAAGCTGAAAGATACTGTTCAAACTGATCGCCACTATCAAAGATCATATCGGCCTGATCATCCAAAACGGCAAATGAACGCCCGCCAAAGCTGAACAGCTGATCAAAGTCACCGTCGCCATCCGTGTCGCCCTGTGCCGTTGTCACCTTCAGACGACCAAGGTTTTCTTTCTTTTGCAATTCCTTGGCATTAGGAAAAGCTTTCGGATCAAGTTTCAGATCCCCAACGCGGGCTTCCTCGCTATACCCTTTGTAATCACGGGAATCGCCTTCATTGGCGATGATGTAGTAGTTTTTACCCTCAATCTCGATCCCGGCAATGGTGTCTGGCATATACATGCCAAATACCGGGCAGGGTTTGATGCGAATGCCCCCATCCTTGTTGCTGGCATCCAGCGCATCTACCATATGGTCCTTGAACCCCAGGCCAACAACATCGCGAATACGGGCCGATGCAATATCCACAATCGCAATGGCATTGTTTTCCTGCAGGGTCACATAGGCGGTCCGATCATCCGCACTAATGGCGATATATTCCGGTTCAATATCCTGTGCCACACTGGATGTTCCTGGATTGGCGGTGCGCATTCCGGCCGGCAGTTTTTTATTGTTCAGTTCGTCAAACCGGGCAAACCGAACATCCGCATCGGTCATTTTCGCAATGTCAGACGGAACGGAAATAACGGCAACGCTTCCTTCCGGGTCATTGTCAAAGGCATCGTTGGGTTCACCTTCATTGGCAACCAGGACATGTTTGCCATCATGGGTAAATTTGATCATGTCAGGTAGCGCGCCAACCGTTACAGCAGCCTTGAAATTACCATCGGCATCAAAAAATACCGCCTGCCCCGGCGCCTGTTTGTCGTTATTTTCAACGGCAGCAACAACCAGCCCGTTATGAACCGCAACGCTATTGGCGGCCTTCCCCCATTGTGCAAGGGCAATGGTTGCCACCTTGGAAACCTGCATCGGGTTTGAAACATCAAGAATATCGATGCCCTTGTCGGCCCCATTTACAACAAAAACACGCTTGCTGGCTTCGTCATAGGCCACAATTTCAGCGCCACCTTCGTCAAACATGTGGGTCCGATATTCACCCAGCGGTGCAATGGTCAAATGATGCGGTGCCTGATTGGCACTCCTCAGGTTAATCCCGTTATCCATCGATGTCCCATTTCCCGCACAGGCAGAAAGCAAAGCTGAAATGGCGACACCTGCCATCATCATTGAACGCCGCATTAACTTGTCCCCTTTATTAAAATTGGCAAATGAAACACTCTGCCTGCCCCAGGTGACGCCTTCATGACCAGAACATGACGCTTTTATAAATATATGGCAGGCCAAGTGCTCTGTTTGGTTGCACGCCGCGTATCATGAGGGTGAGAAACCCAGCAGGATGAACGCCACCATGCCACGTTTTGAAATAGCCGTTATCGGTGCCGGACTTACCGGCCTGAATGCCGCACATATCCTTCATCACGCAGGGCACAAGGTGCAGGTTTTTGAAAAAAGCCGTGGCCTTGGCGGCCGCCTTGCTGCACGCCGAACCGATTACGGAATATTCAATCACGGCGCACAATATGCCACCGCCCGCCACCCGGACTTTGTTCAATACCTGGAAAACGCGGTTCAAAGCGGCTCCGCCCATCGCTGGGCGGCAAAACAATGGCGCAACAAGCCTGCAACACAGTCCGGCGCCAATGATCCGGCAGAAACATGGTATCGCGGGTATCCGGCGATGAACAAACTTGTCACCCCCCTGAATTCGGGCTTCGATATTCAGCGCAATATACGTATTGCGCAAATTGCGCCTCTGGATGACAAGCGTTTTCAGCTTTACAGCGTCGCATCTTCCCAGCAACAGCAACAACAACACCAAAATCAAATCTCACATGGCACATTTGATGGCGTGATCGTTGCCGTTCCGGCCCCGCAATGTGCGGAGCTTCTGATGCCGCTTTCGCCCCGGTTTGACGCCATAAACAACGTGAAAATGGCACCCTGTTGGGCAGTCATGCTCGCCTTTGCAGAACCCACATTGCTGCCCTTTGATGTACTTTCCCACCCCGATCCCGATATCTCCTGGATCGGGCGCAACCCGGTTCCGCATGAAGCATCGCCCGCGACACATCATGAATGCTGGACCGTTCATGGGTCTGTTGACTGGTCGCGCAATCATCTGGAAGAAAACGCCGAAAATATTGCGGATCATTTAACAACAATCGCCACAGAAATCTTTGTGAAGGCCGGTGCCAAACACCCGATCCCGGTTTTCAAACAGGCACATCGCTGGCGCTATGCCCGCACGACAAAACCGCTTGGGCAAAGTCATTTTGCCTCTGCCGACGGCCGTATCATTGCTGCGGGTGACTGGTGCATGGGCGCGCGCATCGAAGCCGCCTTTCAAAGTGGCGAGGCCGCTGCCCATGCCATGATGAATGCCCTGCAACAATGATGCGCCACATGAAGCCCCGCACATAAAAAAAGGGCAGCACTCCATGATGCTGCCCTTATAAAAATTGCGAAACGACCGATCAGGACTGTAGGCTACGCAATTCCGCAATCAGGCCAGAAGTGGAGGCATCACGGTTTTCGGCACTTTCGCTCCCCTGCACCATTGGCAGTAATTCCTTGGCCAGTTGTTTGCCCAATTCGACACCCCACTGGTCATAGGAATTCACATTCCAGATCACGCCCTGAACAAAGATCTTATGTTCATACATCGCAATCAAACGGCCCAGTGTGAACGGGTCAAGCTGGCGATACAGGATCATTGTGCTGGGTTTATTTCCGGCAAAAACCTTATGCGGTGCCAAAACATCAATATCGTCCGCCGACATGCCCTGTGCATCAAGTTCATGGCGCACTTCAGATTCAGTTTTGCCCACCATCAGGGCCTCGGCCTGGGCAAAACAGTTGGCAACCAGCTTGTCATGATGATTTTGCAAATTGTGTAACGGTTTGGCGGCGACCATAAAATCCACCGGGATCAGTTCGGTGCCCTGATGGATCAACTGGTAAAAGGCATGCTGCCCGTTTGTGCCCGGCTCGCCCCAAATGACAGGGCCGGTTGCCGTTTGCACCGGTTTGCCATCGCGCATGGTCGATTTACCGTTGCTTTCCATATCCGCCTGCTGCAAATAAGCCGGCAAACGCGACAAATGCTGGTCATAAGGCAAAATCGCCAGGCTGGAAGCCCCCAGGATGTTGCGATACCAAACACCGATCAGGCCTAAAATAACCGGGATATTAGCCGCCAGTGGGGCGGTTTTGAAATGATGGTCCATTGCCGCACCACCGCGCAACAATTCCTCAAACCTTTCATAGCCAACGGCCAAAATAATCGGCAGGCCAATAGCCGACCACAGGCTGTAACGGCCACCAACCCAGTCCCAGAAACCAAAGGCATTGGCTGTGTCGATCCCAAATTCCTCAACTTTGTCCAATGCTGTTGAAACCGCCACAAAATGCTTTGCCACCGCAGCCTCGTCGCCCAGGGCATCCAAAAGCCAGCTTCGGGCAGAATAGGCATTGGTCAGGGTTTCATCGGTCGTGAAGGTTTTTGACGCGATGATAAACAGTGTCGTTTCCGCATCAAGGTCCTTTAACGTATCAACGATATGCGCCCCATCCACATTGGAGACAAAATGGCATTTAATGTCCTCAATATGATACGGGCGCAGGGCTTCATTGACCATCACCGGGCCAAGATCGGACCCACCAATACCAATATTCACCACATCGGTTATTTTTTTGCCGGTATGACCTTTCCAGTCACCGCTATGAACGCGCGCAGCAAAGTCTTTCATACGGGCCAGCACGTCTTTTACCGCTGGCATCACATCTTCGCCATCCACCTCGATCGGGTCACCGTCAATATTGCGCAACGCAATATGCAGAACCGCACGATGTTCGGTAATGTTAATGCGCTCACCGGCAAACATGCGGTCCCGCCATTCCGTCACACCGACTTCTTTTGCCAGTTCAAGAAGGCCATTTAGAACATTGTCGGTAATCAGGTTTTTGGAATAATCGACAAACAGATCATCCAAAGCAGTGTGATAACGCGAAAACCGGGCCGGATCTTGGGTAAAGGCATCGCGCAGGTTCAGTTCGCTGGAAACTTCCGCGCCAATCTGCTTCAGGTTTTCCCAACATTCGTTCAAACGTTCTGTCACCATTCTATCCTCGGATTACAGGTCATTGGTCTATTTTCGGCCAGCGGAAAACTGTGTGGGACAGTCTATCTATAAGAAAAATTTTGGGCGATACCGTGGGGTCACCGCCCGAAATCGTATCTTTTCCCTTATCGCCCTCAGGATGTGGCCATAAAGGCCAGAACCTCTGTTTCGGTTGGCAATGCGTTAATTGCCCCGCGTTTGGTTGCCGTTAAGGCCCCTACCGCATTTGCAAAACGACAGGCGTCACCAACCTGTTCCGCCGATGATAACAAATCGGCATTTTTTAACAAACGGGACAAAAAACCGGCAGTAAAACCATCGCCCGCCCCCGTCGCATCAACCGACGTGACGCTAAAGGGTGCCGCAAAGCCATTCCAGTCGCGGGTATAATAGCGGCTCCCCTTCGATCCCATCGTGACAATGCACAAACGCCAATGATCACACCAAAGCTGTTTCAAACCTTCTTCGTGATCATCTTCACCCGTCAGGAAGGTCACTTCCTCGTCAGAGATTTTAACGACATCAGCCTTGGAAATCGCCAGCCTGAGAATTTCGCGCGCACGATCCGCCGAAGGCCACAAGGGCAGCCGCAAATTCGGATCACACGAAATAATCGCCCCGCCCTCTCGTGCAATTTCAATGGCGCGCAAGGTTGCTTCGCGCGGATCATCATCAATCATGCACAGGGTGCCGTAATGAAACAGCGCACATCCTTTGAGCATCTCAACGTCAAGATCGGGAACCGATAATAACATATCGGCAGAGGGGGAGCGATAAAATGAAAATTCGCGCTCGCCATCTGCGCGCAAGGAAACAAAGGCCAGGCCCGTTAAGGCTTCCTTGGTCAAGACAATACCCGATGTATCCACATTATCGGCTTTCAGGGTATCAACCAGAAAATGACCGAAACCATCATCGCCCAGTTTGCCAATAAAACCGGTTTCAATGCCCAGCCGTTGTAAACCAACAGCTACATTCCCCGGGGCCCCGCCGGCAGCCTTTGCAAAGGCCGGTGCATCGGCAAGACCTGTCCCTGTCACCGTTGGCACAAAATCAATCAACAACTCGCCAAGGCAAACTGCTTTTGCCGTCATTTACGTTCTCCGCTTGTTGCGCCGGCATTACCGACCTTTACGTTTCCGGTGTGGGACAGCCCTCTTTTAATCGATTCAATCCCTGCCGCAAACAAAAAGCCGATCGCGTTACTCAGCGACCAAACATGGTAATCCTTTACGAAGAAACGGCCATCTCGACTTCGCGTTCACGCCCCAGTTCCGTCATCCAGGTCACAAAATGCGGGTCACGTTTGATCTGGCGGCCGTAATGACGACGCAAAGCCTCGGTCAAACGTCCATCACGCTCCAGCAATTCGTCGGCATAGGCGATCATCACGGAATTGGGCCAGGCTTGCGGGCGAATTTCGGTCAGGCGCTTGAACAGCTCGTCTTCGGAAATTTCCGGCTGGGCCTGCACCATTAACATCGCCATCGAGGCTGTCGAGCGCGAAACCCCCATATGACAATGCACCAGCAAATGTCCATCCTCGCGCAAGTCACAGGATTTTGCCAGTTCGCCGCCAAAGGCCAGAACCTTTTCAACATGGTCCTTGCGCGGCATTTCCATGCCGGGGCGATCCTCGATAATATCGTGAAATCGCAAAAGTGTGCGTTCATGGGGGGCAAATTTACCAAATGCCGCGGGGTCCGGCATGTCAGGGTCCAGGATGGACAGGACATGCGTCACTTTGCGTTCGGCATGATCGGGCAGTTCTTCGATACCACAAATCGTCAAAAGCGAAATCGATACAGCTTCCATGTCAGCATCCTGCGTTATCGTAAAACAAAACGACCGGCATCCTACCCGGATACCGGTCGCATTGAAACGCATCAGCCAAAAGTTTGATATTTATTTCTTATTGGCCGCGTGAAGATTTAACATTTCCCACGCCATTGTTGCACCGGCCAGCGAGGTAATATCCGACACATCAAAGGGAGGTGACACTTCAACAACGTCACTGCCAATCAGGTTAATACCCTCAAGCCCCCGCAGGATCGATACCGCCTGATGGCTGGTCAAACCACCCAGCACCGGTGTGCCCGTTCCCGGGGCGTAACAAGGGTCAAGCCCGTCAATATCAAAGGTGATATAAGCCGGGCGATCCCCCACCACGTCCTTGATACGGGTAACAATCTCGGCAATCGACATGGATTGAACATCCGGCCCGTACAGAATGTTATAGCCATGCGTCGATTCATTATGGGTCCGAATACCCACCTGAATCGATTTTGACGGATCGACAATGCCCTTCTGGGCGGCATGCCAGAACATGGTACCATGATCGATCCGCTCACCATCATCTTCCCACGTATCCGAATGGGCATCAAACTGGATCAGGGAAATACCCTCGCCATATTTTTCGGCATGCGCCTTTAAAATCGGATAACTCACGAAATGATCACCGCCAATCGTCAGCATCTTTGCCCCGGACTGCACAATCGTGCGGGCATGATCTTCGATCATCTCGGGCAGTTTTTCCGGATGGCCGGGATCAATGACCATGTCGCCATAATCAATGACCGCCAATTCCGCAAAAATATCCCGACCGGAGGGGAAGTGCGGTGCCCAGGCCAGATTGGTCGAAGCCCGGCGAACCCCCTGCGGGCCAAGGCGCGTGCCCGGACGACTGGATGTCGCCAGGTCATAGGGCACCCCCGTCACGGCCACATCAATCCCCGCCAAGTCACGGCTATAGCGGCGACGCATAAAGGACAGCGCACCGGAATACATTGGCTCGCTGGTATTTTGATGCACCGATTTCGCCGTAAAGGCGTTATCGCCGCCTTTGGTGTCAATGACGCCGGTACTGCTGCTCATTTCAATCGCGCCCTTTCATAATTTCAGGCATCGCCCAGTGCGATCCAGGTCGACTTGATTTCACAATATTTGTCCAAGGCATGCAATGACCGGTCACGACCCGTACCAGACTGCTTGTAACCGCCAAACGGCATAGTGATCGACCCGCCATCCCAGCAATTCACCGAAACCAGGCCAGCGCGCAATTTGCGTGCTGCCAAATGCGCCTTGTTGATGTCGCGCGTCCAAACCGCTGCTGCCAGCCCATAGGCCGTGTCATTCGCGGTTTTAACCGCTTCCTGCCAATCAGCCACAGAAATGACCGACAGGACCGGGCCAAAAATTTCTTCCTGCGCAATGGTCATGCCATTGGTCACATTATCAAACACGGTGGGTTCGATATAATATCCACCACTTTCGGTGCGAACCCGATTACCGCCGAGCGAAACTTCCGCCCCTTCGGACTGACCTTTTTCAATATAACCCAAAACACGGTTCATTTGGGTTTCATCAACGATGGCCCCCAATTCGCTTTCAGGGTTCAACGGGTCGCCCGGCTGCATGGCCTTGCCTGCGGCAATCACCTTTTCAATGAATTCATCCTTGATCGTCTCTTCAACGATCAGGCGCGAACCCGCCGTGCAAACCTCGCCCTGGTTATAGAAAATGCCATCGGCGGCCGCTTCGGCGGCGGCATCCAGGTCCGGGCAGTCGGCCAGAACAATATTCGGGCTTTTACCCCCGCATTCCAGCCAGACACGCTTCATGTTCGACTGCCCCGAATATTGCAAGAACAGCTTGCCCACTTCACCCGACCCGGTGAATGTCACACAATCAACACTCTCATGCAGGCCCAATGCCTTGCCCGCCGTCGGGCCAAAGCCTGGCACAACGTTCAACACACCTTCGGGAAGGCCGGCTTCAATGGCAAGTTCCGCCACCCGCAATGCGGTAAGCGATGATTGTTCGGCCGGCTTCAAAACAATGGAATTGCCCATCGCCAGTGCCGGGCCCAGTTTCCAAACCGCCATCATCAACGGGAAGTTCCACGGCACCACAGCAGCCACAACACCAAGCGGCTCACGCGTGATCATACCGATCGAATATGGGTCGGACGGTGAAATTTCGTCATAAACCTTGTCGATGGCTTCGGCGTACCAGCGAATGCACTTATATGACAAAGGAAGGTCATCACGTACGGACAGGGTAATCGGCTTACCCATATCAAGGCTTTCCATCAAGGCCAATTCAGCGGCATGCTTTTCGATCAAATCGGCGAATTTCATCATCACCGCCTTGCGCGTGCCCGGCGATGCCTCTGACCAACTGCCTTTTTCAAAAACGGCACGGGCCGATGCAACCGCACGGTCCACATCGGCGCTGTCACATTCGGCGATTTTCGTTAAAACCGATCCGTCACGCGGGCTGATACAATCAAAGGTCTTGCCCGATAGCGCATCGACATACGCACCATTGATAAAGGCCTTATTACGAAAATCGAGGCTACTGGCCTGCGATTTCAGGGCGTCAAAGTTAAGGGGGGTTGTCATGGGATAACTCCTTTCGCAGGACTGGCCAACGCGTGTGCCGGACCTTAGCTTGCGCAAAATTATGAATTCAGTATGACGGTGGCGTCGCTGCACTCACCACTTCACATTCGACATCGCCGGCATTGCGGAAACGATGCGGGATTTCGGCATTAAAATAATAGGCATCACCAGCACTTAGCACCTGCATGCGCTCACCCACTGTAAGCTCCAGCTTGCCACGGACGACAACGCCCGCCTCTTCGCCTTTTTGCACAATAAGCTTGCTGCCGGTATCGCCGCCAACCGGGTAAATTTCATGCAGCATACGAAGCTGGCGATCTTTTCGGGTTGCGCCGACCAGTCGCATCGACATGGTCCCGTCCGATAGCTCGACCAGATCTTCTCGCTTGAAAAAAATCTCTTCGCCATTCTCGATATCGATGGTGAAAAAATCGATCATCGACATCGGAATGCCCTGCAAAACCTTCGCCAGCGAGTCAACCGACGGACTGACACGGTTTTGCTCGATGGTGGAAATCGTACTGTTTGTCACCCCGGCCCGCCGGGCAAGCTCACGTTGTGACAAACCGTACATATTCCGAATGGCTTTCAGGCGGTCTCCAACCTTTTGGCTCATCTTATTTTTCCTGGCACCGGGCCTGGACACCATCAAACGGCATCCAGGTACCAGCGATGTTCAAGGGGCGTCACCTCGGCAAAGAACTCGTCATATTCCGCACGGCGGCACACATCAAAAACCTCGACAAAATGGTCCCCCAAATAATCACGAACAATTTTGCCATTGGTAAAATGATCCAGCGCCGAAATCATGCTGCGCGGGACAATCCGACCGTTATGTTGTTCATAGCCGTTGCCTTCAACAGGCTCGCCAGGATCGATTTTGTTTTTAAGACCGTGATGCACACCCGCCAGAACACAGGCCAACACCAAATAGGGGTTGGCATCCGCCCCGGAAACACGGTGTTCAACGCGGGCGGCCTTGGCATTACCCGCAGGCACACGCAGCGCAACCGTCCGGTTGTTTAACCCCCAGTTTGGCGACATCGGCGCATAAGCCTTGTTTTGGAAGCGGCGATAGGAATTCGGGTTGGGGGCAAAAATCGCCATGCTTTCAAACATGGATGCCTGCAAACCGCCAATCGCATTTTTCAGAAGGTCGGAAACTTCCTCTTCGCCTTTCGGGCTAAAGACATTATTGCCTTCCGCGTCACGCAGGCTGACATGAATATGCAGCCCGTTCCCCGCCTGGTCCGAATAGGGTTTCGCCATGAAGGTTGCGGTAACCTTGTTATCCCAGGCAATGCCCTTCACCACGCGTTTAAGCTGCATGGCATGGTCGGCCGCCTGCATCGGGTCATTCACATGCCCCAGATTGATTTCAAACTGGCCCGGCCCGGCTTCGGCAACAATCGTATCGGCCGGGATACCCTGCCGGTTCAGTTCACTGACCGCATCATGCAAAACGCGATCAAAATTTTCGATTTCCTGAAGTCCGTAAACCTGAATCCCGTCCGAGGCATAACTGCCATCCAACGGTGCGGGCGGAATGGGCCGTCCGGTTTCATTCTGGTCTGCCAGGTAAAATTCCAGTTCCAGCGCCACCGTCGGGAAATATCCATCCGCCGCCAACCGATCAACAACGCCCTGCAAGACATTGCGCGGATCGGCAAAAAACGGATTTCCATCCAGATCATACAGCGTCACCATCACCTGGGCGAGTGCTTGCTCCCCGTAAGGAACACGATGAAGCGTTCCCGAAATTGGTTTGGCAACATTGTCACGGTCCCCACTGGACCATAACAGGCCGGTTCCTTCCGGGTTGTCCCCGGTAATGTCGACGAGGCAAACCGAACCGGGCATGTTAATGCCCTCAGCATAGCTTTTAAGAAACTTGTTTTTCGTAACGCGTTTACCACGAAAAACACCATTGATATCCGGGAGCAATAACTCAACCAGTTCGATATCAGGATTGGCTTCAAAGAAGCGTTGGGCTTCGGCCCTACCGTCTTCGACGAACGAGTTGTTCATCGTCTAATACTCCCTGCACGGCTGTTCATTTGTGTCATAAGGCCGTCATCGTGCCGCGCCGCATCAAAACGGTCAAGCCTTCGTTCAATATATCGTTCAATTCACAATTTGACTTTACAACAGTTTTACGCCTTCAAAACAACAAACGCCACAACCTATGCGGAAAATACTGGCCTAAACCGGCGCCCGGCACACAACAAGCCTTGCAAAAATTATCTCTTGCAATGGTGTTCAAAAAAACGAACACTCTTTCCAAACGTTCGACATTTCGGACAAACCGGACCTGTTACGTCGTCAGGAGCAGTCATGAACCAGCTTGAAAAAACCGCCTTTTGGCAAAACCTTGACCAACAACATCATATTCACCCCTTTACCGATACCGCGGACCTGAACAAACGTGGTACCCGCGTGATCACCGGGGCATCGGGTGTTTTCATCGAAGACAGCGAAGGCAAAAGGTACCTTGATGGCATGGCCGGGCTTTGGTGTGTCAATATTGGCTATGGACGCCGGGAACTTGCAGAAGTCGCCTACAAGCAGATGCTGCAACTGCCCTATTATAACAACTTCTTCCAGTGCGCACACGAACCGGTTATCGAACTTTCCAAGGTTCTGGCGGAAGTAACCCCCGCCCATATGAACCATGTTTTTTATGCCAATTCCGGGTCCGAAGCGAATGACACGGTTGTGCGCATGGTGCGCCAATACTGGAACCTGAAGGGCAAGGCTGACAAAAACTATATCATCAGCCGCAAAAACGCCTATCACGGTTCGACCGTGGCCGGTGCGTCCCTTGGCGGTATGGCCGGCATGCACGCCCAGGGCGGGCCGATGCTGCCAAATGTGGTTCATATTGACCAACCCTACTGGTATGGCGAAGGTGGCGATCACAGCCCCGAAGAATTCGGCCTGATTGCCGCACGCAAGCTTGAAGAAAAAATCAAGGAACTGGGGCCGGACAAGGTTGGCGCCTTTATCGGTGAACCGATCCAGGGTGCGGGTGGTGTGATCATTCCGCCGTCAACCTACTGGCCGGAAATTCAGCGCATTTGTAAAGAATACGACATTCTGCTGGTCGCTGACGAAGTCATTTGTGGCTTTGGCCGCACGGGTAACTGGTTTGGGTCCGACACATTTGACATCAAACCGGACCTGATGCCGATGGCAAAGGGCATGTCGTCAGGCTATCTGCCGATTTCCGCTGTTATGGTCGGTGACCGTGTGGCTGATGTCCTGATCAATGAATGCGGCGAATTCACCCACGGCTTCACCTATTCCGGGCATCCGGCATCGGCGGCTGTGGCCCTGGAAAATATCCGCATCATTCGCGATGAAAAGCTGATTGAAAAAGTACGCGATGACATTGGGCCGTATTTCCGCAAAAAATTGGCATCCCTTGAAGACCACCCGCTGGTCGGGGCCGTGGAAAGCATTGGCCTGATTGCTGGCATGCCCCTGGTATCGGACAAAAAGACCCGCAAGGGTTTTGACAATCCGGGTACCGTTGGCACAATTTGCCGTGATTTCTGCGTTGAAAATGGTGTCATTATGCGCGCCTGCGGGGACCGTATGGTTCTGTCGCCGCCCTTGGTCATCTCGCATGATGAAATTGATGAACTGGTCAAACGTGCCCATACGGCCTTTGATGCCACGGCCAAGAAAATTGGCGTGATGTAAGTTTCATCCATCACTCATTTTACATTGCAAAGCGCCCGGCACGGTTCTGATTGTGCCGGGCGTTTCATTTAGCCCTGTCGTCACCGCTCTACTCGCGCCATAATGCGCCCGCCCCATAAACCACCAACCAAGACCAAAACATGCCCCACACATCCAGTTCACTCGAACGTTTATATGCCCCCGAAGCCTATAATACACGTACCCTGCCCAAAAGCTTTTGGGCCGAAAGTGTTGGCCCCCTGCCCGCCTGTCAAACGCTGCCAGACAAAGGGGAGCTTAAGGCCGAAATTGCGATTATCGGCGCTGGATATACCGGTCTTTCTGCTGCCCTCAAACTTGCGCAGGCGGGGCGCTCTGTTGTGCTGCTTGATGCCGGGCGACCCGGATGGGGTGCATCGGGCCGCAATGGCGGATTTTGCTGTCTTGGTGGGTCGATTTTGTCACTCCATGAACTGGCAAAACAGTTTGGCGAAGAGGCTAGCC
>JBNKVZ010000089.1:0-17855 GCA_050299455.1 Thalassospira sp.
GTAAAACCATTGGCGATATTATTTCGCTGCCCTTGCGGGTTCATAAAATTGGCGATGCGCGGGAATGGGACAAAAAAACAACCGATATTCTTGATTATGTTGGTTTGCCCAAGCGCGTTTTGCGCAGTTTCCCCAACCAGCTTTCGGGCGGGCAGCGTCAGCGTGTAGCAATCGCACGCGCCCTGATCATGAAGCCGGAAATTGTTATTTGTGACGAACCGACATCGGCCCTTGATGTGTCGGTGCAGTCGCAAATTCTGAATCTGCTGGTCGATTTGCGCGATGAATTGGGGCTGACCTATTTGTTTATCAGCCACAATCTGGCGGTGATCGAGCATCTGGCAACCCGGGTTGCGGTGATGTATCTGGGCCGCGTTGTCGAGGAATCGGATGCCGCCCCGCTATTTGCGGAACCGCGCCATCCCTATACATCGGCCTTGCTGGAATCGGTTTTGACACCTGATCCGTCTTTGGGGGTGCCGGAAAACCATTTGGGTGCGGTTTATCCCAACCCGATTGACCCGCCCTCGGGCTGTCACTTCCATCCGCGTTGCGCCAAGGTGATGGATGTTTGCCGGTCTGTCGCGCCGCCGTGCAAGCGCGAAGATCATCGTCGTGTTGAATGTCATCTTTATGCTGATGCCTGAGATGATGTGCCGCCTTCCGGGCGATTGTGCCTGGGGGGCGGTATGTATCGGGGTATGACCGGCAGTCATTAAAGAAGTGTGTTATGGACAGTTTCTCGAATTCCCAGATCATTCGTAAACCTGCGACCAAATCGGCCAATGGCGGGATTGTTGCCGCCCAGCACAAAAAGGGTGCGGCGGTGGGTGCCGCGATCCTTGCCCGGGGCGGTGATGCGGTGGATGCGGCGGTTGCCACATCGTTTGCGATGGGCGCGGTTGAACCGTGGATGAGCGGCCCGGCAGGCGGCGGTGCGATGATGATTTATCGCGCCAAGGAAAACCGGGCTTATACGGTTTATTTTGGCATGCGTTCGCCTTCGGGGTTGGACCCGGCGGATTATCCGCTGTCTGGCAATGGCCCGGCGGGGGACTTGTTCCCCTGGCCCCATGTGACCGGGGATCGCAACCAGATTGGCGGCACCTCGATTGCTGTTCCGGGCACCGTTGCCGGTATGGAAGCCGCCCACGAAAAATTTGGCAGGTTATCCTGGCGGGACTTGTTGGCCCCGGCGGCACAATTGGCCGATGAAGGCCTGCATGTGGATTGGTATGCCGCATTGATTATTGCGGCAAGCACGCGGGAACTGGCCAAAAATCCGACGGCGGCCAAAACATTTTTGGAAGATGGCCAATGGCCGACAATTGCCGGATGGACGGCATTGTCAGACAAACGCATTGACCTTTCGACAATGGCGGCGACATTGCGCCGCCTGGGCGAAAAGGGCGCACGCGAATTTTATGAAGGCGACCTTGCCCATGAAATGATTGCCGATATTCAGGATGCCGGCGGTTGTGTGAGCCTGGATGATCTGCGCGATTATCGGGCCGAAATTCAGGACCCGTTGCAGGTTGATTACCGCAAGGGCAAGGTCTTTACGCCGCCGCAATTTACGGCCGGCGAAAACCTGGCGGAATGCCTGGAAATTTTGGGCGAGAGCACCTTTGCAGGCCAACAGCCCGGGCCGGATGCCTATGTTGCCTATGCCGCAGCCTTACGCAAAACCTATGCCCGTCGCCTGCGCGAGATGGGCGATATTAACGATGACCGTGCGCCAACCTGCACCACGCATTTCAGTGTGGTTGACCGGGATGGCAACATGGTGGCCGTCACCCAGACCCTGTTGTCCATTTTTGGTTCCAAGGTGATGTTGCCGCAAAGCGGGCTTTTGATGAATAACGGTATTCTCTGGTTTGACCCGGAGAAAGACAAACCAAATTCTCTTGCGCCTTCAAAGCGGTGCCTGATGAATGTTTGCCCCGCCCTGGGCGAGATTGACGGGCGGCGTTTTGCCATCGGGGCATCGGGTGGGCGCAAGATTTTGCCGGCGGTTTTACAGCTGACGTCCTTTATGACCGATTTTGGCATGAGCCTGGACGAGGCGATTCATCAACAGCGTATTGATAGCAGCGGCGGCGATATGGTGATTGCCGATCAAAATTTGCCAGACGATGTTTTGGCTGCCTTGCAACAACATTATCCGACCAAAACAACGCGCCGTATGCCCTTTCCCTATGCCTTTGCCTGCCCGGCCGGGGTGGAACGGGATGGAAACGTCAATAGTGGGGTAACGGAAATCATGTCGCCGTGGGGCGATGCGGTTGCGGAAAAAGTATAAAGAAAGGAAGTGCCTGGAATGTCTAGCCGTGAACAGGTTATTGATCGTATCACCCGATATTTCGACGATGGGGATTTTCTGCGTGAATTGACGGGACTGGTTGAAATTCCCAGCGAAAGCCAAAATCCCGATCGCGCACCGGAATTGCAACGCTATCTTGATGAAAAAATGATTCCGATGCTGCGCGACATGGGATTTTCCACCCGTGTGATGGAAAATCCGTCAAAAGGTTTTGGGCCGTTTTTGTTTGCCGAACGTCACGAAGGTGACGATTTGCCAACGATCCTGACCTATGGACATGGCGACGTTATTTTGGCCCAGGAAGGGGAATGGCGCGAAGGCCTGTCGCCGTTCAAGGTTGTGGTGGAAGATGACCGCATTTACGGGCGGGGCACGGCAGATAATAAAGGGCAGCATTGCATTAATCTGGCCGCCTTGCGGACCGTGATTGCCGAACGTGGCAAGCTTGGCTTTAACTGCAAAGTGATTATCGAGACCGGCGAGGAAACAGGTTCGCCAGGGCTGGCACAGTTGTTTGAAGAAAACCGCGACCTGTTTGCCGCCGATGTTTTGATTGCATCGGATGGCCCGCGTTTGAGTGCGGAACGCCCGACGCTATTTATGGGCTCACGCGGGGCGATCAATTTTTCATTGTCGCTGAATTACCGCGAAGGCGGGCATCATTCCGGCAATTGGGGGGGCTTGCTTAAAGACCCCGGTGTGGTTTTGGCCCATGCCTTGGCAACCATTACCGATGCCCGTGGGCAGATTACGGTGCCCGAATGGCGCCCGGACAGTTTGACAGAGTCCGTCCGCACAGCATTGGAAGATTGCGCGATAACCCAAAGTGCAACCGGCCCGAAAATTGATCCTGATTGGGGTGAAGAAGGCCTTAGCCTGGCGGAAAAGGTCTATGGTTGGAACAGTTTTGCCATTTTGGCGATGAAAAGTGGCAACCCGGAAAAGCCGGTGAATGCGATTTCGCCCGCCGCGATTGCGCATTGCCAATTGCGCTATGTCGTCGGCACGGACCCGGACGATATTTTACCCGCTTTGCGCCGTCATCTTGATGAACATGGCTTTAAAGATGTTGTGATTACCCCGGCAGAAAAGGGCTTTTTCCGCGCGACACGCCTTGATCCAGAGCATGCCTGGGTTCTGCGCGCGCGTGATTCCCTGGCCCGCACAACCGGCAAATCGCCGGCCGTGCTGCCCAATCTGGGCGGGTCGCTGCCCAATGAGACATTTGCCTATATTCTCGGCATGCCCACGGTCTGGATTCCGCATTCCTATGCCGGTTGTTCGCAGCATGCGCCTAACGAACATGTCCTGAAGAGCCTGAGCCGCGAAGCCTTGCAAATCATGGCGGGGCTGTTTTGGGATATCGGCGAGGGTATCGAATAAAAAACAAGTTTTAAGCGAAAAAGGGCGCGCCGATGGTGCGCCCTTTTTTTGTGTTTGCGCAGTTAGATCGATGTGCATCGTTTTAGTGGTAACAATGTAATGCACTACATTGCTTTGTTGTGCCTGGTTCATTAGGGTCACACCTGATTTTGGTGTGGGGAGATGAAAATGCAGGAACAGTTAGCGGAATGGTTGTTGGGGCTTTATCCGTCGTTGGATGAGTTTGCCGATCCGCTTGCCATTCTGATTGTTCTTGTTCTGATTTTTGGCATTTCGGTGGTGTTGCATATCACGTTGCATCGCTGGTTGTTGCCGACCCTGGAAGGGATTGGTGGCAGCCATCAGCATCACTGGCAAAAAGTGATGGTCGGGCACGGCCTGTTTGGGCGTTTGGCCCTGCTGGCACAGGGTATTCTGGTGCATATGCAGGCGGTATTTTGGCTCGCCGATGGGTCGATCCCCATCGAACTGCTTTATACCGTATCGGAATTATGGATCATCTTTTTTGCGTTAATGTCGCTTTATTCGCTGCTCGATACGACCCTGGATGGATTGCGATTTAATCTGAGGGCACGCAATCTGCCCGTCAGGGGAATTTTCCAAGGGGTGAAACTTGCGGCCTCGATCCTGGCTGGTTTGTTAAGTGTTTCGATCTTGATCGGGCAATCGCCGGTGATCCTGCTAAGTGGTTTGGGCGCGATGACCGCGGTGTTGATGCTGGTTTTCAAGGACCCGATCCTGGGGCTTGTTGCTGGTATTCAGCTTTCGGCCAATACGATGTTGTCGGTGGGTGACTGGTTGGAAATGCCCAAATACGGTGCGGATGGCGATGTGATTGATATTGGCCTGACCACGGTAAAAGTGCGCAATTGGGACAATACGATTACCACCATTCCAACCTATGCCCTGATTTCTGATTCCTTTAAAAACTGGCGCGGCATGAGTGAATCTGGCGGCCGCCGGATCAAACGCAGTTTCAATCTGGATGCCACAAGTGTGCGCTTTTTAAACGAGCATGACCTGAAACGCCTGTATCGTGGGCAATTGCTGGCCCCGTATCTGGATGATAAAATTACCGAGATCGAGGAATTCAATAATAACTGCAATCTTGATTTATCCTCGTTGGTCAATGGGCGCCGGTTGACCAATTTGGGCACGTTGCGGGCCTATTTGGTTGCCTATTTGCGCAATCATCCTGATATTCGCCAGGATATGACATTGATGGTGCGCCAATTGCAGGCTGGCCCCGACGGCATACCTGTTGAAATTTATGCCTTTAGCAACACGGTGAAATGGGTGGAATATGAAGCCATTCAGGCCGATATTTTTGACCATGTTTTTGCTGTTTTGCCGGAATTTGGCTTGCGCATTCATCAAACGCCCAATGGCTATGATATGCGCATGATGGTCGCACAAAGTGCGGAGCCACAACACCGCATCCCCGAACCGCGTGAAGCGGCAAATAGCTGACAGGTATTTGCCTGTATTGATCAGGCTTGCTGTCTGATCTTCCCGGTATCAGATGTTGTTTATTCCGGCTGTTCGGCGATGCGAATGCAGGTTTTCAGTTCTTCAAGCAGGCCTTCGTAAAACTCGCGGGCAACCCCGGAAAGTGGACGGACATTGGAGGTGATGACTTCCAATGGTTCGAGCACGCGGGGAAAAAAGGGCCGTAACCGGACGTTCTTCATGTTGAAAACGTCCTGGAAATGCTGGCAATTTAGCGCATCGACCAGGGTTACGCCCACCCCAAGTTCAACAAATGACAGCGCATGAACCGTGGTGTGAACTTCGATGTTTCGGTTTAATGCCAGATTGCGGTTTTCATAGGCCACCTTCAGGGATTTGGTGGTGATGTTTTCAGAATCCAGTGTCACCCAGGGGCTGGAGCCGATGTCTTCCGGGGTGACAACATCAAGCTTTGCTGCCGGATGATCCTTGTGCAGGGCAATTTTGCAGGGCAGGTCCAGTGCCACGGATTCATGACTGAACGAGCTTTGCGCCTTGTCGACCAGCCCGATTTGATATTGGCCGGAGGACACACCCTGGCGGATGACCGAACAGCCGGAATGATGCATGCTGATTTGAACGCCGGGATATTTATCGACATATTTGGCAATCAGCTCGGGCAGGAAGCGATATGTCGGGCCAAAGATACTGCAAATGCGTAGTCGACCGGCTTTGTTGTTGCGCGCCGTTTTCAGGCTGTCTTCAAGATGGTTCAGGCTTTGTAGCAGTGAATAGACTTCATCATGCAGGAAATGGGCTTCATCGGTGGGGATGAGTTTGCCCTTGCTGCGCACAAACAGTCTGTACCCGATTTCGGCTTCAAAATTGGTGAGCATTTTACTGGCCGCTGGCTGGCTGACAAAGCTGCGTTCGGCAGCACGGGTGATGCTGCCGGTGACAAAAACCTCGTGAAAGATGCGCAGCCGTTTCACATTCATGGCTATAACCTGAAGTTATTGAGTCATCATGAACATTCAATACCATTATTTAAGTGATTAAACTAGGATCGTGACGTCAACTGGCTTCGGGATTGCCAGCCACCCCAAAAGCGGGTGTATCGGGGACAAAACAACAAAAGCGTTAAACAGGGATCATTATGAAAAAACTGAACACAGTTTTGGCAGCCGGTGCTGCCATTATTCTGATGCAGGCGGCGGGTGCATCATCCGCCATGGCGCAGGAAAAGACTTCCACACTCGATCAGGTAAAACAGCGTGGTTATTTAAGCTGTGTGATCGGCAATTCGTTTCCCGGGTTTTACAGCCTGAATAAAGATGGCGAATGGCAGGGCATGGATGTGGATATGTGCCGTGGTGTTGCCGCAGCCATATTTGGCGATGCCAGCAAGGTAAAATTCATGCCCGTGCAGTGGGCGCAAAGTTTTACCACCATCAAAAGCGGCGAAGGCGACATGATGTCGAAAGGCATGACCTGGACGCTGTCGCGCGATACCACCCAGGGCGTGGATTTCCTTGAAACCTATTTCTATGACGGGCAGGGCTTTATGGTCCGCAAGGATTTGGGGGTCAAATCCGTTAAGGACCTGAAGGGCGCAACGGTTTGTGTTTTGACCGGCACGTCAAGCGAACTGAACCTTGCCGATTACAGCCGCACCCATAACCTGGATTTGAAAACCGTTGTGTTTGATGATTCTTCCGTGCGTAACACCGCATTTTTCAATGACAATTGCGATGCGCTGACCAACGATAAATCCGGTCTGGCCGCACAGCGTTCAGCCGCGCCAAACCCGGATGATTATGTTGTCCTGCCTGAAACCATTTCCAAGGAGGCCTTGTCCTTTGCCGTGACGCAAAATGACAGTGCCTGGGCCAATGTTGTGAAATGGACCTTTGAAGCCATGGTGGCGGCAGAGGAAAACGGCATTACCTCGGCCAATGTTGATGATATGCGGGCCAATTCGCAAAGCCCGGTTGTGCGCCGTATTCTTGGTGTTGAAGGCGATTTGAATGTGGGTCTCGGCCTGTCGAAGGACTGGGCCTATAACGTGATCAAATCGGTTGGCAATTACGGCGAAATCTATGAACGCAATGTTGGCCCCAACAGCGTTCTGGGCCTGGAACGCGCCGGGACGCTCAATGACCTGTGGGAAAATGGTGGCATGATGTATGCCAAATCATTCCGGTAATATACCGCGCGCGGTGCAGGCAGACCATCCTATTGGTCTGCCTGGTCTTTCCATTCTTTTACGGGTTTGCGGGCATGGTTGACTATTCCACGCGGCAGCGGGTTATGGACAATGTGTCGGTATCGCCAATACGGCAAGGGGGCTGGGCTGGCGTGACGTCATTCCTTAATCGTGATTCAACACGCGGCATTGTTATTCAGGGGCTGACACTTCTGTTTGTGCTGTGCCTGATTGTCTATCTTGGCTCGAACGCGGCGTATAATCTGGATCGCCTGGGCATGATGTTCGGGTTTGATTTTCTAAATTCGACAGCCGGCTTTGATATCAGCTGGTCGTTGATCCCATATGATCCCTCCATGACATATTGGCGGGTCTTTATGGTGGGGATCGTCAATACGCTGGTTCTGTCGTTTAACGTCATTTTGTTTGGCACCATCATTGGCACAATTGTTGGCATTTTGCGCCTGTCGTCCAATCCACTGGTGGCGCAGCTTGCGCGTGGTTATGTCGAGGTGGTGCGTAATGTCCCGTTGCTGATTCAGATTATTTTCTGGTTTACCGCCGTATTTTCCACATTGCCGCCGCCCCGGCGTGGCTATGCCTTTGGCGATTTGTTCTTTCTAAATAATCGCGGGTTTTATTTCCCGTCTCCGCAAAGCGAGATTTCGTTTTTCTGGTTTGTTGCCGCATTTGTTTTATTTGCCGGTGCCGCCTGGCTTTTGCGGCGCAAGGCACAGAAAGATCGCCTTGCGCAAACCATCAATCACAAGGCCCTTCGTACTGGCTGGCTTGTTTGGGGCATTGCCCTGGTGCTTGCCTGTGTCATCGGGAATGGTTTTATCGAATGGTCGGTTCCCGCCCTTGACGGTTTTAACCTGGAAGGCGGCCAATATGTGCCAGTTGCGTTTGGCGCGGCCTTTGTGGCCATGACGGTTTATCGGTCCGCGGCCATTGCCGAAAGTGTGCGCGCCGGGATGGAATCCATCGATAAAGGCCAGCACGAAGCGGCACGTACCATCGGGTTTTCGCGCTATCAAACCCTGCGTCTTATTCTGATCCCGCAGGCCGTGCGCGCAATTATTCCGCCCTTGGCAAATTCGTGGCTGGTTGCGGTGAAGGATTCTTCGCTGGCCGTTGCCATTGGGTTTCCCGAACTGGTTTCGGTTTTCATGCAGACATCGATCAATCAGACCGGCAGGGCGATTGAAATCATCAGCATGGTGATGGGCTTCTATATCTTTGTCAGTCTGGTCATTTCCTATCTGCTCAACAAATATAATGCCCGCGTGCAATACAAGGTCATGTAAATGAACACGGATGCACAATTAAAACGGTTTGTCCCCAAACCGGCACGCAAACCCAAATCCAGCGACATGACAATCCTGCATTGGGTGCGCACGCGCTGTTTTAATTCCATTGGCAACAGCCTTTTGACCCTTGCGGTCCTTGGTGTCGGATTTTTCGTGCTGGATCACGTGCTGCATTGGGCGGTGTTTGATGCCGTCTGGCATGCGAAAAACCGCCGCGAATGTATGAATATCAGCCCTGACGGCGCCTGTTGGGCCGGGGTGATTGACTGGTTTAACGGCCTGATATACGGGCGTTACCCCTATGAGGAACAATGGCGGGTTAATTTGGGTGTTGTGCTGGCGGTCGCCTGGCTTTTGCCCATGTCGTGCCGCACCATTGCCCATCGCAGCCTGGTGCTGGTTTCCTGGGTGGGTCTTTTTCCGTTCCTGGGGGCGTGGCTGTTTTTGGGCGGGGCGTTCGGTGCGCAGACGGGCCCGCTTCATACCATCTTCACCAGCCTGGCTGCCGGTTTTATGGCCATGAACTATCTGAACTGGTTTTTGGCTTTGTCCGGACGGCCCAGCCTGACGGATTTGGTCTATCCCTTTGCCGCACGTTTTGCGACCTGGCAGACCCATATTTTTAGCCTGCTGCTGGTGTGGTTGGTGCTGGGTGTTATTAGCGGATTGATCCTTGCGCAGGTTGCCTTGCCACCGGTGGCGATTGAACGTTGGGGCGGCTTGTTCCTGACGCTGATCATTGCCAGTTTCGCCATTACCATGTCGATCCCGATTGGCGTTTTGCTTGCCCTGGGCCGCCGGTCCAAATTGCCGGTCATTCACTGGCTGTGCCTGCTGATCATTGAACTGGTTCGCGCCGTGCCGCTGATTACCGTGCTGTTTATGGCGGTCACCCTGCTGCCCATTTTCCTGCCCAGTGACATGGAATTAAACAAACTTTCGCAGGTTTTGTGCGCGGTTTGCGTGTTTGCCGGGGCCTATATGGCGGAAAATATCCGCGGTGGGCTTCAGGCCATTCCACGGGGCCAATACGAGGCGGCGCAAACGCTGGGCATGGGATACTGGATGACAATGTTGCTGATCATTCTGCCCCAGGCATTGCGCCTGATGATCCCCAATATCATGACATCCTTTATCAGCATACTTAAGGATACCACGCTGGTATCGATCATCGGCCTGTTCGACATTATGTTGATGGCGCGAAACATCGCCAATGACAAAAACTGGATCGGTTTGCATACCGAACCGCTTGTCATGATT
Source organism: Thalassospira sp. (assembly GCA_050299455.1). Classification (GTDB taxonomy): domain Bacteria; phylum Pseudomonadota; class Alphaproteobacteria; order Rhodospirillales; family Thalassospiraceae; genus Thalassospira. The sequence continues at coordinate 9,932 of JBNKVZ010000089.1, forward strand.
TCGATCCTGTTTTTCGTGATGTGCTACGGCATGTCGCAATACAGCATTAATCTTGAAAAACGCCTGAAGGTGAACCGCTCATGAGCCAGTTAAAGGAAGCTCAGGCGACTGTCCTTGACCCCGCATCGCGCCCTGCGATCCGGATCGACGGCCTGAATAAATGGTTTGGCGCCCATCACGTCCTGCGCGATGTCTCGCTGACCATTGCCGAAAAGGAAATCATGGTGGTGTGCGGCCCTTCGGGGTCGGGGAAATCCACCCTGATCCGCTGCCTGAACCATCTTGAAGAATATCAGGAAGGCAGTGTGCATGTTTTTGGTCATGAATTGCAACGTGACCAGCAAACCGAAAAATTCATTCACCAGACCATGGGAATGGTGTTTCAGAACTTTAATCTGTTCCCGCATCTGACCGTGCTTGAAAACTGTACGTTGGGGCTGACCTGGATCCGCAAAAAGCCCGAAGCCGAAGCCCGCGATATTGCCATGACCCTGCTGGAACGGGTGGGGATTGCACAATTGGCCAATCGTTTCCCCGGGCAGCTTTCAGGCGGGCAGCAGCAGCGTGTGGCAATTTCACGGTCCCTGGCGATGGAACCGAAAATCATGCTGTTTGATGAACCGACATCCGCCCTGGACCCGGAAATGGTCAAGGAAGTGCTTGATGTTATGGTCAACCTAGCGCTGAGCGGCATGACCATGGTCTGCGTCACCCACGAAATGCAGTTCGCCCGGCAGGTGGCGGATCGTGTTGTGTTTATGGAGGACGGCGAAATCGTCGAAGTTGGCCCGCCAGAACAGGTATTGCTCAACCCGCAATGGGACCGGACCAAGGCCTTTTTGGATCATATCCTTTAAGTCCTGATCTTCCCGCCCGAATACGTTTAGAAACGGAAATCATCGAGATGTTGGCAAAACATTCATCGAACTACACAAACGCGCCTTATTGGCTGGCTGATAAAACGCTTGCTGATGGAGCAAAACCCTTTGACCGCGCGGCATTGCCGGCATCGGTGGATGTTGCCATCGTCGGTGGCGGGTTTACCGGCCTGTCGGCGGCCATCACGCTTGTCCGTGCCGGTTTATCTGTTGCCGTGTCCGAGGCTGGTGAACTGGGCAGCGGGGCCAGCACACGCACGGGCGGTATGCTGGGGCCAAGTTTCAGCAAGCTGGGGGTGGATGGGCTGGAACGGCAATATGGCCGTGATCAGGTTCATGCCAGCATCCGCGAAAGCCTGGTCGCCTTTGACTGGCTGGTCAATTTCATTCGTGAAGAACAAATCGATTGCGACCTTAAAATTTGTGGTCGCTTTCGCGGGGCCAGCCACCCGGACCATTATGCCGGCCTTGTCAAACAGGCCGAAGAAATCAGCAAGATTGTCGATTTTCCGGCCATTGAAGTCAGCCGGGACCGCCAGCGTGAAGAAGCCGGCACCGATGCCTATTATGGCGGTATCATTTACCCGACCGATGGTGTCGTGCAACCGGCAAAGTTGTTTCGGGGCTTGTGCCATATTGCGACGCGCGAAGGGGCGATGCTGGTTGAAAAATGCCCGGTAACAGCGGTTGAGCAGTTAAATGACCGGTTTGATGTTGGGTATGCCGGGGGTAAAATTTCCGCCAGCCACGTTATTGTTGCCACCAATGGCTATACCGGCGGGCCGTTTGGCAAATTCAAACGCCGGCTTATTCCCATTCGTTCTGCCATGATCGCGACCGAGGAATTGCCCGAAGACCTGGTGCGGGATGTATCGCCCAATTTGCGCTGTCATGGGGGGACGGAACGGCTGGTGGCCTATTATCGCCCGTCGCCTGATGGGCGCCGCATCATGTTTGGGGGGCGTGCCTTTGGCCGGGGGGACCGACCCGACCTGTATGTGCCTTATTTGCAGGACTTCATGGCCCGCCTGTTCCCGCAAATTGCCTCGGCCAAAATTGATTACGCCTGGTCTGGCATGATTGCGTATACCTTTGATCATGTGCCGCATATTGGCGAGCTTGATGGCATGCATTACGCGCTGGGATATTGCGGATCAGGTGTGGGCCGGTCAAATTATTTTGGCCGCAAAATTGCCCAAAAGGTGCTGGGCCTTGCGGAAGGGAAAACCATTTTTGATGAATTCCCGTTCAAAAGCCGCCCGTTTTACACCGGCACCCCCTGGTTCCTGCCGGCCATTATGAAATGGCACGAATTTGCCGACCGGCGGGGATGGTAATTTTGGGATCGGAAGGTGGGGTCCGCCTGATATTTTAAGGTTAATTATACCGAAAGGCTGCGGGAGGCATCTTCCTGCAGCCTTTTTGTTTCTTTGGCTGGTGAAGAAACGTTTGGGCTGCGCAATCGTACTACAAAACTGTCGCAAATTTCCAGTTCGCGGGTTTACGCAGTTGTTACAGTCAATCATCATAAAAAATTTCAGGGACTGGCTTCTCATGACCCATTTTTCTGCGCTATCGCTTCTGAAAAATGCGCTGACCGGGCATAAAAACTGGGAACCGCAATGGCCAGACAGCCAACCCAAGGCCGAATACGATGTGATCATCGTTGGTGCTGGCGGGCACGGCCTGGGGGCTGCTTATTATCTGGCCAAGGAACATGGCATTACCAATGTTGCCGTGATCGACAAGGGCTGGTTGGGCGGCGGTAATACCGGGCGTAACACCACCATCATTCGGTCAAACTACCTGTATGATGAAAGCATGGGCTTGTTTGACCATGCGCTGGATTTATGGGACGGGCTGAGCCAGGAGCTGAATTACAACGTCATGTATTCGCAGCGCGGCGTTTTGATGCTGGCGCATAATGTGCATGACGTTCAAAGTTTCAAACGGCATATTCATGCCAACCGTTTGAATGGCGTTGATAACTGCTGGCTGACACCTGAAGAAGCCAAGGAATTTTGTCCGCCGCTTGATATTTCATCCTCTGCCCGGTTCCCGGTGGTGGGGGCCGCCCTGCAGCGCCGTGCCGGTACGGCCCGCCATGATGCGGTGGCATGGGGCTATGCTCGTGGGGCATCCATGCGCGGGGTGGATATTATCCAGAACTGCCCGGTTACGGCCATTCGTCGTGGCCCGGATGGCCGGGTGACGGGTGTTGAAACCGCGCGTGGCTTTATTGGTGCCAAAAAGGTTGCCGTTTCGGCGGCGGGTCATACCTCGGTTGTGATGGAAAGTGCTGGGGTGCGGATGCCGCTTGAAAGTTATCCGTTACAGGCCTTGGTATCCGAGCCGGTAAAGCCGATTTTCCCCTGTGTCGTGATGTCCAACACCGTGCATGCCTATATCAGCCAGTCGGACAAAGGCGAGTTGGTGATTGGATCGGGCACGGACCAATATACCAGCTATTCGCAGCGGGGTGGTTTGCCCCTGATCGAGCATACGGTGGCCGCGATTTGCGAAATTTTCCCGATTTTCAACCGCATGCGCATGTTGCGCAAATGGGGCGGTATTGTGGATGTGACGCCGGACCGCTCGGCCATTTTGGGTAAAACGCCAGTGCCGGGCCTGTATGTCAATTGCGGCTGGGGCACGGGCGGGTTTAAGGCAACGCCAGGTGCTGCCCATACCTTGGCCTGGACCGTGGCAAAGGACGAACCCCATGCCATTAACGCGCCTTTCACCCTTGAGCGTTTCGCCACCGGCCGTCTGATTGACGAAGCCGCGGCCGCCGCCGTTGCCCACTAAGGAGAGCGCACATGTTGCTGATCCATTGCCCCTATTGCCAGCAAACCCTGCCGGAACTGGAATTTACCTATGCCGGGCAGGCGCATGTTGCGCGGCCCGATGTCGCCAATAAACAGATAAGTGACGAAGAATGGCGGGATTTCCTGTTTATTCGCAGCAATGTTAAAGGCCCGCATTTCGAACGCTGGCGGCATTCGCATGGGTGTGGCCGGTTCTTTAATGCCGTGCGCGATACCGTAAGCGACCGTTTCCTGACCACCTACAAGGTCGAGGATCCCCGCCCTGAATTATCCGACCTGCTGGAGAAATCGGAATGAGCAGCTTTCGCGTTCCCGGACGTGGCCGGATTGACCATGACAGCCAGGTCACGTTCAGTTTCGATGGCAAGACCATAAGCGGTCGCAAGGGCGATACCATTGCCTCCGCCCTGTTGGCAAATGGCATTCATTTGATGGGGCGGTCGTTTAAATATCACCGCCCGCGCGGACCGGTTTGCGCCGGATCGGAAGAACCCAATGCCCTGATGGGCACCCGCCGTGGGCCGGGGCAGTTTGAACCCAATACAAGGGCGACGGTTCAGGAAATCTGGAACGGGTTGCAGGCTACCAGCCAAAACCGGTATCCCAGCCTTGAATTTGACATTGGGGCGGTGAATGACCGTGCCTATATGCTGTTTTCCGCCGGGTTTTATTACAAAACCTTTATGTGGCCGAAATCCTTTTGGGACAAGGTCTATGAGCCTTTTATCCGTTCGGCGGCTGGTCTTGGCGTATCGCCAACCGAAAATGACCCGGATAAATACGCATCGCGTTACCTGCATACCGATGTGCTGGTGATTGGCGCGGGGCCGGCTGGCCTGGCATCGGCCCTGGCGGCGGCACGGGCCGGGGTGCGCGTTACACTGGTTGATGAAAATTGCGAGGCAGGCGGCACGCTGTTAAGCGAACCGCAGGCCATGATTGACGGTTTAGCCGCCTGGGACTGGGTTGAGCAGGCGGTGGCGGAACTGAAATCGCTGGGCGCGCGGGTGATGACCCGGACCACCGCGATTGGCTATTACCACCAGAACATGGTCGCCCTGTGTGAAAAACTGACCGACCATTTACCCGCGCCGGCGGCGCATATGCCGCGTGAACGCATGTGGCGGGTGCGTGCGGGCCAGGTGGTTTTGGCGCAGGGTGCGCTGGAAAAACCACTGGTATTTGATGGCAATGACCGCCCCGGTGTGATGTTGGCGGGATCAGCGCAAACCTACCTGAACCGTTATGGCGTGCGGGTGGGCGATAATGCCGTCATCCTGACCAGCCATGACAGTGCCTGGTATGCCGCGTTTGATTTGGCCGATGCAGGCACGAAAATTCAGGCGATTGTCGATACCCGCGAAAACCCCGACGCGGCCCTTGTGGAAGGGGCAAAATCGCGCTCCATTCGTGTGCTGTCCGGTTATACGGCAACAGGTACCGAGGGCCGTTTGCGGGTTAAATCGGTTCGGGTGAACCCGGTATCAAATGGCCGTGTTGGGGCGGCCGAGACGCTGTCTTGTGACTGTTTGTTAATGTCGGGGGGGTGGACGCCGTCTTTGCATCTGTTTTCACATACCAAAGGCTCGCTTGCCTGGGATGATGAAAAACAAACCTTCCTGCCGGACCGTAAAACCGAAGATTGCGAAATTGCCGGGGCTGGCCGGGGTTTGTGGGGCATTGGTGCCGCCATAAATGACGGTGCGGAAATGGGGGCGTTGGTCGCGCGCCATCTGGGCTGTGATGCAACGGCTGCCCGGTTTGACGTGACAGCGGACCGCCCCGGAACCGGTGTAAGCCATAAGGAACTGCCGACGGACCTGAACCCGGGCAAGGCCCGCGCCTTTGTTGATTATCAAAACGATGTCACGGCAAAGGATTTGCGCTTGGCGGTGCGTGAAGGCATGCACTCGATCGAGCATGTCAAACGCTATACCACCAATGGCATGGCGACCGATCAGGGCAAAATGTCTAACATCAATGGCTTGAATATTGCGGCGGATGCGCTGGGCAAACCACAGCCCAAGGTGGGATTGACGACATTCCGCCCACCTTACACGCCGACAACGTTTGGGGCCTTTGTTGGCTATCACAAGGGGGACCATTTTGATGTCACCCGCAAAACGCCGATTGATAGCTGGGCCGAAGAAAATGGCGCGGTTTTTGAACCTGTCAGCATGTGGCGCCGTGCCTGGTATTTCCCCAAAGATGGCGAAGACATGGACGCCGCTGTTTCGCGTGAATGCCGGGCAACGCGCGCCAGCCTTGGCATGTTCGATGCGTCCACGCTGGGCAAGATCGAGGTGGTTGGGCCGGACGCGGTTGAATTTATGAACCGCATGTATACCAATCCCTGGACCAAACTGGCACCGGGCCGCACCCGATATGGTCTGTTGCTGGGCGATGATGGTTATATTCGCGATGACGGGGTGATTGGCCGCCTGAGCGATGATCGTTTCCATGTGACCACCACAACGGGCGGTGCCGCCCGGGTGCTGAACATGATGGAAGATTATTTGCAAACCGAATGGCCGGACCTCGATGTTTGGCTGACCTCGACAACCGAGCAATGGGCGACCATCGCCCTGAATGGCCCCAATGCCCGCAAGCTTCTGGAACCATTTGTCGAAGGGTTGGATATTTCCGCTGACGCCTTCCCGCATATGTCGATTGCCGAATGCAAGGTGGCTGGCTTTCCGGCGCGTCTTTTCCGCGTCAGCTTTACCGGCGAGTTGGGCTTTGAAGTGAACGTGCCGGCAGCACATGGCCGCGAATTGTGGGAAACGTTGTGGGAAGCCGGCCAGAAATATGACATTTGCCCTTATGGTACGGAAACCATGCACGTTTTGCGTGCCGAAAAGGGATATATCATTGTTGGTCAGGATACGGATGGCACCGTAACCCCCTATGATGCCGGTATTAGCTGGGCGATTGGCAAGGCAAAACCCGATTTTGTTGGCAAGCGCGGGCTGGAACGCCCGGACCTTGCGGCAAAGGGGCGTAAGCAGCTTGTTGGTTTGCTGACCCGCGATGGTAAAACCAAACTGGAGGAAGGGGCCCAGATCGTTCTTGATCCGAACCAGCCCATTCCGATGAAAATGGTGGGGCATGTAACCTCGTCCTATCACAGTGATGCCGTGGGGCGCCCCATTGCCTTTGCCGTGCTGGAAAGCGGACATGACAAGATGGGCGATACCATTTACATCCCCATGCCCGAAGGCGTGATTGAGGCGGAAGTTACCGGGACCGTATTTTACGACCCCGAAGGCGCACGGTTGAAACTTTAAAGCGGAGACGACAGGATGACAGTATTGACACATGCCTTCACGCCGGGTCCGCTTGCCACCGGTGAGGCCGTTTCAGTTAATATGATGGCCCCGATTGGCCGGTTTTCATTGCGCGCACGCGCAGCCGGGCTGGCCGCAATTGGCACGGCATTGGGCCTGGAATTGCCCACACGCATTGGGGCGCGTGCCAAAAATGCCGGGCGCGAGGTGATTTGCCTTGGCCCCGATGAATGGTCGTTGCAATGTGCGGCGGCGGAAACGGCAGATATTACGGCGGCCTGTGCCGCGATTTATGCCACCACGCCACATAGCCTGACCGATATTTCCGCCCGCGAAGTGACCGCCCAGATCGAAGGACCGGAAGCAACCGACCTTTTGACAATTGGCTGCCCGCGTGACATTGACCAAATTGCGGTTGGGGATGGATGTCGCACGGTGATTGACGGTGTTGCCGTCGTGTTGTGGCGCGACAGTAAAACGGCTTTTCGGATCGATGTTTGGCGATCTTTTGCGCCCCATCTTTTTGGCCTGCTTCAAACCGGATCGGCAGAACTGTCTGCGTAAAAATTGACTTCCAGAAAGGAATGTACAATGTCTGACTCCATGGTCACGGCAACCGTTTCGGATGCCGAAATTGCAAAGGCAATCGCCCTTGAACTTGATCGCCAGCAAAATCAGATCGAACTGATTGCCTCGGAAAACTACACCAGCCCACGGGTGATGCAGGCCCAGGGGTCTGTCCTGACCAATAAATACGCGGAAGGGTATCCCGGTAAACGCTACTACGGCGGTTGTGAGCATGTGGATGTGGCGGAACAGCTCGCCATCGACCGGGCCAAGCAACTGTTCGGCGCTGCCTACGCTAATGTGCAGCCCCATTCCGGTTCCCAGGCCAACACCGCAGTCTACATGGCCCTGTGTGAGCCGGGCG
>JBNKVZ010000090.1:0-17763 GCA_050299455.1 Thalassospira sp.
CCGGTGCCGGTGCGGATACCATGATTGGCGGCCAGGGCACCGACCGGCTGTATATTGATCAGGCCAGTGACCTTGCCGATGGCAGCATTATCGTGGGTGGCGACTATGACCTTGATAATGATCAGTTGGGCACGGCGGAGGCTGCCACCAATGACCGGCTGATTTTGGGTCAGGCGGCTGCCTATGATCTGAGTGATAGCAATCTTGCCAATCGCAATATTCAGATTGCCCAGATCGACCGTATCGAATTCCGAGATAATGCGTCGGGCAATGAACTGGTGCTGGGCGATGGTGTGGTTTCCACAGCGGATGCCAATGGGGATGGCACCCTGGGCGATATTCAGATTGTGTCGCGTGCCAGTGTCGTAGAGGGGGAAAATGAAAAGGATATTCCCCTGAGCGCGGGCGTCACGGTCGATGCCAGTGGTTTGTCGGCCGATTATGCCATTCATTTCCAGGGTGAAATCCTGATTGATGATGAAACCAGCCTGGAATACGGCGGTTTTTCCGGCAATGATCGCATTCGCGGTGGTTTGGGTGACGACACCATTAATGGCGGGGCCGGTGATGACCGCATTTATTATAATGGCGGTGCTGACACCCTGATTGGTGGCACCGGGCGGGACCGGTTTTACATCACAACGGCGGCCCTTGCGGCGGGCTTGATGATTGATGGCACCCTGGAAGCGGCGACAAATGACCGTTTGTTGCTGTCCACCGCAGGAAGCTTTGATCTGACGGACCAGGCCCTGACCGATGCTTCCGTCACCATTACCAATATTGACCGCATTGAACTGCGCGATGATGCGTCTGGAAATGTGCTTAAAATTGGTGCCGAACTGGCATCAACCGCGGATGCCAATGGGGATGGCACAACAGGCGATATTGAGGTTGTCAGCCGCATCTTTGACAATAATGACCTTGGTGTGCCGATGAGTAATGATGTTGTCATTGACGGGTCGGAACTGACAGCAGCGCAAAGCCTGATTGTGGAAGGCGAAATTCGCAGCGATGAAGAGGGCAATTATGGTGGTTTCTCGGGCAACGATACCCTGACCGGCGGTGCCGGGAATGACACCCTTGAAGGTGGTGCCGGTGACGATACCCTGATCGGCAATGGCGGCGATGACGTTCTGAAGGGCGGTGCCGGGGCGGACCATATGACGGGGGGCTCGGGGGCTGATGTGTTTGCCATGCGCCTTGGCGGCGATGCCGTAACCGTTGAGTATCCCGATTATACACCGACCCAGGGCGACTATTTCGAGGTGGTGATTGACGGCTATGCCTATGGGGCCCGGGCCGATGAAAGCGCAACCTCGATCAATAGTGTTTTGTCCGATCTTGCCAACGTGATCAATAATGACAGCGGGCATAGTTATTTTGCCCAGGTGCAGGATGGGGTCTTGCAGATCGCCGGTGTTGCCGGAAATGCAACGGTTGATGCAAAAACCTATTCGCAGGGCGAACAATATGCCACACAGCCGGGTTCGGAAGACCTGTATGCTTTCAGCTTTACCGATACGACGATGCCGCAACCCGGCGATTTCCTGCGCCTGACCGTCGGAAACAGCGTGTTTCAGGTACAGATGGCGGAAGGCGATACGCCGGGCAGCCTGCTGGCCCAGCTTGACACCCAGATTGCCGCCAAGGCCGAAGCCGCCTATGCTCTTGATGAAAATGCTGATGTGGTGGATGCGGTGGCACTCGATACGGATGGCGATAGTGAAAATCAGCCGGACCGTCTGTTTCTGCATATTCCGCAGGGTGAAACGGTTGATTTTGATCATTCCGGTACCATTCGTGCTACCAGCGGGTCGGTATTTGTTGAAACGGATGCGGGTGACAGCTTTGCGGTGGATGTTGCGGCGGATACCCAAACAGCCCAAACGGGGACGCTTACGCTTTCAACCGATGATAATGATTATGTTGCCGGCAGTTTCCTCTCGGCGTTGCTGACGATCACGACAAGCGATAACGAGACAGAAACAACCTATGTTTCAACGGCAGTAATAGCGGGGAGTGCAACCAAAAGCATTCAGGCCTTTATTGATGAAATCAAGGCACAGGATGTGGCGGCTGCCCGCGCGGATGGCGATGCCAATGCAACCTTCTTTGACAGCATAACGGCAAATGGCGGCAATATTGAATTTGTCGGCAAGGAAGTCGGGTCCAGTTTCAGCTTTGATGCGACCTTCCTTGGCGATTTGGGCGAAAATGCCTCCTATATCGACCCGGCCGAGGGCGAGAACGATACCTTTGCAGCGGTCATCTTTGATTTCGACGATTTTGCCAATTCCGTCCAGTCGTTGCAGGATCACGGGACGTTTGTTCTGGCGATTGACGACTTCACCCTGACCCAGCCGGTGCAGGGCAGTGATACCCTGTCGGACATCATTTCCCGCTTTGCCGATACTCTGCGCGGTTATGGTTATACTGTTGGGGTGGAGGACGATACCAACCTGTTTGTTGCCTCTGACGAGGCCATAAACGGTCATTCCATTGCCGCCTATCAGGCCGGTTCGGAAACCGACAATGGTGTTGAAGGTACGGCCAGTGCTGTTTCGGATAGTATCGCATCCATGACGGATGTGATTACCGACTTTGTGATTGGCGAAGACAAGTTCGATTTGTCTGCCTTGGGCGGCGGTAACACGGTGCCGACGGAGGTCTCTGTGGGAGATTCAGCCTCGGTGACGTCGTTTAACGAGGACATGTTCTCGGCAATCGAGATTGATAATGGTGCCGCAATGTTCGTTCAAGTGACGGATGGTGCAGAAGATCGCACATATCTGATTGTCGATAACGGAGATGGTGCCGTTAATTCATCCCAGGATTTGTTCATCAATGTAACGGGTATCAGCGGGGACCTGAACAGTGCCGATGTTTCTGATCTTTTCTATTCGGAAACATAACACGGCACGACATGACAGGCACAAGGGATGGCATTTCCATCCCTTGTTGCTTTTCGGGGACATGCACCCTGTGCGGGGAACAAGGGATTGGTGTTTAACCCAAGATGAAACACATATTAAGTAAAGTGCTGCTGATTTCGGGGCTGATCGGCATATTGGTTTTACCCTTCACGGTTTATGCCGCCCCTTTAAACGGGGCGAACACAGCACCGGATGCAGCATCCGGTGCCCGGCAGGGTGATGCTCTGCCATCATCGGCGATACCGGGCGGTGATGGCGTCACGTCAACGGCGATGACCCCGTTATTTCGTGAAATCGCCAAAAGCATGAACGGGTCCGAGCGGCTGGTGACCCGGTTTTTAACGCAAACCGACCATGTCAAAACAAACCGTGAGGGCAAAACGGATCAATCGCCTGTCTTGCCCATTGATCCTTCAACATCTTCACAGGCGGTGGGGGCAACAACGGACGCGGAAGGGTTTATTGCCAAGATCCGCCAAGCCGTCAGAACACATCCGTCGATCAAAAGTACGGTTTATGGGGCCCGCCAGGCGACGGATGACCTTGATGAGGCGGATGGTGCCCTTTACCCCCAGGTCGATTTTGCCCTGGAGGGGGGATATAACGTTTCGCGGGCCGATAACAGGACTGCGGCGGATAATGACCCCGATGGGGTATTGTCGGTCAGCCAGCTTATATATGATGCGGGGGCAACCTTTAACCGTATTGATGCGGCCCGTGAAAATGTTACCGGCAGCAAACAGGCCGCACGTGAAAATGTTCAGCAATTTTGTCTGCGGGCGATTTCGGCCTATTTTGACATTGTCCGCCTGCAAACCAAGGTGTTGTTGGCAATTGATAATCGTGACCGGCACGAACTGATTTTCAAAAGTGTCAATGACCGTGCCGCTGGGGGTGCCGGAACGACGGCCGATGTCTATCGCACCGAAGGCCGCCTTGCCGAGGCAAATGCCAATTTGACCGAACTGAGAGGTGAACTGGACCGCATGCGCGCCAGTTACAAGGAATTGTTTGGTCATGCGCCAACCCATGGTGAACGACCGGATTATATTCCCGCTATTCCCGAAAATGCCGAAACCGCCTTGCAATATGCCCTGGGCCATAACCCGACCCTGGCGCAAAGCGAAGCCAGCACACGGGCCGCGTCCTTTGAATATGATGCCAGCAAGGCGGCCTGGTATCCCAAGGTTTCGGTGGTTGTTGAAGGGCGACAATATGATCTGTCCGAACCGCGCGCCAGCGATAATGAAATGCGGTTCTTTGTGCGATTTAGCTATAATCTTTTTGATGGCGGCAGTGACCGGGCCCGCGAAAGCCGGGCGTCTAACCGCCTTTCACAGGCCCAAGAACGCGAACGTCAGGCGCGGTTGGAACTGGAACGCCAAATCGCCAGTTCGCTTAGCGATATTGCCACACGCGAACAGCGCCTTCATGCCCTGTCCTTGGCCGCACGGGCCGAGAAAGAAACCTTCCTGACCTATCTTGACCTGTTTTCGATTGGGCGGCGTGACCTGGTGGATGTGCTTGATAGTCAGCGCGAATTTTACCAGACCGCATCGTTGTTGATAGATGCCCGCATCATGGCGGATCTGTCGCGATATGTGCTGTTGTCCCTCACCGGGGAGCTTCTGCCCCGTTTTGACCTTGATGATTTTGGCTGGGAGGCGAAATGAACCATTCCCTTCATCCCCTTGGTCGTTTGAAGCCGGTAACGGGTACGACACCCCCCGAGGCCACCGATCAGCACGCATCACATCATCCGTCACCCAAAGGCGATTTGACCGCGGATCAGCAAAATGTAAACGGGGTGGTAAAGGCCGGTGCAGCCAGATCAGATACAACGCAAAAGCAGGATGATAGCCCCCAAAACCGGATCGATTATGCGGAGCAATGCCTGGTTTATTTGTGCCGACATTACGAGATGTCGGTGACTTTGAACCATTTTCGCAATCTGGCCGATGGCATGTCGGAAAGTGGGCCAGCAAGTTTTGCCGAAATGGCGCGCAAGGTGGGCTTGGCCTGTATTGCCGGGGATGTGAAACTTGAAACCCTGAACCACACAACCCTGCCGGTTGCCGCCTTTCTGGAAGATGGCAAGGTTGTGGTGATTGTCAGCCGGGAAGGCCCGCACAAGCTGGCGGTGTATGACCCTGATTATGGCGATGCGCCGGTGATTATGTCGGTTGCTGATTTGCGCGGGGTTTTCAGTGGCCTTGGCATTGCCGTGCGGCCTTATTTTCGCGAAAGCCAGCATGTTGACCATCAATTGGCAAAGCGGGGTCGGCACTGGTTCTGGTCCGCCCTTGGCAAGAACAAGTCGATCTATTTTCAGGTTATTGTTGCTGCCGCCCTGACCAACTTTTTAAGCCTGACCGTGTCGCTATTTACGATGGTGGTGTATGACCGCATCCTGCCGAATGAGGCGATTGATTCCTTGATTGCGATGACCGTGGGTGTGGGCTTTGCCATCTGTTTTGATTTTATCATCAAAATGTTGCGCGCCCATTTTATTGACCGGGCGGGCATAAAGGCCGATCAGGAAATTGGCAGCGAGATTTTTGATCATTTGCTGGAAATGCAAATGAAGGATCGGCGCGGGTCATCGGGCGCCTTTGCCAATACCCTGCGCGAATTTGAAACATTGCGCGAATTTTTCACATCTGCCTCGCTGGTCGCGCTGGTGGATATTCCGTTTATCGTTTTATTTCTGTTTGTCATTTATGGCATTGGCGGGCCGTTGGTGCTGGTGCCGGCCATTGCGGTGCCAACCATCATTATCCTGGGTATTGCCGTGCAGCCCATTCTTGCCCGCTATGCCCAGTCCGCCTTTGAAGAAGGACAAACCAAGCAAGGGGTGCTGGTTGAAACCATTTCCGGGCTGGAAACGGTGAAAACATCCGGTGCGGCCCGTCTCATGCGCCAACGCTGGAAAGACAGCCTGAAATTCCAGGCCGGGGTTGGCGCGCGCAGCCGCCGTATTTCGCATATGGTGGTGAATATGACGGCATCGGCACAGCAGATTTCGCAAATCGGCATTGTTGTTTTTGGCGTGTTTTTGATTGCCGCGGGCGAAACGTCGATGGGGGCGCTTGTCGGGTCGGTGATCCTGGTGGGGCGGGCATTGGCCCCGTTGGGACAGATTGCGCAAACGCTGACACGGCTTAACCAGGTGCGGACATCTTACCGCAACCTGAATGGATTGATGAAACAATCCACCGAACGGCAGGATGGGCGGCATTATCTGTCGCGGCCGCGCCTTGCGGGGCGGATTGAATTTCAGAATGTGAATTTTGCCTATCCCGGCCAGAATGTGGCGGCCCTGCGCGATGTTTCCTTTGTGATCGAGCCGGGCGAGAAAATTGCTATTCTGGGGCGCATCGGGTCGGGCAAAAGTACGATCTTGCGCCTGATGCTGGGCCTTTACGAGCCCGATAGTGGCTCCATCCTGATTGACGGCACCGATATTCGCCAGATTGATCCGGCGGATTTGCGGGCCAATATCTCGTCGGTATTGCAGGATGCGTGGCTGTTTTCGGGCACGGTAAAACAGAATATTGCCGTTGGCGCCTATCGCCCGAATGATACGGAAATTTTGCGCGCGGCAAGCCTGTCGGGTGCGCATGATTTTATCAGCCGTCATCCCAGCGGCTATGATCTGATGATACAGGAACGCGGCGAGGGCCTTTCGGGCGGGCAGCGGCAATCCATTTCGCTGGCACGCGGGCTGGTCGGTGCGCCGCCGGTTTTGCTGATGGATGAACCGACCAGCATGATGGATATGCAAACCGAACAATTGGTGGTGAACCGGCTGCGCGAGGAAGCCAAGGATCAAACCATTCTGGTTGTCACCCATCGGCCCAGTATGCTGGACCTTGTTGATACGGTGCTGGTCCTTGAGGGCGGGGCGGTGGTGGCGCGGGGGCCCAAATCGATTGTAAATAAAAAGGCCCCGACACCCCCGACACCCAATGCGACTGGTAGCGATACGGGCACAATCACGCCCGAACCGGCACCTGACCCAACGTCTGACCCTGAACGCGACCATGTGCAAAATCAGGCAGGCGAAAACGCATCTGATGCAGGCGCAAAAAGTGAAAGCCAAAGCCAAAGCGAGCAACTGCCCAAGGCGGGGGTAGCAGCAATAAGGCGTTTTTCAAAAACCCGCACCGGGCAGCCGGTTGCCAGAATTGTGCGCCATAGTGCAGCAGAACTGGATGCTGCGCAGATAAAGGCAACTGACCCCGTTATACGGCGCGAAGAACAGGAGGATGGTCATGAAAAACCGTGACCTGAATGCCACGATCATTCGCCAGATTAATGGTCGGAAATCCATTTTCTCTGGCTGGGCTTTGCTAGCGGTTATTGGTCTTTTTGTTGCCAGCATGATCAGCTGGGCCGCCTTTGCCGAGGTTGACGAGGTAACACGCGGGTCGGGCAAAATTATTTCGTCGCAGGATTTGCAAAAGGTGCAAACCATGCATGGCGGCATGATCAAGGATATGCTGGTGCATGAAGGACAGCGGGTACATCGTGGCGATGTGCTGTTGGTGTTGGATACCACCGCCTCACAAAGTGAATATAACCAGCTTGAACAAAAGAAATTTGCCCTTCAGGCGCAAATTGAACGATTAACCGCTGAAATCAAGGGCGCGGAACTTAAATTTTCGCCCGGCCTTGCCGAGAGTGCCCCGGCTGTTACCCTAACCCAGCAACGCCTTTTTGAAGGTCGCCGGTCTGAACTGGCGTCTGAACTTGCGGTACTGGAACAGCAAAAACGCCAGAAAATCAAGGAACGGGGCGAAGCGCAAAGCGAGCTTGAGACCGCCAATGTCGGGCTTGAGCTTTCTCAGTCGGAAATCAGTATGATTCAGCCGCTGGTGGAACGCGGGATCGAGCCGAAATTGTCGCTTATTCAATTACAGCGAACCCATGCTGAATTGCAGGGAAAACAGCAGACATCCAAAATCCGCATCGAACGGTTAAACCTGGCCCTGGCCGAAATTGCCGAGCGTTTCAAAACCATGCACGAAACCTTCCGCAAGGAGGCATTGCAGGAACTTTCAACGGTAACCGCCGAACTGGCCGAACTTGAAGAAAGCCTGCCGGCCTATGCCAGCCGGGTGGATCGCTCTGAAATCCGTTCGCCGGTGGATGGGATTGTGAACCAGATTTTGAAAACCACCATTGGCGGGGTGACACAGCCTGGGGAATCCCTGGTCGAAATTGTGCCTGTCGATGATGATTTTCTGGTCGAAGCCCATATTAAACCGGCCGATATCGGCTTTTTGCATCCCGGCCAGCGGGTCAAGGTCAAGCTGACGGCCTATGACTTTGCCCGTTATGGATCACTCGATGGGGAACTTTCCACCATTGGTGCCGATGCTATTGAACTGCCCGAAACCAAAGAGCCGGTTTATCCGGTGGTGGTACGGGTTTTCTCGCGGTTAACCGATGCCAGCGGCAAACCGTTGGATATTGTTCCGGGCATGATTGCGGAAATCAATATTCTGACCGGCAGCAAAACCGTTTTGAACTATTTTGTTGAACCCGTGGTCAAGGTCAAGAAAAACGCCTTTACCGAAAGTTGAGGCGCCACAAACAGGCACATTTCGATACAGGTTTTTGGGTTTTCCTGTCAGGTAAATAATCCTCTGTTCCGGTTGATATTATGTTGACGTGATCGGGCCTTTCGCCTTTTGTCATGTCCGATTTATAACGCCTTGTGTTGCACGGGTGACGGAGTGGTACTTTGCCCATTCCGTGCCAGGATCTGTGCGAACGGCGACAGCGGAACAGAAAAATGATTGAAATTTTGCAGGCAGAACCGTCCCACCAGGCCGGGTGGGAGGCGTTATGGCGCCAGAATATTGCGAGTTTTGGCGCGCCAGATATGACAGATGACGTGATCGATACATTATGGCAGCGCATTCTGGACCCGGATCATCCCATGCAGGCATGGCTGGCACTGGAAAAGACCGGGCAGACTGGGCAGGGGAATGACGCCGTGGTGGGGCTGGCACATATCATTGTCCACCCCCATACCTTTTCCCTGCGCAATGTGGCCTATTTGGAAGATTTTTGGGTATCGGATGCGCAACGGGGCAAGGGGATTGGCAGCCAGATGATGGACGCCCTGACCAAGACAGCCAAACAGCAGGATTGGGGCCGTTTATATTGGTTAACCGCGGGGGATAATATTGGTGCCCAGCGCCTGTATGACCGCCTGACAGACCGTGTCGATGCGGTTTTATATAAAATAGATATTGCCTGATCATACAGGGTTTGGGCTATGGCGGGTCATGCGCCATAGCCCAATAGGTTTTAATCCAGAATTTCCAGAACCGGTGTTTCCAGGACGGTATCGCTTAGAACATCGGCAATGCCCCGGTCGGTTTGGTGCGGGCCGACATTGCAGGCCAGTGTGGCGCCAAACAGGGCCTTGAAAACCAGGTAAGGCGGGTTCCAGTCCACAATCTGGTCGGTTGCGGTGCGGATGGCAGCAAATTGATCGGCGGTTTCCTGCATCGATGATTCAGACAGCAACCCGCAAAGGGGAAGCGGCAAAAGGGCATCTATTTTGCCGTTGGAGGCAACGGCCATGCCGCCCCCCGCCTCGATCACGGTATTGGCGGCGACGGCCATGTCCTCGGCATTGCCGCCAAAAACCGTCAGGTTGTGGCTGTCATGCGAAACGCTGCTACATACCGCCCCGCGCCATTTGCCCCAACCGGTCAGCAGGCCAATACGGGGTTGGCTGTCGGCTTTGCCGTGGCGGTGGGCCACCGCGATCAGGGTTGCTTCTTCTGGCGGGATGACAAAGCCGTTTTCGACCGATGCCGTCAATTGACCCCAACGGGTAAATCGCGGTTGGTCAATGGTGGCAAGGCGTACTTTTGTACCTTCGGCACGGATGCGAAAATCATCGGCGGAAAGGGCCGCGATTTTCATGGTGTTGTGCAAGGCGCTGGGGTCTTTGGCTGCGGCAGATTCACAGATGGTGCCGTTATTGGCAACCAGCTTGCCGTTGGTAAAAACATGGCTGGCGGGAAAATCTTCCAGATCATTGAAAAGGACAATATCGGCGCGTCTGCCCGCCGCAATCAGCCCCAAATCATTGCGCCCCAGGCGCGAGGCGGCATTCAGGGTTGCCGCGCGCAAGGCCCAAATGGCGGGCATACCGTAGGACACCAGCCGGCGCACCACATCATCCAGGCCGCCTTTATGGGCCAAATCATCGGGGAAAACATCATCTGTACACAGCGATAATGTTTGGGGCATGAAACCCAGTTCATTCAGGGTTTGAACAAAGCCCGGCAGAAGATGATCGTGTGATCCGCGCATTTCAACATGGATGCCGGCACGCAGTTTTTCCATCAAATCTTCGTTCGAGGTCAGTTCATGATCCGAACTGACACCGGCGGTCATAAAGCATTGCAGGTCCTTGCCCGTCAGGCCCCGGGCATGACCGCAAATCATTTTGTTCGATGCCAGCCCGGCCTGCATGATATGTGTCATGCGATCGGTCCGGTTGATCACGCCGCGCATATTCATGACTTCGGCCAAACCGGCAATGCCTGGCCAGCTTAAAATATCGGCCAGGGCAGAGCCGTCAAAATCCGCGCCCGAAATTTCCAGCCCCGGTGCGGCAGGAACGCAGGACGGTGCCAGGACCAGCGCGCGCAGGGGCAGGTTGCGGGTGGCATCAACGGCCCATTTAACCCCGTCTTTGCCCAGCACATTGCCCAATTCGTGCGGGTCCCAAACAATGGTGGTTACACCGCGCGGCACAACGGTTTCGGCATAGATTGCCGGTGTCACCATCGAACTTTCGACATGTAAATGCGTGTCGATCAGCCCCGGGGTAATGTACTTTCCGGTGGCATCAATTGTTTGTTTTGCCTGGTTAAACTGGCCGGGTGTATGGACACTGGCGATCATGGGGCCAATCAGGCCGATATCGGCAGCGCGCATTTCACTTGTGACCATATCGACCACATTCCCGCCCATGATCAGCACATCAAAGGGGGCATCGCCCCGTGCGGCGGCAATGGCGCGGGTGCGCAGGGCTTCATTGTTCAGGTCGGCGGGTTCACTGGTTCTGGTGTTCATTTTTTTGCTTCTGCTTGCAGGGCGCTAAAAATCATGTCGCGGGCGAGAGTGGCATTGACCTGCACCGCATAGGCGCCGTTCTTGGGCGATGAGGGCCTGGGATCAACAATGGTCCGCCCGCGCGACGGGCCGCTATTCAAATCAACGGTGATATGGGCCGGGGCAAATTCGATGACATCATTGCCGGTAAGCGCGATGGCGGCACAGGGATCAAACAGGGCCATGGCCTTGCGGCCCCGTGTCAGGCCGATATTGATGTAACCTTCCGTCAGATCGGCCAGCAGGGCCGCATTTTTGCCCCCCGCTGCGCGAAGGGGGGCAACATCATCGGGCCTTGCCAAAACCTGCCGGCATAAATCGAGGTCCACCATGCGAAAGGGCACGCGATGGGCCAATACAATGGCCAGGGCTTCAGGGTCGGCAAAGGCATTATATTCCGCCGATGCCGTGTGATTGCCCAGGCTGACGGCCCCGCCCATCCAGGTGATTTGGTCAATTTTCGTGGCAAGGTCAGGCCGGGCCAGCAACAGGGCGGCAATATTGCCAAGCGGCCCCAGGGCAAGGATGTGGCGTTCATCCCCCGCCCCGGCCTCGGCAGTGGCAGGCTTTTCCAGCCAGTCACACAGGGCATCAAAGGCGGGTTGGGACGGCTTTAATGGTGCATCGGGCAGGGTTTTGCCAACGGACAACATACCGGTTGGCCCCATGATGCGTTCTGCCGTTTCAAGCGTGCCCAATGTTGCACATTCGCGCCCCTTGTGAATGGGGAATTGCCAGTCAAACAGCTGGGCCGAGGCAGCGGCATTGCTTGCCACTTGTGGCAAGGGGCTGTTGCCCGCCACCAGTGACATGCCATCAATTGTCTTGCCACCGTGGATGACGCATAGCACCGCGGCGATGTCGTCAAATCCCATGTCGGTGTCAATCCAGATCCCCATTACAGCCCCCCGAAACGTGCTAACGGGGCGGCTTTTTCCACGCGCAAATCAAAGGCAACGTCGCTGCCAAAGGTATGAACCGGCAGGCTGGCATCGCATTCGGCCTTGATCTGGCCTAACGGCGTATCAAGCAGATATTCACGGGTGCCACCGGCAAAGGACGTGCCGCGCACCTGCCCGCGATAGGGGCCGGACCCCAGCGTGATGGTGCCTGGTCGCCAGGCAAGGCCCTTGGTATGGGGCGGCACCGTGCCGTGCAGGTCAATTTCCTGGTCGCCGGTTTTCAGCATACCGTTTTGCAGGGCAAAGACATTTTCAAAACCGACAAAATCGGCGACAAAATCCGAAACCGGGTGATTATAAATTTCTTCAGGCGTGCCGATCTGTTCGATCAATCCGTCTTTCATCACAATGATGCGGTCGGCCATTGCCAGGGCTTCGACCTGGTCATGGGTGACGAAAATCATCGTCACACCACTTTCCTTTTGCACACGCTGCAATTCGGTGCGCATTTCAAGGCGCAGGCGGGCATCAAGGTTGGATAATGGTTCATCCAGCAACAGGACCTTGGGTTCCATTACCATCGACCGGGCAAGCGAAACGCGCTGTTGCTGCCCGCCGGAAAGTTCGGCTGGTTTGCGGGTGGTGAATTTTTCAAGGCCAACGGTATTCAGGCCCTGCTGCACGCGCGTTTCAAGTTCATTGCCTTTAACGCCCATCAAACGCAGGCCAAAGGCCACATTTTCATAAACGTTGAGATGCGGAAACAGCGCATAGGACTGAAACACCAGCCCGACCGGGCGTTTATTGGCCGGGGTGCGGGTAATATCGGTGCCATCCAGGCGGATGGTGCCCGATGACGGGCTTAATAACCCGGCAATGGCCCGCATGGTGGTGGTTTTACCACAGCCCGACGGGCCAAGCAGGGCGACCAGTTCGCCCTTGCCAATATCCAGGTCCATTTCCGGCACGGCAACGTTTTTACCGTAAGACAGGGTCAGTTTTTCAAGGCTGAGAAATTTTGCATCAGACATAGCGGGAAAATCCTAGGAAACGTTCGGCCAGAAACACAATACCCAGCGACATGAACGCCAGCAGTGCCGACAGGGCGGCGACCGACGGGTCGTAAGTGATTTCCATATAGGCCAGCATATCAATGGGCAGGGTGCGCACACCGGGCCCGGATAAAAACAGCGACACAGGCACCTGGTTAAAACTGGTGACAAACCCCAGAATGAAGGCCGCCAGAATACCACCGCGAATATTGGGCAGGACCACGCGGAAAAACGCGCCCAGGCGCGACGCCCCCAACAAAACTGCGGCTTCTTCGATGTCGGAGCGCAAATTGGTCAGGCTGGCGGAAACCACGCGCACCGCATAGGGCAAAATAAGCGCGGTATGGGCGACAAATAACGCAAACAGAATGCCGGTGTTAAATGGCACGACAAAATAACGCAGCAACGCCAAACCAACGATAATGCCGGGCACAATGATGGGGGACGAGACGATGGTCCGGATGGTTTCCGCCCCCGGCACCTTGTAGCGCGACAGCGCATAACTTGCCGGTACGCCAAGCAATAGCGCCATGAACGTGCCGCCAATTGCGAGAAACATGGAAATGCCAAAGCTTTGACGGAAGCTTTCGATTTCAAAAACCTTGAACACCCAGCGCAGCGACAGGCCTTGCGGCGGAAAGGCAAGGGTTTCACCCGCGGAAAGCGAGGCTGCAATGATAATGGCAAAGGGGCCAATCAAAAAGGCCAGCACGAGGAGCAAAACGATGGGGGAAAACAGGCGTGATGTCATTTCTTGTTCCTCGCCGTTGCCAGCCGTTTGAGCAGCAGGTTTGCCGAAAAGGCCATGACGATCAGTATCAGGGCGATCACACTGGCCGATACAAAATCATTGGCAACCGTGACGCGCTGATACATCAGGGTTTCCAGCATCAAAACCTTGGACCCGCCCAGAATGGCCGGGGTGATATAGGCGGTCATGGAACCGGTAAAGACCAGGGTGCCGCCAATGACCAGCCCTTCGCGGGTGAGCGGCAAAATCACGCGGGTAAAAACCTGTAACCAGTTTGCGCCCAGCACCCGGGCGGCGGGCACCGCATCACGCGGCATGTTTTCCAGCGCGCTGATCAGGGAAATGATCATGAGCGGCAAAAACAATTGCAATAAACCAATGAAAACGGCGGTTTCGGTAAACAGAAACCGGATCGGTTCGTCGCTAAGTCCCACGGCAACCAGCGCCTTGTTGACGAAACCGGTACGCCCCAAAATGACCAGCCAGGCATAGGTCCGGGCGACGGGTGAAATCATAAGGGGCAGAACAACCAGGCCCGTGACACGGCCTTTGCCCTTGGCGGGCAGGTTGACAATGGCAAAGGCCGCGGCATAGCCAATAACGGCAGCCGCCGCTGTGACCATTGCCGCCAGTTTCAGGGTGCGCAAAAACACCGCCTGATTAAGCGAATGGGAAAAGAAATCAATATAGGCCTGGATAGACCAGCCATCCGCCGTGTGGAACCCTTCCGATAGAAGGATAAGGACGGGAACCAGAAAAACGGCTCCGGCAAAAACGGCGGCAGGCAGGACCAGTGCAATGGCTTCGGCCCGGTTTTGAAACATATTGGGTGCTCTGTGGGGATGGGTCATGAGACGCCCGCCGGGTGGTGCGACGGGTGCCTGGATCTATTCGGTATTTCGCGGACAGTTCCGGGATTTGGCAGGGCGCCATAAGGCCCCTGCCACCCGATGATTACTGACCGACTTTTTCGTTCCAGAGTTCCAGCCAGGCATCACGATGGTCAATCATGACATCCGACGGGATCAAATGCAGGTTGGCGACGGTATCGGCGCCATAGGTCAGGTTTTCCGCAACGTCTTTGGAAACCTTGACCTCTTTATTGGCCGGGCTATCGACCAGGCCTTCGGCAAGTTTGGTTTGAATATCGGTCGACAGCCAGAAATCCATGAACTGCATGGCAAGATCACGATGTTTGCTGCCTTTGGTCAGGACCATCACATTCATGCCGCCAGACTGGCCTTCTTTCGGGGTGGCCCATTTGATCGGCAGGTCCATTTTGGAAAAGCCTTTCCAGGCGAAACGGCCAATCGGCGCTGCCCAGATTTCTTCTTGCTGCATCAACTGCACCAGCTGGGACGAACGGACATAGAAGGTAACGATACCGTCTTTGTGCTTGCCAACTTCCTCGATCGGGGCCTTCAGGCTGACATCGTCATCGCCCATGGCCTTGCCCAGCATGTAAAGAACCAGCGGGCCCTGGCTGGTGGTGATGTTGGGCAGGGCGACATGGCCGGCAAGTTTGTCTGACAAAAGGTCTTTCCACGACGTAATGTCAACCTTGTCGGACCGATAGGCAATCGAGGTGCTGTAAAAAGTGTAACCAAGGCTGTGACCATCGCCGTTGGGGTCTTTGGCAATGTCATAAAGCTTGTCAAAGTTTTTCAGCTTGGAGGTGTCGATGGTGTCGGTCAGGTCCTTGCGGTGGGCGGCAAGGGCATCCTGCGTGGTCATGACAGCCAGATCAACAACCGGATGGTCCTTGTTGGCTTCCATTTTGGCAAGGCGTTCGACCGAGTTGCCGGTTTCGACAACCAGTTCACAACCGCATTTTTCCTCGAACGGTTTATACAGGATTTTGTTAAACGCATCCTGGGCAAAGCCATATACGGAAATTGTCAGTTTGTTTTCGTCGGCCTGTGCCGCACTAAGCGAAAGCATCAGCGCACATGAAGCCAGCAGCAGTTTTTTCACAACGTCTCTCCATTGGAATGGTTTGTTTGGTCAATTGGGGCCGGGCCGGTGGAAGACCGAATGATCAGTTCCATCGGAACCCTGGACGTATCAGCCATGACGGTATCAGGGACCGTTCGTTTTTTTTGCACGGATGTTTTGGGTTTCGGATCGCGATTGCCTGTAATTTCGTCAATCAGTGCGGCAACCGCGATATTGGCAATTTGTATCATATTCATGCGTACAGTGGTGAGGGCCGGGCTGACAACCGGTGAAAAAATCAAATCGTCAAAGCCGGTCACGCTGACCTGGGCGGGGACCTGAAAACCGGCGGTTTGAAGTTCGGTCAGAACCCGCAGGGCCAAAAGGTCCGATACTGTGGCAATGGCGCTAACACCCTTTGCCACCCGTGCCGACAGGTTTAACGATGCCGCGGCACCATCCCGTTGCAAAAGGGGCTGTAGCCAGACTGTCTCGCAGGTAATATCGCGGTTAAAGGCGGCTTTCATGCCACCAATGCGGTCATTTTGCACATTGGAGGCCGGGTCGTTCCCCAGCAGCATGATGTTTTTGTGGCCCAGCGCCATCAGATGGCGGGCAACTTGTTCCCCTGCCTCCCAGTGATCGGCCGAGACGGTATTGCCAGGGGTTGAGGGGGTATCGATCATGGCGACAGGACAACCCACCGTGCCAATGCGTGTGCCACGGCGCGGAATAACAATCAGCCCGTCCACACCGCCCTCGATCAGGCGGCCAATGGCATCGGTCTGGGTGGTGACTTCGTCGCGGGAATCGGCAATCAGAACGCCATAATCATTTGCCGCAGCTGCACGTTCCATTGCCTGGGCAATTTGCGGGAAAATCGGGTTGGCAATATCGGGCAAAACAAGCCCCAAAACCCCGGAACGCCCGGTGCGCAATGCCCGGCCCGCTCGGCTGGGGACATAGCCCATTTCGCTGGCCTTTTTGCGAATTTTTTTGACCAAATCCGCCGATACCCGGC
Source organism: Thalassospira sp. (assembly GCA_050299455.1). GTDB lineage: Bacteria > Pseudomonadota > Alphaproteobacteria > Rhodospirillales > Thalassospiraceae > Thalassospira. The sequence continues at coordinate 16,743 of JBNKVZ010000090.1, forward strand.
CCTTGCCCGACAGGGCATTGGACACGGTGGCAGATGATACCCCAAGGGCCTCGCCTATTTTGGTCAGATTTGGTCCTGTCCGCTTGCCAGCCATTTGCTTCTCGAATGGAACGTTTGAATAAACGATGATTAATCGATTAAGCAAACGCTAGTCGAGTCTTTTTGAAGAGTCGAGTGTAAATTGTGGCAAAAACAGGAGAAAATTGCCGCATATGCGAATAAATTTGTCAGGGAAGATTGTAAGTATTTGAAAAATATAGACTTACGGTTTGACCGATTTTGTGTGCTGCAGCACGTTTTGGTTGATAAACAGCTTTCCCTTGACAGTTTATAAGGTCGGTTCCAAGCTTTATTCATAATAATGAACCAGTTCAAAATACTGAACAACCTGATACAACACAGATACAACGCTGATACAGGGCAGGTGCGGAGGAAACATGACCGGTCGCGGGGCGGAACGCATCCTTGAAGTGATTGAATGGCTGGCGTGCCAGTCTGCCGGTCGCACTTTGACCGATGTTGTCGCTGATCTGGATTTGCCCAAAAGCAGTGCGCTTATGCTTTTGCGCACATTGGTGCAAAACGGATATGTGATGCGCGATGATGCCGGTCTGTACCACATGCGCCGTTTGCCCGGCGAAGCCAGTGCCGATCGTCGTGCCTGGGGGACGGTTTTGCGCCTTGTCGAATGCAGCCTGCGCGAAGCGGTTCGATTGACGGATGAAACCGGGTTCATTGGCGTTTTCGATGATGCACAGCAGGTGCGATATCTCAACAAGATGCTGCCCGCGCGTGAAATACGTTATGACCGTGATATCTCGGTGGCGCGCATTGCTGCCCATGTTGCAACCGGTCAGGTGTTGCTGGCGGGGTTGCCGGAGGCGGAGCTTAAGGCGTATTGCGCGACACTTGCCCGAAGCCATGATGATGTTGATGTCGATGCCCTGATCGCGCAAATCCAAACAGTGCGGGTCGATGGCTATTCACTGAATTTGCAAGGACGGATCGAGGGGGCTGCAGG